>NZ_BAAIGC010000028.1:0-69038 GCF_054653495.1 Nocardioides sp. AN3
CTTAGGTCGTCGGTTCGACTGCTCAGGTCGTCAACGTCAGTCCGCACGGGAAGCAACTCGTCCGTAAGGACAGACGTGGTCACGACTCCACCATCTTGCTCATATGCATGGTCGACGAGCGGCCGACCAGCCGCGAACAGGACGAGCCCAGCGCCTACAGCGCCCGCGAGCATCGACACAACAACCGTAACCACCCATCGCGCGGGATCAGTCATGACGTGACGCTAGGCCAATAGCCTGCGATTACACGACAACACGACGCCACCGGGTTCGGGTCACTTCCGAAGAGTCAGGCCGGCCTAGCCGCCCATGGTGCGGCTCACTCGCGGGTCAGCAGCTTCGCGCAAAGCTGATCTCGGCTGTCGCCCGGACAAGGCGTGTCAACAAGTAGCCGCCTGGCGATCAGGCGACCGAGTTCGGAACCTGGCAAACAGTCAGGCGGCTACGGGACACTGTTCAGGGGGCCGTACGGCGGTTGAACCAGAACCGGAACGGTCCACGTCTGGCCGTCACGGGACGAAATGGCTCGAACCTCCAGCCATTCGTCCCCTCGATGATGCTCGCTGACGATTTGAACACGCCAAGCAAGGTCCCTCGCTCGCGGCAGAACAGAAACGGTCGTCGAATCGGCGACGTCGGGTGCCTTGACGCCGAGCACGTGCTCGGTAAAGGCGAAGGAGCAGCCTCTTGGCAGCCTGACCTCTACCCTTTCCAGTTCCTCGTTCGACGTGAGCACGAGACGCAACCGGTAGAAGTATCCGTCTCCATTGACGTCCTCAATGGTGGCCTCGAACGTCGGCGCACGCTCATCGCGACGCCGCTGCTCCTCTACTCGCGCGGTCCGTTCAGCTGACCCCGCTTGCCTCCGGGAGTAGACCGCTGACGCGATAGCTGCACCCAACGCGAGGATCGAGATGACAAGCGCGGCGACGTCCACCACCGCACCCTAGACGCCGGACGACAACATGCCTCGAACCCGACGATGATCGGCCCAGGCAGACCGGGCTGCGCTCACGCGCCTCGTCACCGGGCAGCAGTGCGTCATTCCGCTCGGTTGCGCGCATGTTGTCACGTGCCCCGAGCCGCCGTCCAGGTGCTTGAGCGGCGCGCCTGATCGAAGATTGCGTCGGCCTGGGTCTGTTCGAGCAGGTTCGGCTGCGTCGAGATCCAGCTCTTGAGGCGGCGACGGGTAGTGATCGCGACGTCGGTCGGGTCTTGGCGGATCGTGAGGTTGCGCGGATCGACGACCACCACGACGGCGTACACGGGGACGGGGAAGCCGCAGGCTCGGGTGAGGAGCTTGCTGGCGCGTTCCGCCTCGTGGCGGGAGTTGCGCAGGTAAGGCTGCTTCTGGCCGTTGACCATGAAGGTGTTGCTGTCGACCCAGATGTTGGCGCCGCAGTGGTTCTTCGTGTTGAGGGTGAAGACGCCGCCGGGGCCGACGAGGATGTGGTCGATGTCGGAGCCGTGGGTTCCGACGGGTACGGAGTGAAGATGGCGCCATAGTCCGTTACGGCTGAGCTGCCATAGGTCGCGGGCGACGGTCTCCTCGCCGAGAGCTCCCGTGCGCCATGCCCGCAGCTCGTGTCGGCCAGCATGATCGAAGAATCCGGGCGTGGGCAGTGACGCCGCCCGCCGCCACAGCGCGTCGCCCGCCTCGTTGCGAACGAGGTCGCGCCAACCTCCGTGCGGAGGATCGATCGGCCCCCGCCAAGTCGGGTGATCGAGCCACCACCGCGCCCAGGCCTGCCTGTTCACGGCGTCTTGACGCAATGCCTTGCGGCGCCGCCACCGGTTCCGGAATCCACCGTCTCGTGGTGGGATGACGAAGGGTTCGCGCTCTGGTCCGATGCGCGCATGCGGCACCCCGTAGGTCGCCAGCCAGCTCTCGACCGACACCTTCAGCAGATCGACCCAGTCCGCTGACGCAGGCTGGTCAATACCGGTGACGAGGTCGCGATAGCCGACGACAGTGCCGTCGTCGAGCCAGGTATATGCGCGGCTGACTCCGGGCTCGTTGCGCCACGACACATTCGCTGCGAGCGTCGACGGCATGCCGAGCGCCCCGTGCTCGGCGGGTGCGGCCGGCTCTTACTCACCCACCGAACGTTCCCAGACGCATCCAACCGAATCGAGCACTTCAAGAGCATCAGGGACGAACGTCCCGATAGCGAGGCGTTGGGCGTGAGGGCGATGGCGGTCACTCCGCGAGACAGACGTGAAGTCGACCTCAGAAAGCCCTGGTCGGCAGTCGGCGCGAAACGCATCCTTCCCTCACGCGAATCTACGACGATCGAGTCGTGATCGGGATGGTGTTTTCGCTGATGTTCATCATCGTCAGTCTCACGATTCAAGTCATGGTGTGGACCGTTCGGATTATGTTCCTCTTCCTTCGGCTCATGATTGCTGCAGTTCTCAGCAGCGGCAGCGCTCGATCGGAAGTGAGGCGCGTCTGAGCCGGATACACATGCGTCACACCGTCGGCTTCGAGGTGTGTCGCATCGCCGCGAGTATGGCTTTGTCAGCGATGCTTCTATTCACGTCATGGCTCCGATGTGCGGTGATCCCACGCCTTGGTCGAGTCCTCCGGGCCGCGCTTGGGGATGTCGGCACTTCGCGATATTCGGGCGTGTCAACAGCCGCTAAAAGCGCTCCCCCCTTTACCTTGCGTATGTGCCCCGTGTCCCTCGCTCGCGACCCGCGATCGACCCGTGGTGACCGCTCCCGACCTCACGGCCGTCGAGCGGTGGGAACGCCGCACCGAAGTACCGCTCATCCTGTTGGCGTTAGCCTTCCTCGTCGCCTACGCATGGCCTGTGCTCAACCCCCGCATCGACCCCGACCTACGCACGTTCCTCATCGCGGTGTCGTGGGCGGTCTGGGTTGCGTTCGCGATAGACCTCACCATCCGTCTCTGGCTCGCCGAGGATGTGCGCCGTTACGCGCTGGCGCACTGGTATGACGTGGCGCTCGTGGTGCTGCCAGTGCTTCGACCGTTACGACTACTCCGCCTCCTCACTCTCGTCCGCATCCTCGACCGGTCAGCGGCACGCAACCTGGCCGGGCGGGTGTTGGTCTACGTGTCCGGTGCGGCGGTCATGGCAGTTGTTGTGGGCGCGCTCGCCACTCTGGATGCGGAGGAGGACGCGCCCGGAGCCAACATCACGACCTTCGGGGACGCGCTGTGGTGGGCCGCAACTACCGTGACGACCGTCGGCTACGGGGACCGATATCCGGTGACCTTCCAAGGGCGCGTCATCGCCGTCGTTCTCATGATCATCGGCATCGGCGTCGTTGGCGCAGTCACCGCATCGGTGGCGACCTGGATTCTTGGACGCGTGGCCGACGAACGGGCGGCCCGAGAGCACGACGTTGCGGGCTGACTTTGTGAAGGGCACGTCGGATCGACCGCGACCTATCGTGACGAGACGCGGCTATCCGCCGCCAGTCGGCGTGCCTGAGTATGGGATCCGCCGATGGTTGGCGACCGCTGCCGGGCCTTGGCGGGTCACGGCGTGTGGACGCACCGCCGATCAGGCGTCCGGACTGAATGTGCCCGAACGAATCTGCTGTGCAACTTCATGGGCTCTGTCGCGGCCAGCACCCAAACTCGCGCAGTCTTCGATGAGGACTTGCTCGTCGTCATCGACCCTTGTGACGAGCAGCATGTGGCCATCGACTCGTCTCGCTGCCGGCTGGACGCGAACCAGCAAGCGGTTCACGAGCCGAAGGATCGGCCCTTGGCGGATCGAGTCTCCATACGCAAGGACGGTCGGTCCGACGCTGCCGAAGGAAGGCACCACCTGAATGAAGTACCTCGCACCGTTCGGCGCATTAGCAGAACAGGTGAAGACGTTAGCGGGGTAGTCGGCGTGGTCAGGCACGGACGCAGCATCCCACCTACCGGATCTGCCGCGATGAGCTCAGGCGCCGAGGGTGTGCCACACCGCCGGGTGCGTCGCTTCGGCTCCGCGTTCGGGCGCTAACGACCTACCGGATCTGCCGATGACCCGTCATGTCGGAGACACCGCGCTCGAATCGCTCCGAGAGGTGCTACTTGGAGCGGATGATCCTTTGCTGAAGCTCCTCGTAAATGAAGGCGTCCTGGGGGAAGTCACCGTGGCCACGCCAAGGGTCGGGCCACACGCCGCGCAGCCACTCCAAGACGTCCTCAGGGGCCGGGTGGCCGCCGGTGGCATGCTCCGCGTCGACGATGTCCGAGTCCCCCGTCCACCGGGCGACCCGCTGCCAGCCGATGCCGTCCTCACCGGCCGCGTAGATGAGCCAAACCGGCGATTCATACTGCGTCTCGCACGCGCAGAGCCATACGGCATGAGTCACCCGCAGCCGCCCATCTCGGTGCAGGTCTTCCCCGCCTGAGCGAGATGCAGCCGCTTGGAGAACTGCCTCGACGGCCGCGACGCTCGGGTCCCAATCAGGCGGCGGTCGCCTGCGACGCGAGAACATGCGCCCATGCTATGGGCGACCGGATAGTGCCCACGCGGCGCACGCGGAGTCTGCCGCGAGTCGCGCGTTCCAAGGGGTGCGTCTAGCAGCCGCGTCTCGGCTACGGCACACAGAGCGTTGTATCGCCATTCGCCGTCGCAGCGAGGACGCGTAGGTGAGGATAGTTCGGTGAGTCGTTTCCCGTGCCCGTGCTGTGGCCACCTCACTCTTCCTCAGGGACCGGGAGACTACGAGCTCTGCCCGATCTGCTTCTGGGAGGACGACGGCGGACAGCTGCGTTATCCACTCAGCCCCGACGGTGCCAACGGGATCAGCCTTGCCGAGGCGCAGCAGGTCTATCGACGGCTCGGCGCGATGGATCAGGTGTTCAAGCGGAAGGTCCGCAAGCCCCGGCAGGACGAGCCGGTCGACGAGGGCTGGCGTCCTTTCGATCCCGATCTCGACTGGACCGTCCCTGCGCTGGACGACGACCGATGGCCGGTGAATACCGAAGCGCTCTACTACTGGCGCCCTACCTACTGGAACGGTGATCAGCACCGGCTGCCGCTGCCGGCCCGGGAGCCAACCAACGATGATCGATTCGTCGCACACCTTCGCGCTCAGGTGCCCGAGCTTCGCGAGGCGATCGCCGCATCTGAACGACGCTGGGGCGTGGCCGGCGCGTTCGACGTGTGTCACGCCGCGGCCCGCCGCGTCCTCACGGCGTACCAGGAGGGCGACGACCAACTCGCCTTGAGCATCGTGACCGCGCTGCTTCCCGCTGTCGACGAAGGTTCGGCGATGTACAGCCCGAACTGCGTCTCCATCGCATTCCTGGAGCACGAAGGCTGGCACAATCCCGCCACCCAGGACCACGTCGATACGTGGCCAGCGCCCATCCGAGACGATCTTCGAGCACAGCAGGCATATCGACGGCACCACGATGCGACGATGGTGCTCCGGCGGGAGTCATGGACCGAGCTGCACCGCACCGGGCACGGCCAACCGATCGACGAGATTGCCGCACGGCTTCGTGCCCTACCTGGCCAGGTCGATGACGATGACCCTGAGACCGAGCTCGGGCTCCAGGTGACCGCGAGAGTGATCAGTGACCGGTTCTGGCTCTACCGGCACCCGATCGACTCCTTCCGTCTCGCGTGGCGATACCGCGCGACGCGGCGCCCTTGGCGGACGATCGGCGCGCTGCGCCGCCCTCGGTTCGTCGTGGCAACACAGACTCCGACCGAGCCCTGATGACGTTGTCGTCCGGATCTACCCAGATACCAGTACGCCCAGAGCGGTGCGTCTAACCGGGTCCCCTCTGTGTCAAGGACCCGGGTTCGGCGCCTTTGAGTGTGCGCCGGTGTTTGTCGCCGTCAAGGTCGTTCGTCCGGTGGGGCGCTCCATCTTGACGGCTCCTGCACGCCGGCGCGGGGGCGGTGGAGCCGAAGCTGCGTGGGGTGTTCGAGGTCGTGGTCGGGAGGGTAGCGTCGGTGCTGCGGGCTCGGGCTGTGGCTGGTCCGAAGAGCCGACGACCGGGGTGTACAGGTCGGCCACGCTGGACTTTGCAGTCGTCCCCGAGTGCCCTCCCGGGCCCGCCTGAGCCTGGTGTGTCGCGTCTGCCGAACCGACTGCGGCCGCGGCCGCGTCGGCTCGCAGCTGCCGGTAGACCAGGTCTGAGAGGCGCCGCTTGAGGCAGCGCAGTGCTTCCTTGCCGGTCTTGGCCTCCTGCAGCTTGCGTCGGAAGTAGCGGCGCCCTTCGCACTCTTGCCGGATCTGGGTGATCGCGGCGACGTAGAGGACGTGGTTCATTCGTCGGTTCCCGGCCCGCGACAGGCGCTGCCGGGTGTGGTCTCCAGAGGAGGCGTCCAGTGGAGCGGTGCCGTTCCAGGAGGCGAAGTGGGCGCGGTCAGGGAAGCGGGCGATATCACCGACATCGGCCAAGATCCTTGCGGCTCCCGCCGGGCCGATCCCATGCAGGTCCATCAGATGCGAGCCTTGAGCCAGGACGGCGGCCTTGAGCTCGTAGTGCATCGCCTTGAGCTTGCGGTCGACGCGGACCAGGTCCGCCAGCTCTTCGGCGGCCATCCGCCGCGTCGTCTTGCCCACCACGGTCCGCGGTCTCACCCCAGCCAGCAGCTTCTGCGCCTTGGTCGCGGTCAGGTTCCGTGGCGCGCCACCGGGGATGAGCTCGGCGAGGAGCCGGTGCAGCCGGTTCACGGTCTGGACCCGCAGCGCGGAGAGCTCATCACGACGATCGGCCAGCAACCGCAGCGCGATCAGCTCCTCGTCGAAGGTCAGCACCTTCAGCTTCGAGCTGCGTAGCGCCGCCGCGGCGACCGCATGCGCGTCGACCGGGTCACTCTTGCGGGCGTTGCCGGTATCGAAGACACGCACCCGGGCGGACAGCTTCGCGGGCACGTCGACCACCGTCTCGCCGTCAGCCAGCAGCCGCTGCGCCAGCGGTCGACCCACTCCTTGAGCGCCCTCGACGGCCCACCGGTGATGGGGCCACTGCTGGCGCACGTACCCCAGCATCGAGTGGTAGTCCCGGTTCTTCGTGCCGAACCGGCCAGTGGCGGCCACCACGCCCTGGTCGTCGATGACCTCGATGGTCACCGACCGCTTGTGCGGATCGACCCCTACGATCATCCGGCCCATCTCCTTCTCGCCTCCGTCCTCTTCAGTTGCTACCTGGATCGGCGAGGAAGGGCAGAGCTACTTGGAGCTCGGGGCAGTCCCCTCTTGAGCCACAACCTCACCACGGCGCTCGACGAGAACGCAGCCCGAAAGAGAGCCACAACATCCGAAATTGCTGGGCAGCCGCGAATAGAGAGCGTCCCGTCGAGCACCTCGACACCAGCCTGGCCGGGCCGGAGCCGTAAGAGAAGTCAACAAGTAGCCGCCATTGATCAGCTCGACCATGACGCCGGTTCTAGTCAGAGGATCGCGCCTCGTGGCCCTAGTTCGATGGAGGCAACGCCCCGCGCGAATAGCACGAGCAGCCGATCCCCGTGCTGGCAACGAAGGACACCTGGCTCAGATGCCAACGTTGCTACAACGCGTTCGACGAGCTTGTCCTCATCGGTCGCATCTGGATCCTCGTACCTCACGTCAGTGTGCTCACCGCTGGTGAACCGGACACGAAGCACAACGTCTGTCATGAAGGCACGCTACCGGCGGCCGGTGCTCACGTGTCACCCAGGCCAGCCGCCTGGCAGCGTCTTTCCGCCGCGCTCACAGCCGCAGGCTTGTCATCCCTCCGTCGACGCGAAGGATGGCGCCTGTCGTTGATGCGGCCAGTGGCGAGGCAAGCGAGGCGATCGCGACTGCGACCTCCTCGGCAGTGACCAGGCGACCCATGGGCTGCCGTTTTCGGAGGGCTTCGGCCGCGGCGTCCGGGTCGTCGGCTTGCGCCAGCAGACGCGTGATCCATGGCGTATCAGCGGTTCCGGGAGCGACCGCATTGACGCGGATGCCGTCCTCGACGTGGTCGGCTGCCATCGCCAAGGTGAGCGCGTGGATGGCACCCTTGCTCGCGCTGTAGGCGGCCCGGTTGCGCACTCCGACGAAAGCGACCGCCGAGCACATGTTCACCACCGAGGCGTGGTTGGACCGTCGCAGGTGAGGCAGCGCTTCGGCGGTGACGCGTGCCGTGCCGATCACGTTCACGTCGAGTACCTGCCGCCATTCGGCTTCGTGGGTGACGTCGACCGATCCGATCGCGCCGATTCCTGCGTTGTTCACCACGATGTCGACGGCGCCGTACTCGCTGACGACGGCCGCGACTGCTGCGACCACCGACTCGGTGTCCGTCACATCGCAGGTGACGGCAAGCTGGTCAGCCGGAACCGTTGAGACGTTCATGTCGAGCACAGCCACCCGAGCGCCCCGGCGACGGAGGCATGCTGCCGCTGCCGCGCCGATGCCGCTGGCGCCGCCGGTGACAACGGCCACGAGACCGTCGAAGTCATTCATGTGCGCATCTCCTGCTAGAGGACGTGAGGATTGACAAGGATCTTGGGGCCTGGGCCAGCGTCGGCCGGACGTTCACCCTCGAGCACGGCACCGACCTCGGCCAGGCCGACCGTCGCGGCGACCAGCGGTCTCGGGTCGACGCGCCCGGTCGCGTAGGCGCGAATGGTGGCCTCGAGCCCGGGTGAGGCGGACAGGATCCCTACTGCCGTGACGTCCTTCAGCGCGAGTACGCGGGAGTCGACCAGACTGGGGTTTCCGGCCAGCCCGATGTAGACGACGCGGCCGCCGGGTTCGACCGTCTCGGCCGCATAGGCGGGCAGGTCTGCTGCGTTCGAAGCATCCACCACGGCATCGAAGGCGGCGTCGGGGACCGTGTCGGTCGTCCAGGCGTCGTCGAAGCCGAGATGCCGCGCGAAGCTCAACGAGCCCTCCGAGCGCCCGAGGAAGTGAACCTCGACGCCTTCAGCGCGCAGGAAGAGCCCGGTGAGGGTGCCGATCGCGCCAGGGCCGAGGACCAGGACCCGGTCTCCCGGACGAGCATGTGCCGCACTGGCGGCCCGCCACGCGTTGCCCCCGGGTTCCACCATCGCGCCGGCCGTGACGTCGACTGTCGACGGGAGCGCGTGGAGGGAGGAGACCGGTACCGCGATCTGCTCGGCGAGCGCTCCGGCCCGGCCGTTGCGGATACCGACTTCTGACCGTTCCTCGCAGACATGCTGGTGTCCGCGCAGGCAGCGCCGACACGACCCGCACCCGAGCATCGTGTCGCCCATGACGCGCCGGTTCAGCCAGCCAGGGTCCACGCCAGCACCGACGTCTCGAACGGTTCCGCACCATTCGTGTCCGAGCGTCATTGGGTACTTGGCGTGGCCTTGATGGAGGTAGGCCATCTCTCCGGTGAAGAACTCGGCGTCTGTGCCGCAGACCCCGACCCGCTCGACGTCGATGACGACCTCGTTCGGGTCCGGTTCGGGTGCGGGGACATCTTCGACAGACCATTCGCGTGGCCCGTGAAGGACGAAGGCGCGCACGCCGCGCCCTACCGGGGTGCCAGCACGCGCTGGCGCTGGCGACCGAGCCCCCTGATGCCGAGTTCGATCACGTCGTCGGGCTGGAGCCAGATCGGCGGCGTGAAGCCCATGCCGACGCCCGGCGGGGTTCCCGTGTTGATGAGGTCGCCGGGCTCGAGAACCATGAACTGGCTGATGTAGTGGACGATGAAATAGGGGTCGAAGATCATCGTGCCGGTCGAGCCGGACTGGCGCCGCGTCCCGTTGACGTCGAGCCACATGTCGAGCGCAAGGACGTCGTCGATCTCGTCGGGGGTGACAAGCCAAGGCCCGGCGGGGTTGAAGGTCTCGGCAGACTTGCCCTTCAGCCACTGGCCGCCCCGTTCCATCTGGAAGGAGCGCTCGCTGACATCGTTGACGAGGACCCAGCCGGCGATGTGGTCGGCGGCAGTCTCGACCGAGTCGAGGTAGCTGGTCCGTTTGCCGATGACGATGCCGAGCTCGACCTCCCAGTCGGGCTTGGTGGCACCGCGGGGAATTCGTACGTCGTCGTCGGGTCCGATCAGGGTGTTCGGCGACTTGGTGAACAGGATTGGCTCTCTCGGTACGTCTTGACCGGTCTCGGCGGCGTGGTCGCTGAAGTTGAGCCCGACGCAGATGATCTGGTGCGGCCGGGCGATCGGTGCGCCGAGGCGTTGGCCTGCGAGCGGCTGGCGCGCGGTGGAGGCACGCTCGGCCACGATGGGAGCGATCCGCTCGAGGCCGCCACTGCCGAAGAACTCCTCGTCGAAGTCGGAGACGACGTCGGAGAGGTCGACGAAGTGCTCGTCGTCGACGAGTGCGGCGGGCCGCTCGGCGCCGACATCTCCGATGCGGACAAGCTTCATGGTGTTCCTTCCGAGGGAGGTGGCGGGCTAGCGAGTTCCGGACCACAGATGAGGTGGATTGCCCGTGACGCCGGGCTTGAAGGTGAAGAGCCGACCCGAGAGCGGGAACCTCTGCTGTTGGCTGGTGTCGAGGTCCTCGGTCGCCGTCGTGATGACGAGGGTGTCGAGGTCGGGCCCGGCGAAGACGGGGCAGGAGGTGTGGGGGGCCGGCACGTCGACGCGACCGATGATCTCGCCCTCGGGCGAGAGGCGAAGAACGCAGCCCGCACCCCAGACTGCGACCCACAGGTGGTCCTGGGCATCGGTGGTCATGCCGTCCGGGTGGCCCTCGTTGAGGACTGTGAGCAGCGTTCGTGTCCCAGCGGAGCCGGTCTCCGGGTCGTAGTCGCGGACGAAGATCCGATTCGTCAAGGTGTCGATGGTGTAGAGGCGCCGACCGCTGCTGCTCCAGGCGAGCCCGTTGGCGAGGGTGAGGTCCTCGTCGAGGACGGTGGCCGTCTCCCCCGCGTCGATGCGAAACAGCCGCTCGGAACTGGTGGGGCCCTTGGTTCCGAGGACCATGCGGCCGGAAGGGTCAGGCTTGCCGTCATTGAACCTGCGTAGGTGGCCGTCGATGAGCTGGCGTCCTGCCTCGATGTCTCCGCCAGGGCTTCGGTAGTAGAGCCGGTGCGTCCCGGCGACCAGGAGGTCCCCCGTGGCCGCGATGGCGACCGCTCCTGCGGTGTCGGGAAACTCGATCCGGTCTTGTGCGTCGATCCGTCCCTGGTCGGTCAGGCGCCCGGTGTAGACGGCACCGTCCATGATGTCGACCCACAGCACGACCGAGCGGATCGGATCCCAGATGGGTCCCTCGGCCAGGTAGTGCGGTCTCTGTGTTGCCACCTCCGCCGTGCCTAGGAGCGGGACGGCCTTGTAGGTGTCCATCACGACCGCCCGCGCGAGGCGTGGGCCTGTGAGCCGGCAGCCGCGGCGAGCCGGTCGCTCGCGCGTGTGCCGACGTGGCCCCAGGCGTCCCGCAGTCGTGCGACGAGCACGGAATCTGTTGCCATGAGCGTCTCAGTGGGACTCACGTGAGACCTTCGAGCCGGTCCTTCCGACGAGGAAGTCGAGGTCGGCACCCTGGTCTGCTTGCAGCACGTGGTCGACGTAGAGCCGCTCCCACCCGCGCGCAGGGTTGGCGAATCCCCGAACGGTCGCGTTGTTGGGCGTTCGTGCTGCCAGTTCTTCGGAGGGGACGTCGAGGTCGAGGCGCCCGGCGGCGACATCGAGGATGATCCAGTCGCCTGTCTCGACCACTGCGAGCGGTCCACCTGTCGCGGCTTCGGGTGTTACGTGGAGTACGACCGTTCCGTAGGCGGTTCCCGACATCCGGCCGTCGCAGATGCGCACCATGTCCCGGACGCCCCTCTCGAGCAGCTTCGTCGGGAGGGGCATGTTGGAGACCTCCGGCATGCCGGGGTATCCCTTCGGTCCGCATCCGCGCAGCACCATCACGGAGTTCTCGTCGATGTCGAGGTCTGGGTCGTCGATGCGGGCGTGGAAGTCCTCGATCGAGTCGAAGACGACCGCCTGTCCGCGGTGCTGGAGCAGGTGTGGCGAGGCGGCGCCCGGCTTGATGAGCGCGCCGCCCGGGGCGAGCGAGCCGCGGAGCACGCTGATGCCGGCGGCCGGCTTGAGCGGCTGGTCGCGTGGCGTGATGACGTCACGGTCCCAGATCTGCGCGTCGTCGAGGTAGTCGACGAAGGGGCGGCCGGTGACGGTGAGGGCGGTGGGGTCCAGCAGGTCGCGGACCTCGCGCATCACGGCGAGGAATCCGCCGGCTCGGTAGAGGTCGTCCATCAGGTATTGACCGGCCGGCTGAAGGTTCACCAGCAGCGGGACCTTCGCGCCGATGCGGTCGAAGTCGTCGATCGTGAGGTCGACGCCAAGGCGTCCGGCGATAGCCAGCAGGTGCACGACCGCGTTGGTGGAGCCGCCGATGGCGGCGAGGGCGACGATGGCGTTGTGGAAGTTCGCCTTGGTCAGGAACGTGGAGGGACGTCGGTCGTCGGCGACGATTTGAACGGCGAGCCGTCCGGTCTCGTGGGCGGCCTCCAGTAGGCGGGCGTCGGGGGCTGGCGTGCCGGCGAGGCCCGGCATGATGGTTCCGAGGGCCTCGGCGACGAGCGCCATCGTGGATGCCGTGCCCATCGTGTTGCAGTGGCCCTTGCTGCGGATCATGGACGACTCGCTCTCGAGGAACATCGCGTCGCTCAGGGTGCCGCCGCGGACCTCCTCGGAGAGACGCCAGACGTCGGTGCCACATCCGAGGGCCTCATTGCGGAAGTGGCCGGTGAGCATGGGGCCGCCGGGCACGACGACTGCGGGCAGGTCGACCGAGGATGCCGCCATCAGCAGGGACGGGATCGTCTTGTCGCATCCGCCGAGGAGGACGACGCCGTCGATGGGGTTGGCCCGGAGCATCTCCTCGGTCGACATCGCTGCCATGTTGCGCCAGAGCATGGCGGTGGGGCGGACTTGGGTCTCTCCGAGGGAGACGACGGGGAGCTCAAGGGGTATGCCGCCCGCTTCGTAGATGCCGTTCTTGACCGAGGCCGCGACCTCCGTCAGGTGGGCGTTGCAGGGGGTGAGGTCGGACGCGGTGTTGGCAATGGCGATGTGCGGGCGGTCGTGGAAGGCCGAGGTCGGGAGTCCACGACGCATCCATGCACGGTGGATGTAGGCGTTGCGGCCGTCGCCGCCGTACCACTCACTGCTGCGCAGGTCGGTCATGCTCTCCAACTTTCGAGATCTTGTTCGCCGAAGTGAAGGGCTTCACAGGATCCGTCTCACGGCCGCGCCCTGCTCATCGATGACTCGGTCCTCCCACCCGCCCACGGGGGATGACTCAATCCCGTCCCCACGATCGAGTGCCTCGAACGCTCGTGCGTATCCCGATTCCAGCGACACGGCGGGGCGATACTCCGGGACGTCCCGCTGCAGCTTGGCCGCGGTGAAGAGCTGATTGCGGGCGAGGACTCCCGGGACGAGCATGAACCGTTGGGGATCGAGAGCCTGGAGCGTGCTTGCGGCGACAGATACCTGTTCCACCTCACGGCCGAGCAGTCGCATGGCGGTGCGATGGACCTCGTCCCACGTCGTGTGCAGCGGGTTGACGAGGTGATAGGTCTGACCGACGCAGTGGTCGTGCTCGAGCACACCGGCGTAGCCGAGTGCGGCATCCTCGGCATGGAGGATGTGGTGCAGCTGGTGACCCTCGCCGATCTTGACGATCGGCAGCCCTCGCCTGATGCGATCCACCCAGGTGGTGTCCCACCCGATCTGACGGATGACGTTGTTCTGTCCGTACGTCGTTGACGGCTTCAGGATCGTGACGGGGAAGTCCTCGGCGAAGTACGCGGCCTGGTACATGCGGTCGATGAGGAGCTTGTTCACCCCATAGGGATGGGTCGGACGGAGTGGATGCTCCTCCGTGGCCGGGAGCCAGTCGAAGTCGTCCCCGATGGTGGCCACGGTGGAGGTGTGCACGAAGCGCCCCACGCCCCGGAACGCCTCGAGACTGGCGCGAGCCTGCTCGGGCTGATAGCTGATGAAGTCGATGCCCGCCTCGAAAGAAGCGGCACGCACGGCCGGGATGAACCAGTCGAGGTCGTTGCGGTCACCGACCAGCACCCGGGCCCCGTCCGGGACGTCGCCGGAGAGGCCGCGCGTGATGCACGTGACGTCGTGTCCACGCTCGAGGAGCGCCGTGACCACGCTGGTCGAGATGGTGCCTGTGCCGCCGACGATCCCGATCTTCACCCGTTCTCCTGTGCTCGCTGGTGGGCTCGCGCCAGTGTCAGGCCTGGCCGTGGATCGAGCGCGGGGAGAGAACAGACCGGTCGATGTCGGCGATCCGCGGGGCGCCGGTGAGGGCCATCGCCTCGGCCAGCTCACCGCGCAGGATCTCGAACACACGCTCCACTCCCTGGGCACCGCCGACCGCGAGACCCCAGATGATCGGTCGGCCGATCAGCACGGCCCGTGCGCCCAATGCGAGAGCGCGCAGCACGTCACGGCCGGAGCGGATGCCGGAGTCGGCCAAGACCTCCAGGTCACCCCCGACAGCGTCGACGATCGCGGGGAGGCTGTGCGCCACGGGCTCAGACGACCTCAGGCCCTGACCGGCATGGTTGGACACGATCACGGCGGCCGCGCCGTGCTCGCGGGCGAGGACCGCATCTTCAGGACGGATGACGCCCTTGAGGATCAGGGGGAGCTCGGACAGGCTCCGCAACCATTCGATGTCGGACCACGAGACGCCCGGATCGGGGAATGCGGCACCGAACGGCCTGTCGGCGTAGTCCCGCGCGATGTACATGGCGTGCGCATCGGTGCGCCACAGCTCGCCGAGCGCCTCGGATGCTCGGCGCATCGGTGGTGAGAACGACGGCATCACGGGCAGATCCACGGTCAGGCACAGGGCGACGGCTCCGGTCGCAACCGCCCGATCGACCACGTCCTTGACGATCGAGCGGTCCCTGACGCAGTAGAGCTGTTGCCAGTACCGTCCCGCCGCCACCGCGCCGACCTGCTCCGGGGCGCGCGTACCCGTCATGCTGAGGGTCGTGATGCTCCCAGCGGCGACTGCTCCGCGTGCCGTCGCCACTTCCCCCTCGGGGTGGACGAAGGTAGAACCGACGAACGGTGCGGTGATCACCGGCACCGCGATCTCCTGACCGAGGACCGTCACGGCGGTGTCGATCTCGCTGACATCGACAAGAGCGCGAGGACGCAACAGGATTCGCTCCCACGCCGCCAGGTCAGCGCTCAGCGTCTCTTCCATTCCGACGTTGTTCACGAAGTCGCGGTACGCCTCCGGCATCAGCCGCTGCGCCGCGACGCGGAGCTCCCCGAGGTCACCGAGGTCCGCGAGCTCCGGGTTCGGCTCGGAGGTCGGCTCGGCGGCCTTCCGCTCGGTCGTCTCGGTCGTCATCGTTGTCTCTCTTCCTCACAGTGGTGCGGCGGCTCAGCGCGGCTGGAGGCCCGCCGCCCGGTAGATGTCATCCACGACCCGCATGGTCCCGACCGCCTGATCGGCGTCCAGAATGCTGGGGGATCCCTCGTCGAGTACGGCGACCAAGTGCTCCAGCTGCCGCACGTAGCTGTTCTCGCCCTCCGCGCCGCTCTCCTTCACCAACACTCGCTCGCCCGACGTCACGGTGAGCGTTGCGCCCAATTGCGGCACGATGACGCCGGTGGCCTCCAGCCGGGCGTCCGAGCCGATCATCCGCACAGACATGCTGCCGCGGTCGTCGCCGATGAACGACGCACGTACCCGGGCCGGGATGTCGCCAGGCAGGCTCAGCACGGCGTCGGTCTGCAGATCGATGCGGGGATCGTCCGCATAGAGCTGGGCCTCCGCTGACACCACGGTCGGCTCACCGAGGGTCGCTCGAAGGAGGTCCGCGGCATAGCAGCCGACGTCCATCACGGCCCCACCGGCCAGGTCCCCGTCGAGCCGGATGTTCCCGGGCTTGACGACGAAGTGCGGGATCGAGAAGTCGATCTCCACGTCGCGGACCTCGCCCAGCACCCCGGAGGCGATGACTTCGAAGAGCTGTCGGTTGAAACTGTGCAACTTGTAGTGAAAGCCCACGAACGCTCGGCGCCCCCGTGCTGCGGCCGCATGGGCGATCGACCTCGCTCCGGCTTCGTTGGCGGACAGTGGTTTCTCGCACAAGACGTGTTTCCCGGCGGCGAGGGCCTGCAAGGCCCACTCGGTGTGAACGATCGGCGGCAGAGCGAGGTACACCAGGTCGACCTCCGGGTGGGCTAAGACGGTGTCGTAACCGCCGGACGCCGGCACATCGAGGCGCTGGGCGAAGTCGGCCGCCCGCCCCGGGTCACGAGCGCCGATGGCGACGACCTCCACACCCTCCACGACCCGGGCTGGTTCAACCATCGCGCGTTCCGCGATGCCGCCTGCGCCGAGGATCCCCACGCGCACCGTGCTCACCCTCGCTCGCCCATGAGTCTCAGGGCGAGGCGGCCCCCCGACTTACCTCTACCGACGACTGGCCGGTCGCGAAACATGGACACTCCCACGCGCTGCACCTGGTCCTTTCCCATGATGAGAAGCCCACTGTGGCCAGGCCGGCTTCTGTCGGGAACCCCTCATTGCCGATCCAGGCCATCGACAACCTCGATGACCGCCCACTCAGTCCTCCGTCCAAGCCGCTGCCCATGCCGAGGGCGGCATCGCCATACTGCGCGGCAACCTCGCTCCCCGAGCGAGCCTTGATCGAACCCGCTGCGGCGCCACCGGAGCTCGCCTCGACGGCCCAGTACGCCGTTCGCCGTCGCGTGCGATATCATGAGATATCTAGGAGGTGGTCGAGATGGCCGACGTACTGATCCGTGACATCCCCGAGGACGTCCTGGCGGAAGTGGACGCCCACGCCGCACGCCTGGGCCTCTCACGCGCCGAGTACATCCGACGCCGTCTGACCGCAGACGCGGCCGTGTCAAGCTCCGGAGTCTCGAGCCATGACCTGCGCGCCTTCGCAAGCAACTTCGCCGACCTGGCCGACCCAGAGGTGATGGACGCGGCGTGGCAGTGACCAACTGGCTGGTCGACAAGTCGGCCCTCGTGCGCCTGGGCGACAGCCCGGACGCCGAGCAGTGGGCGAACCGGATCGAACGTGGCCTGGTACGGATCACAACGATGACGCGGCTCGAGATCGGCTACTCGGCGCGCAACGCCGCCCAAGCCCGCACCACGTTCAGCACCCCGCCCATATCCGCGATGCCGATTGAGTACCTCACTCCTACGATCGAGGACCGCGCGCTCGAGGTGCAGCAACTCCTCGCCGGCAGGGGCCAGCACCGAACCCCATCGATCCCCGACCTCATCATCGCAGCCACTGCCGAGCTCACCGGCATCACCGTCTTGCACCTGGACAAGGACTTCGAGCTGATCGCCGAGGTCACCGGCCAGACCTGCGAACGCGTCCGTCTTTGAACGGTGGCGCCAGCGTCACGTCGCCGCGTCACACCGCCGGTTGTCTGCCGCGACCCGCCGGACCGTCGAGGGTGCGTCTTATCGCCGCCTTGGATGACATCGCGCCGCTCGTCTTGCCGGCCGAATGGCAGTAGCGGCTTCCCGCCACGAGCTGCTAGGCGATAGCGTGCGGAGCATGAAGGCCGACGCGGCCGGTCGGGTGCGGATCACGGCTCCGGGTGTGAGTGACATCATCCGCATCGCGGCGTTGCTGAAAGCCATCGATCCGCACGTCGAGTGGGCCCCGCGCTACGTGCTTGAGGTATGGCTCGCCGAATCGCGACTGGAGGCCGACCATTCCGTATCTCGGCGGCTGCTGTTCGCGTCTGGGGCTCTGATATTCGCCGCGGTCGCTTTGGGTCTGATGTTGCTCATTTTCATCATCCTCCTCAGCGGAGCCGAGTAGCTCGCCTGCCGCCTGCGCAGTGGGCTGCTGCGCCGTTCTCCCGGCGATGCTGGCGGCAGCGTGCACAGCCGCGGCATGGGGGTCGCGTCCGAAGGCGCGTCTTTCCGCCGCGTCAGCCCTGTGCGCCCGCCCGGTGGGCTCAGATCTACCGATGCAGTCCCGACTGATGGTTCCCACACCGCGTAGGTCAGGGCGTGTCACGCACGATGCTGCAGCGGATACACAATCCGCGCAATCGCGAATGCGGTTGCGACCGGGATTGTTGGTATCGCCGAAACGCGGTCGGTCGCGCAGTCAAGTGGTGGTTCCCCGCTCGGCTCTTCGGTCTGCACCACAAGTGCAGTCCCTCAGCAGAGTGGAAGCGGGCCATGGAGTAGGACGCCGACCTCGAAAGTCGACGTCGTCGACGGCCTCCCCTTTGGTCAGCCTGCCGTACGGCTGCGTCACGCCGCCGAGTCCGACTCCGGTCACTGAGAACGACGGTCAACCTCCATGGCGGCGGCGCCAATCGCCCGCTCCAGCATGAGCGCGGCTGAAAGCGCGTTCGAGACCGAGATCTTGAACGGCCCGAGCCCTACCACCTTCTCATTCGAGCCGTATCCGAACCCCAGAAGGCACTGGCGACGTCTCGCCGCTCCGAACCCTCGACGACACTTCTACGTTGCGGACCCCGACCGTACCCAAGGGCCCATTCGTCGAAATGCGTAAGGGCGTTCCGCATCTCCGCGATACCGGGCAGCGCGGTGAGGAAGCGATCTCGTGCACTCGCGAGCTTCTCGCCGATGTTGGCTTCCACCCCCAAACCGGCTAGAGCCACCTGTTCCAACTGTTCGGCAGCGAGCAACTGCACTAATGCGAACACCAGGTTCCGTGCGTCAACCTGCTTCGAACTCACCGGCGCTGAGCGGAGGTCGTTTGCATCGCCGAGCCGCACCACCGCGAGTTGAACAGCACATCGCCACCACATCGCTTCGGAGACCGCTATGGCGTACGGATGGTCAGCGGGTGACCAGTCAGCCCCTTCGGGAATGTCAACCACACTGTGGTTGTACACCCCGCGGTCCCAAGGCGGGTGCGTCACACCGCCGGGTCAGCGCCCTCTGACATACGTCGCTCTGGGTCCGCCGGGTTCCTCCCCCGACTTGCAGGAGCCACGACGCGAGCAAAATCGATCGGTTCCCGATGTGCTTCGAGCCGATCCCGCCTAGCCTTGACCAGTGACCGATGAGAAGCCCAAGACGAGAGTCCATCGGCTGAAAGACAAGATCGTCGACCTCGCCGAGTTCGTCTGGGACGTGGTCTTCTCCTGGCTCTAGGCGCAATCCGGAGCCGCATCTCACGCTGTCCTGGACGCGCGTCACACCGCCGCCAGTCCCCGCCGACTTATCGGATCAGCCGAGATCCGCTCAGATTGACGCGTGCGTCGCGCCGATACTCGCCGCTACCGATGGCGAACGCCCTCAGACGAACGCGACGAGAGCGAGGCCGATCGTCACGAGGGCCGCGACCCAGCAGCGGCCAACCCGACGCCGGTGCGCCGCTCGCCAGGTCACGACAAGGGCCGCCACCGCAAGAAGCGGCACGCCGACGCGCTGAGCCGTAGCACGTGCAATCTCCGTGGCGGTCGGGTCGACCGCCCGAACACCCTCCGGCATGAGGTCGTTGGGTGACCACAGGAAGACAGAGACGCCAAGAAGCCACACCAGCATCCACAGCACGGCCAGCGCCGCCGCCACGGACGCCAAGGCAATCGGCACCGGGGAGACGCGCGCTCGCGCAGGCGCAGGCTCCGACGCGACGAGACTGGGCTGTTCCACGCAGCTGAGCATCCCATGTTGGCGACCGTCACGGTCGAGAACGGCGACCATGTCTGCCGCATTCTGCTCGACCCTGGAGTTGCGTCATTTCGCCGGCAGTCGGGCGCGCGTCGACTTGCGTCCCACGGCCGCCTGCGCTCGCACGATCAGCGGCGCGTTACCTAGGGTCTGAGAAGGGCGGGGTCTCCCGGTGATGGCGCTCATGTTGGGGTTCCGAGGATATGAGTTCCTGGTTGCTTCGGGCGGCGTCGTTCGTGGGTCGGTCGGGTGTGGCGGCGGATGGCCCATTCGGCGACGGCGAGGTTGATTACCCAGCCAGCACCTTTCGCGAGGTCGTCTCGGACGTCGCCGGTGCCGAGGAGGGCGCCGCCGATGGGTTCGGTGAACACCTGGGTGCCGGCGGCGAGGCCGATGGCGTAGGCGCGAATCATCCATGCCCGGTGGGCCGGGATCTGGCGGGCGCGGGCGGCGCAGACCCCGAGAACGATTGCGCCCGCCATGGCGGAGGCGAACACCAGCCGGAACGCGTAGAGGACATCGCCGGTGCCCGGCTGTGGTGAGTACACCAGTGTTAGCCAGAGCGCGGACCCGGCGACCATGAGACCGGCGACGGCGATGACGCGGCCCGCACGCCGATGCCAGGTCAGGTGCTGGCGGCGGAATCGTGGCAGGAACTGGAGGATGCCAACCAGCGCGAAAATCGCGGCGCCGACTATGTGGACGACGAGCGCGACCGGGAACCCGGTGAACCTGGCGTCGGCAGGGATGACCGCGGGACCGCCGAGGAGTTGGATCACACGCAAGGTGCCGGCGGTGAGCGGGATGAAGCTCAACGCGAGGAGTGCGAGGGGCATCGGCCAGCTGGGCGGGATCCGCTCACGGCCCGAGGTCGGGCTGCGGACGGCGGCCGGTGTTGCGAGGTGGTTCATCGTTCGCTCCCGGTGGTGCTCCCAAGCTGGTCCGCGGGGCTGGGCTCGACGCGGGCAACAGAGATAAGCGGCATCCCGAGGTCGCGAAGTCTGGCGAGAATCCCGTGCAGGGCGGCCTGGTCCGCGACGGGGCCGCGAAGGACCGTGGTGACGCCCCTACCGGCGCTGCCGGGGATGTCCGGGCTCGCGTTGGTGACACTGGTGAGGGTCATGCCGTCGAACCACGCCAGCCACCGTTCGTGGAGGCGCCCCTCGATGCGGATCTCGTACAGACCGGGCTCATGCGGGCCGGCGGGCGGGGTGTTCACCAAGTGCTCCTCTTCCTGGTCCTGACGGTTCCAGCGAGAGCTGGAGCCGTGCTGATGCCTGCAAGCTAGGAGCAGAAGCGATGAGGGGTCGTCACATCATGTGGTGACCACGGTGGTGAACTTGCCGCCCGCGCTGATCCAAGGTGCTGAGGTCGCGTCTTCCCGGTTTCGGCAACACCCCTTGTGGCCGCTGGCGTGTGCGAGGACTGTGGGTCACACACGACGTGGTGGTCGCCCAGGGTCTCGGCCTACGCCGCATGGCACTCATCTTGCGTGTGAACACTCCTGCCAGCGATTGCTGCACAGGTGTCATCCCGCGAGTGCCGCAGGCGTTGCCCGTCGGCAGAGGGGAGCTCGTCATGAGCTCGAGAAATAGCACTGCGACCGCTGTAGGAATCTTGTTCTTCACCCAGATGGCGACCGCCATCGCCGGCACCAGTCTCATCTCTGCCTACACCGACAGCGACGCCGGCCGGACAGCACTCACAGCAGGTGTCCTGTTCATGATGTGCGCCGGCCTTGCGGTCGTCGGTATCGGCCTGCTCATGTACCGGGTCCTGAAGTCCGTCGATGCGCGCCTGGCGATCTGGTATCCGGTGCTGCGGGTCGTGGAGTTCACTGTTTCGGCGGCCTGCGGCATCTACCTCCTGATCCAGCTGGAGGTCGTTCCCAACTACCTGCTGTGGGTCTACGTCCCGACGGCCGCCGGTGGCCTGGTCCTCACCTACCTGCTCTTCGTGTCGCGGCTCGTGCCCCGGCCCATCGCGCTGCTCGGACTCGTGGGCTACGCCTGTCTTGCGGTCGGTGTGCCGCTGGACCTTCTCGGTGTCCTCAGCATGGACTCCGGCGCGGGACAGGCTCTTCTCGTGCCCGGCGCTCTCTTCGAAGCGCTGGTGCTGCCCATCTGGTTGCTCGCGAAGGGCTTCCAGACCCCCCTTCGCGCGCGAACTGCTGCTGCCCCGAAGCTCGCACCGACACGCTGACCGTGGGCCGCGCGGGCCAAGCAGATCAGGTTCAGCGGACCCCGGAGCCCGTCAGGAGGCCGAGCCGGTGGGCTCGGCTGATAGCGGCGCGCCGGTTGTTGACGCCGAGCTTGGTGTAGATGTGCTTGGTGTGGGTGCGGACCGTGTTCAGGGACACGACGAGATGGCGTGCGATGGCGGGCCCGTCGAGGTCTGAGCCGAGGAGTCGCAGCACGTCGAGCTCCCGGTCGCTCAGCGGGTCCACCAGCCCCACCTGCGGTTCGAGACGCGGTGCTGACTGGGCCGACGGTGCAGTCGTGGACCCGGCGCCGCGAGCCACCCCGTTCGCGGCGTTGCTGGCCATCATGGCGTCCAGCAGCTCGTGGACGTATCCGGACCGGGGCTGGGTGGTGGCGAGCTCGCGGAGCCGGGGTGTCAGGGCGGACGCGGCGTCGACGAACACACGGACCCAGCCGTCGGTCTCGGCGAGGTCGACCGCGTGGCGAAGCGCTTCGAGCGCCGCACCTCGGTCCCCGTTCGCCTCGTACGCGGTGGCCAGCAGGACCTCGAGCTCGATGACCGACCCGATCCGGCCGCCGTCGGTGGCCGCGGCAAGCAGACGGCCCAAGAGAGCCAACGCGGCATCCAGCGACCCTGAGGACCCTGTCGACCTTGTCGACCCTGCAGGCCCTGGAGACCCGTGGGCGGCGTGCTCTGCCAGCAGCACCCTGGCGAGGGTGATGTGCTCGTACTCGCGGAAGTACGACAGCTCGTCGTCGACCGCGACCCCGTGATCGCGCGCCCACGCACGCGCACCGACAAGATCGCCACTCGCGGCGAGAACTCGAGCACGGGACGCGTGGACCGGCTGCACGTTCGGCGAGTAGTCGCCGACGTAGACCCGCTCGGCCTCGTCGAGCAGCTCGAGGGCGGCGGCCAGGTCGCCCTCGGCCGCCCGTAGTCGGGCCATGCCGACGCACCACCGGTACGGGTTCTGTGGGAGAGAGGCTGCCTCCCCCAGCTCGTCGGAGCGACGCAGATGCTCGGCTGAGGCAACCAGGTCGTTGCGGTACCACGCCGTGCGGCTCAGGCCGACGAGCATGTCGGCGGTGCCTCGCATGACGCTTGCCCCGGGCGGGGTGTTCGCCTCGACCAGCCCAAGCGCATGGGCGAAGGTCTGTTCGGCGTCGCGGAGCCGACCCAGGCGCAGCTCCATGTCGGCTATCGCGATGGAGCAGCCCAGCACGTCGGCGATGTGCCCGGCCCGCGTCAGGGCCGGAATGGACCGGGCATAGCTGGCATGGGCCGCCGTGATGTCCCCGGTCGACCAGGACGCAAGCCCGGACAGCGCCGCCGCTGCCCCGACAGCGAGGTCGTCGCCCTCGACGGCGGCGACGATGGCGCGTTTGGCGCGGGCGATGGCACGGGCTGGGTCGCCGCCGAGGAGGGCGAGCGCGGAGCGGTACATCTCGACCGCGGCAGGGACCCGGTCGAACTCCTTGGGGTCGACGAACACGAGGTCTGCCGCAGGCTTGGCCAGGAGGTCCTCGACGTGGTCGAGGCGGCGGTCGACGCCGTCGAACTGGTTGCTGGCCATCAGGCCGCCGATGAGCGCGACCGCGAGGACGGGGCGGTCCCGTAGGACCTCATCGGGCAGCCGGCGTGCCCAGCGGCTCAGCAGGTCCTCGAGTCGCTCGCGCCCAAGGGCTCGAAACGAGCTCTCGATGAGGTCCGCGGCCCGGTCGAGGTCACCGCCCTCCAGCGCGTGCCGTACCGCGGCCTCCACCTGGCCGGCCGCCGCATACCAGTCAGCCGCTCGACGGTGCAGCTCAGGAACGTCCCCGGGGCGTTCCTCGAGGAGATGGGACTGGAGCACGTCGCCGAACAGGTGGTGGTAGCGGTACCAGGTGCGCCGGTCGTCGAGCGGGACGAGGAAGAGGTTCGCACGGTCCAACGTCTCAAGCATCGCCTTACCGCTACGAGCGCCACTGGCGTTCCTCGACGGCGGGCTGACCGCGTCGCACAGCGGCCCGGTCACTCGAGCGAGGATGGAGGTGTCGAGCAGAAAGCGGCGTACGCCGTCGGGTTGGCGGCTGAGGACCTCGTCGGCGAGGTAGTCGACGACGAACCGGTCATCGCCGGCGAATCCGGCGATGAACGCGGAAGGGTCGTCGCGACCGCGTAGCGAGATGGCGGCGAGCTGGAGCGCGGCGACCCAGCCTTCGGTGCGGGTCTCCAGCGAGGCGATGTCGGTGACGGTGAGCGCGAAGCCGTGGAGGTCGTTGAGGTAGGAGGCGACCTCCTCACCGGTAAAGCGGAGATCGGATGCGCGGACCTCGAGCAGCTCTCCTCGTGCCCGCAGCCGCGACAGGGGCAGTGCGGGGTCGGCGCGGGTGCTGATGACCAGCCGCAGCTGGGGCGGCAGGTG
This sequence comes from Nocardioides sp. AN3, assembly GCF_054653495.1. NCBI lineage: Bacteria > Bacillati > Actinomycetota > Actinomycetes > Propionibacteriales > Nocardioidaceae > Nocardioides > Nocardioides sp. AN3. The sequence continues at coordinate 24,214 of NZ_BAAIGC010000028.1, forward strand.
GTCGACGAGGAACGTCATCCCGGCCGCGACATCGACGCTGTCAGCGAGGTGGTAGTCGTCGAGGACCAGGGTGACGTCGCCAGCTTGGACGCTGAGTTCGTTCACCACCCCGGCGAGCACGGCTTCGACGGGCGCCTGCCCGGACTGGAGCAGCGTGAGCGCAGCAGCACCGGTGCCCGGGACCGCTCGGTCGAGGGCCAGGAGGACGTAGGTCCAAAACGTAGTCGGCTGACGGTCCCGGCCGTCGAGCGAGACCCACGCGACGGGATGCTCGCCCCCAGGGCTGTCCCGTCCGGTGCTCACCCAGTCTGCGAGGAGCGATGTCTTCCCGAACCCCGCGGGTGCAGAGACCAGCGTGACCGGTGAGCCGTCCGCATGCTCGAGCAGATCGGCAAGGCGGGGCCGCGCGACGACGTCGCGTCGCGGACTCGGTTGGAGCAGCTTCGTCTCCACCAGTGGGTCGGCCATGCGGCTCCCCTTCCTGGGCGTCGGACCGACGGCCCCCTGAGCGTAGGGCAGAACGCCGTCGTCGGCGCGGGGTCGACCAGCACCCTGACGCCCTGTGCGTCAGTGCGCGGACTCGGAGGTACTGGCATGGGTGTGCATCCGTTCGCCGGGGCGGCCGAAGATGCTCAGGACCTCGGCGGGTCCGTCGCCGGTGCTGCCGAACCAGTGCGGGACCTGGGTGTCGAACTCGGCGGCCTCTCCGACGCCTAGGACGATGTCCTGGTCACCCATGACGAGCCGCATCTGCCCGGACAGCACGTAGAGCCATTCGAACCCGTCGTGCGTGCGCGGCTTCGGCTCCGACTGGCCCCTGGGGATGACGATCTTCCACGCCTGGATGCCACCAGGGTGGGTCAGCGGCAGGACGGTGCGCCCGTTGACGCGTCGCGGCTTCAACCGGATGCGCGGGTCACCCACCTCGGGTGCGCCCACCAGGTCGTCGATCGGCACCCGGTAGGTCTGAGCCAGCGGCAGCAGCAGCTCCAGGCTCGGGCGTCGTTGCCCGTTCTCGAGCCGCGACAAGGTGCTCTTGGAGATCCCGGTCAGCCTCGCGACCTCCGTGAGAGTGACGCCGCGCTGCTCGCGAACACGCCGCAGACGCGGGCCGACCAGGTCGAGCGCGGCCGCGATCGGGCCGGTGCTGCCCACGGGAGCGCTGGCAGATACGGAGGTGCTTCGAGAGTCGTCCATGCGCCCCATTGCACCGCCTCGTTCCCAGAATCAGCAACAACGGTTGTCGAAGACGTGGTGTCGGACGACTCTGGTGGCATGAACGAATACGACGTGGTGGTAGTCGGCGGGGGCGCCTCCGGCCTCTCAGCAGCCCTGGTCCTCACTCGCGCCCGTCGCAGGGTCGCCGTGGTCGACGCGGGCCATCCGCGCAACGCACCAGCGGCCCATATGCAGGGCTTCCTAGGCTCCGACGGGCTGGCGCCGACCGAGCTGCTCGCAGCCGGCCGCGCCGAGGTCACCGGCTACGGCGGCCGGCTGGTCTCCGGAACGGTCGCGACCATCACCGCGTGCCCGCGCACCAGTGCTCGCCAGAGCCGTGGCTTCGAGGTCTTGCTCGCGGACGGCTCCACGCTCAAGGCGCGCCGCATCCTGGTCACGACCGGGCTGCGCGACGACCTCCCCGACATCCCCGGCGTGCGGGAAGGGTGGGGACGCGACGTGCTCCACTGCCCGTACTGCCACGGCTACGAGGTCCGCGACCAGCCCCTCGGCGTGCTCGGCGGCGACCCTGCCTTCATCGAGGACGCCCTGGCGCACGCACACATCGTCCGCCAGTGGTCCGACGACGTCGTCTTCTTCGCCAACGGCGGATCCTTGACCGCCGCACAACGTGAGCAGCTCGTCGCCCGCGCCATCGGAGTCGTCGACACGCCGGTTGCCCGCCTCGTCATCGAGGACGACCGGCTGACAGGTGTCGAACTCGACGGCGGCCAGGTCGTGCCCCGGAGCGCGGTGTTCGTCCGCCCGCAGTTCGTGCCGAACGACACCCTGCTGACCGGCCTCGGCTGCGAGACCGGTCAGAACCGCTGGGTCACCGTCGATGCCACCGGACGCACGAGCGTTGCGGGCGTCTGGGCAGCCGGTAACGCAGTGAACCCGCGCGCCCAGGTCATCACCGCCGCCGGCGAAGGGTCAGCGGCCGCTATCGCCATCAACCACGACCTCGTCGACGAGGACCTGCCCATCGCGGTCACCAACTTCCGCCTCGGCCTTCCCGTCGGCTGAGCCCGCCGACTGAGCCCCTCGGCTGAGCCCAACCGACTGAGGCCATCGACTGAGTCGGGCTCGGACCTACCCCACAGACACGCCGCCCCCATTGGTCCGGACCAGCACCCCACTGACCCGGCGTACCAACCCCGACTCCGAAGGAGCATCACCATGTCCAACCCCGCCCCCACCCCGAGCCCCAGCGCCGGCACCAGCTTGGCCATCGGCGTGGTCCGACCGGTCGGACCACCCTCGAAGCACCAACTCGCGCTGATGATCTGGATCGCGGTCTTCCCGACCCTCACGGTGCTGAACCTGACCATCGGCCCATCACTCAAGGACGCGAACCCCGTCCTGCGGACCTTCGTCCTGGCCACCATCGCGGTCCCCATCGTCATCTACGGGCTGATGCCGCGCCTGCACCAGGCCCGCGGTCGCATCCTCGCCCGCCGCGCCGCCTGATGTCTCACCCGGCCGCGGACCGCCTGCAACGCGGAGCTTCCTGACTCGTCGGCCGGAAGCCGTTCTCCCCGATGCGGCCCCCGCCCGACGTCCTCGCGGTCCAGGACCGCACCAGCGCCCCCGGCTCCCCCTTCTGGAGCCGGGGGCGTCCCACGTCACCCACCCCAACCGCCCGCAGTCGGCACTCGGCATGAGCCTGGAAGAGATCACCACCCTGCTCACCACGTGTGGTGACGACCGCTCACCACACCGGTTCCTAGGTTCACGGTCCAGCAAGGCACTACCGACACCGACACAGCAGCCGCCGCGCAGCCCCGGACATCTCGGAACGGGCGCCACAACCGCCGGCCACCACACTCGAAAGGCACGACCATGAACCGACTCACCCGCGCCTTGGCGATGGCCAGCGCGAGGCACCCGTGGCGCACGATTGCGAGCTGGGTGCTCGCGGTAGTCGCCGTCTTCTTCTTCGCGGCCGTCGGCGGCGGCACGTTCGTCGACGACTTCTCCGCACCCGGCAGCCAGAGCTCCCGGGCGATGGACCTCGTCAACAGCAACTTCCCCGAAGCTGCCAAGGGCAACGCCCTCGTTGTGTTCCAGGCACCTCCCGGCACCACACTCGACGAGGACCAGGCAGACGTCACCGCCGTCCTGGCGAGGGTGGCCCGGCTCGACCACGTCGCGTCCGTCACCGATCCGTTCCAGACCGGAACCATCTCCGAGGACGGCCACATCGGGTACTCGCTGATGACCCTCGACGTCGCGGAGCGCGAGATGGGCAAGCCGGCCTTCGCGACGCTCTCGCAGGGCGTCACCAGCATCAACACCGGTCCGGACGCCACCGACCTGCGGGTCGAGCTCGGTGGCGACGCGGTGTTCCTGAACGCGGGAGGCGGCGACTCCGGTCACGTCGGCGTCGGCCTGCTCGTCGCGCTCCTGGTCCTGCTCGTCGTGTTCGGCACATTCGTCGCCGCGGTCCTGCCCATCGGTCTCGCCCTCGTCGCGGTCGGTGCCGCCATCGGGGGCATCACCCTGATGGCCGGCTTCATGGACGTGTCCGTCTCCGCCATCCCCGTCGCCGGTCTGGTCGGACTCGGCGTGGGTGTCGACTACGCCCTGTTCGTCGTCGCCCGCTACCGGGAGAACCGCTCCGCCGGCCGCGACAACCAGACAGCGCTCGCCGGCGCCATGGGGACCTCCGGTGCGGCGGTCGTGTTCGCCGGCGGCACCGTCGTCATCGCCACCTCAGCGCTCGTCATCACCGGTGTCGGCGTGCTGACCTCCATCGGCCTCGCGACCGCGATGATGGTGCTCTCCTCGGTCATCGCAGCCGTCACCCTGCTCCCGGCACTGCTCAGCCTGCTCGGTGACCGCATCGACACCGGTCGCATCGGGCGCCGTCATCGCCCGGTCAAGGCCGCCGAGGAGACCGCCTGGTGGAGGTTCGGGCACCGCGTGTCCGCCCGCCCGTGGCCCTACCTGCTCGGCTCCGTCGCCCTTCTGCTGGCCTTCGCCGCCCCCGCACTGTGGATGCAGACCGGGTTCCCGGCCGCCGGTGACGCCCCGAAGGAGACCACCCACCGCCAGGCCTACGACCTGCTCACCGAAGGGTTCGGTGTTGGCATCAACGCACCCTTGATGGTCGTCGTCGACCTCAGCGCCCCGGGCACGGACGCCGCTGGAGTGGATGCGGTGGCCGACGACATCGCGGCCGTCCCGGGTATCGCCTCGGTCGGCGAACCGCAGACCTCCCAGGACGGCGACACCCTCGTGTTCACCGCCACCCCGACCACCGGCCCAGCCGACCTGGACACCTCAGCCACCATCGACCGGGTCCGCGCCGTCATCCCCGGCAACGTCTACATCTCGGGCATCACCGCCGTCACCGACGACCTCAACGCCCAGCTGTCGGCCAAGCTGCCGCTCTTCATCGGAGCCGTCATCGCGGTGTCCTTCCTGCTGCTGATGATGGTGTTCCGCTCCATCCTCGTCCCGCTGAAGGCGGCGGTGATGAACCTGCTGTCCATCGGAGCCGCCTATGGGCTCCTCGTCGTCGTCTTCCAGCAGGGCTGGGGCGCGGAGCTGTTGGGCCTGGACGGGCCGACCACCATCACGTCGGTCATCGTCATCATCATGTTCCCGATCCTGTTCGGGCTCTCGATGGACTACGAGGTCTTCCTGCTCTCCCGCATCCGCGAGGAGTACGACCGCACCGGTGACAACACCGAGTCCGTCGCGCGTGGCCTGGCCGGCACAGGCCGGGTGGTGACCTCCGCCGCCCTCATCATGGTCGCGGTGTTCTCCAGCTTCATCTTCAGCCCGATTCCGTCGCTGAAGATGCTGGGCCTCGGGCTCGCGTTCGCCGTCCTCATCGACGCCACCATCGTGCGGATGATGCTGGTGCCCGCAACGATGGCGCTGCTCGGCACCGCGAACTGGTGGCTGCCTGCATGGCTCGACCGGGTCCTGCCGCACCTGACCGTCGAGAACCACGACGACGCGCAGCCCACCAGCACGGCCCACTCGCCGAAGCCGCCCGCGGACAACCCCACGTCCGCGACCAGCGAGCTCATCGGTCATTGAGCACGAGAGCCAGCTGTCGTCCTTCGGGTAGTCCACCCGGAGGGCGGCAGCATGTTCACGTCGACCCGACGTGGTTGCGACCCAAGACCGGGTCGAACAACGGCAACGTCCCCCGCCAAGGCGTCCCTTGAGGGCGCTAGAGCCGTTGCCGAAAGTCTCGGCCACGTACTCGGGGTCCTGTCTACACACGAAAGAGAACGGCGCTCGGTCGTCCACGGTGACGGCGATGCTGCCGCACCAGACATCTCCGTCGCGTACCAGAACTGGCACGGCTGCGATTGGGACCGTTCGGACGGTGCCGGCAATGGCGGCCGACCACCGGTGGTCGGCCAACGGCATCTCGGACCGCTCGAAGAAGTTGCGTCACTCCGCCGCGTTACACCGCGCCCGCTCCCGTCAGGCAGCAATCGCTGGCCACACGACAGCGACGACGCTCTCGGGGATCGTCTCTCTTGGGTCGCCGCGGTAGAAGGCGCCGAAGTAGCTCCCGAAGCACATGGTGGCGACGGTGTGCTTGTCGACGCCTGCGGACACCGCCCCACGTTCTTGCAGCTGCGACAGGACGCTCTCGACGAGACAGACGCGCGGTTCGACTGCGTGCTTGCGCAGCATCTCGAACAGCTCTGGTGTCCTGACCACCTCGCCGGCGAAGTTGCCCATCAGCACCATCGCGTCGGGGTTGAAGTACGCCGGATCCAGACGGCGGACAGCCTCAACGAGGGCTTCGCGTGGCTTCAACCCGTCAATGTCGATGCGATACTGATCGCGCTGCTTTCGAAAGCCGTAGTCGAGCGCGTCGGCGACAAGCTCCAGCTTGTTGTCCCATCGCCGGTAGAGCGTGGGACGACTCACGCCGGCGTCGGCTGCTATGTCGCCAAGGGTCATGCGGGAATAGCCGTCCTGGACGAGGCGGGCGCGGGTCGCCAGGATGATCGCTTCGTCGAGTGCCGGGTTGCGCGGACGCCCGCCGGCACGCGAAGCATCCAAGGCTGCGGGACGATTCGTCGTTGTGCGCCCACTGGTCATCTACCACCTCGCAAGCAGTGTCGGAGCCCCATCGTATCCAGTTTCGTTACACGCACTTGCCGTTATTCCCAACGTTACATACAGTGCTTGTAACGTAATTATCGATCCGGCAACCTGAATCGGGCATGGATGGCCAGGCGAGGTCTGGCACAGAGAGAAGGTGTCCCAGATGAAGGCAATCGTGGCGACGGATCCGGCTGCGGGTTTGGCCGGTATGGCGCTGACCGAGCGCCCTGACCCGTTGGCGGCGATCAACGACGTCGTCGTTCGGATTCATGCGTCGGGTTGGGTCGCGACTGAGCTCGAGTGGCCCTCGACCTGGACCGATCGTGCCCACCGCGACCGGACGCCATCGATCCCCGGACACGAGCTCGCTGGAGTGGTCACCGAACTCGGCTATGGCACGACGGGGTTGTCGGTAGGACAGCGGGTCTTCGGCCTGGCGGACTGGCATCGTGACGGCACCTTGTCGGAGTACGTGGCGATCGAGGCGCGCAATCTTGCACCGCTGCCCGATGACGTCGACTTCGCGGTCGCGGCTTCGCTACCGATCTCGGGCCTGACCGCCTGGCAGGGATTGTTCCAGCATGGCGACCTTCGACAGGGCCAGCGCGTCCTGGCGCATGGTGCGGCCGGCGCAGTTGGCGCGATGGTGACCCAGCTGGCCTCTGAAGCCGGCGCTCATGTCATCGGCACCGGGCGCGCCGCCGACCGAGACAAGGCGCTCGCCTTCGGCGCACACGACTACGTCGACCTCGAGAACGACGAGCTGCAAGACGTAGGCGAAGTCGACTTGGTCTTCGACGTCATCGGCGGCGAGGTCCAAGAGAGCTCCTCGGCCCTGGTCAAGGCCGGAGGCACACTGGTCTCCGTCGTCGGCCCCGTCGGGAACCGCCCAGCCGACGGCCGAGCAGTGGACTTCGTCGTCGAAGCCGACCGCAGCCAACTGGTCGAGATCGTGACGCGGGTGCGTGACGGAAGACTGCGGACCAACATCGGGACGACGACATCTCTCGATGACGCCATCGCCACCTTCAACTCCAACGAACGGCCCAAGGGAAAGACGATCATCAGCGTTCGCCCGTAAGGACCTGGGCACCCTGGCGTTCTGCGCGGATTTCGGCGAAGTGAACTTCGGGCGCGCATCGCGTCCGAGGTTCAGTGGGCGAGTTCGCTCAGGACGAGAGCGCCGTGGGAACGGACCGGTTCCAGGTCGGCGGGCTGCACCACGGCCCGTTCGGCGTCGGCGACCACGAGCTCGACGTGGTGGGCGAGGAGCCGACGGTCATCTGGGCCGCCGCAGAACCGTCCGGTGGTAGCCAAGACTCGCAGCAGCGCCCGGTCGACTCGGGGCTCGGCGCAGCCGTAGCGCCGGATCTGGCCGGTGGCCAGGTCGAGGTAGTAGGACAGGTCCCTGCCTGGCACCACCACCCGGAGCGCGCCGCTGACGTCGTACAGTCGTTGGCAGCCGAGCGGGTGGCGCACGAGTGTGGCCAGCAGGACGCCCAAGTGCTCCAGCGCCTGGATGCTCGTGTAGGGGTCGTTGATGGCGGGAGAGAGCGCTTTGACGGCGATGTCGGCGAGCTGGCGGATACCGAAGGCCACATCCTGCTCCATGGTGCGCTCGAAGCCCACCCGCACCGCGGTCGGTAGCGCCGCGCTTAAGGGTGCCACGTCCGTCGCGGGCCTCGCGTCGGTGGTATGCCACAGCCAGAGCAGTGGTGCTCCCTCGACGACGTACTCGCCCACCATCGTGGACACCACTGCCACCATGTCTTGGTCGGTGAGCAGTGGCAGGAGCACCTCTGGGTGCGTGGTCTGCACGTAGCCGGACCTGTAGGCCGGCACCGGCAGCGCCCAGGCCGGCCACGACGGCGGCGGCTCCCCCGTCACGCCCTGGGTGGGCAGGTCATGCTCGATCACGTGGAGGGTCTGGCGCTCTACCGACCTCATCACCTCGTCGATCTGGATGGAGTGGGCCAGATGATGCACGAAGAAGACCAGCATCAGCAGGCTGAGGAACAGGAGGGCGAGGGCGAAGCTGACCGCGAGCCGCGGATAGTCCTCCACTCGTTGCCCCGCTCTGACCCCGACCGTGAACAGGCCGGCCGTGGCGTAGGTGAACGTCGCGACGAAGATGCTGAGCACGATCTGGTTGGGCCGGTCCCGGAGGAAGTTCCGCAGTAGCCGGGGTGAGAACTGGGTCGAGGCCAGTTGCAGCGCGACAACGGTCAGCCCCAGGACCAAGGCGATCACGGTGGCCAGCGTGCTGGAGATCGCGATGAGTAGGGTCCGCGCGTCGTCGGGGGTGCCCTGGAAGACATACCAACGCGCCGAGGACACCTCGATCCTGGACAACAGGTAGCCGGCGCCAAGGGCCAGGACGACTGCGATCGTGGGCAGCACCCACAGGGCGCCCCGCAGGTATTCCCAAGCGGCCTCACGTCGCACGCTGACCACAGTGGCCGGGGCACGCCGAGCCGTCAACGTTTCGCGTTGGTCCGAGAAGAGGGCGCGTGCCTCATGAACGATAGACGCCGCACATGACGACGTTCACTGCGACTGGGCCGAAGTGGTCGACCTGAGCGACGTCCCCCGATGGCAGCCGACGAGCATGCGTTCCCCTGGTCGGTTGCCGTGTCCTATTCGCGGGCCTCCTCGCGGGCGAGGATGAACGCGACACCCAGCGCCCCAACGGCGACACCAAGCGCGGCGACCGGATCGGCCCACCAAACGCCGGCACCGCTGAGCGCTGTCCCGATGACGGTCACCACCGCAAGCACGGCGCCCGTCGCCGAAAGCATGCCGTCTGAGAACAGCGCGTGACTGGCTCATCTTGCGGCGGGCCAGAATCGACAGGACGACCGCCGAGGCCGCGGCCGTGAGCATGCCGAGGATGCTGGCATCGCCGTGAGTCCGCGTCGTCAGTCGCTGGACGCTCTCTGCGGCGGTCGCGACGGCCACGACCACCAGGCCTGAGTTGACGACCAGGAACGCCACTCGTTCGTGGCGCTCGGAGAACGTCTCGTGCCGCAAAGCGTGACGGAAGTGGACCACCAGAGCCGTTGACCCCGCCGCGTCCAGGAGGCCGGTGGCACCAAACGCCACCAAGACCAAGTCGGATGCGGTGATGCCAGAGACTATCGCCACTGCACTGGCCGCGACCGTCCACACGATCGACCACACCGAGACCCGGAGACCGGACTGGAGGTTACTGACGGTCGAAGAGGCGTGGGGCACAGGCGACCTTCCGCCGACCAGACTTCCCGGCACACCCGCTTCGGACCCTCTCGGGAGAAAAGCCTAACCCGACCCCCTCATTCCGCCGTTGGCACCTTTCCCGAGGTGTGTCACACCGCCGCGTCAGCTCGCCGACTATCCGTCGCCCAGTGACCGGAGCCGACGAGCGGTCGTTCGGAACTACTAGCGCTCCCACGCCCCGGGCGTACGCTCGGAGCATGGTCGCGTCAGCCCTCTACAGGCTGTACAACCCCCGCAACCGCGAATGCGGCTGCGACCCCGACTGTTGGTGCCAGCGCACCAGTCTTGGCCGGGCTTTCCGCTGGTGGTTCCCCGGACGGTACTTCGGGATGCCGCACAAGTCCCGGGGATCAGATGGATGGAAGCAAGCGCAAGGCGAGACCAAGTAGGACCTGGAAGAACTGTCCGCCCATTCCCCGATCCGCGCGGGCACCAGGATGGGTCTTTCCGCCGGGTGGGGACCTTCGCCGCAAGTCGGACGCATCTGCCGATGTGCGGTTCGTCCCGCCTGACGGTTGGAAGTGCGCTTGAATATGGCGGTGAGGAAGGACCATCGCCGCGAGCTGTACAGCCCGACGTCCCAGGACGCCTTGCAGGTTCCCGACGTCGCAGGACCCGACGGTGTGCGCGTGACCCTTCGGATCGAACCCGCGGTCGATCGTCTCCGCCGGTGGCGTTTCATGGTCGCCACACCCAAGGTTCTGACCGATCCGGCCGAAACGTACCTCTCCTACCGCGTTCTCCCTGACCTGGTGCAGCGTTACGTGCTGGGAGACCGTTGGGCTGTCGAGGTTGAGGCGGACAGCGGCGAGCGGACGCGCGTCCATGCGAGCACGCGCAACGACGCAATCGAGCACGCCCGGAAAATCCACGACGGCATCGCAAGGCAAGGCGTCGCATTCCTCAGGACGTTCGCTCACTGACGCTGCCGAAAGGAAACGGCCCGCAGTGACCACTCGTGCCGGGACCCGACCTCGGCCATGCCTGGGACCCGAGGGCCGCCGAGATCATCCTCGACCGAGTGGGCCTCGACCATCCCGACGACACGGTTCGGTTCGAGGTCGCCCGAGCACTGCCCGGTGGCTTCGGCCCCCGCGACGCCTGCTGGCAACACGTCGTGGCGGCACTCATCACGCTGTCGGACGATCACAGCGCCGGGGTTCGAGACTGGGCCCTGCTTCGGGCTCGGCCAACTCAAGGCGTCTTCCCCCGCGGCTCGGAATGCGCTCACGGTGCGGCTGACCGACCCCGATACTCGAGCTTGAGGCGGCCGCCGAACTCGCGGACCCCAGGCTCTACCCGTTGCTCTTGCGCCTTGACGACGAATGGCGAGGCGACGATGACGACCTCATGCGCGTCCTCGCCTTCGCGCTCCGCCGATGCCACCTGGAGGCAAGGGCGCGGGCCACTCATGGAGAGCGCAACCTCATGGCCCGGGTCAACGCTCGACTCGCGGACGAGCCGCACACCGCCAACCTGACCGCAACCCTGCACGGGCAGTATCCCCGCACGATCTTGACCTTCATCGAACCAAGCGGAGCAAAGGTTTGGAGTCGAGCTCGAGGTCTGGGACGAGCGAGAGCCCGAGACCTACCCCCTGGAGCAGGAAGCGGCCAGCGCCGTCTTGACGCTCAAGAATGACCTGCGCCGATAGCTCACCACTCGACGCACGCAGCGCCCTCGCGGCCATAGCTGATGCTCGTGGGGCCTGGCAGGCCTTGGATGGGAACCTCACTTCGTGGTCACGAGGCTCCTGCTACTGGCAGACACCCATATTCCGAAGCGAGCACGCGCCTTGCCTGAGCAGGTGTGGCGGGCGGTCGAGGAAGCCGACCTCGTGATCCACGCGGGCGACTGGGTCGACGAGCGACTGCTCGATGACCTGCAGGCACGCGCGGCCCAGCTGGTCGGAGTCCACGGCAACAACGATCACGGCGCGTTGCGCGAGCGGCTGCCCGAGGTGGCACGGGTCCAAGTCGACGGGATACGCATGGGAGTCATCCACGAGACCGGTCCTACGAAGGGTCGTGAGGAGCGCTGCGCCGCCAGGTTCCCCGACGTGGATGTCCTCGTCTTCGGGCACAGTCACATCCCGTGGGACACGACGGCTCCCCGTGGACTGCGACTGCTCAATCCCGGCTCGCCGACAGATCGGCGGCGCCAGCCCGAATGCACCTACCTCACCGCCATCGCCGACGGCGGCTCGCTGCGCAACGTGACCCTGCACCCCGTACGGCGGGGGTAGATGACGCCCGGTCGCCTCTGGTCGTCATCGGCAACGTCTCCGAGGACGCGCAGACCCAGCAAGAGGATGCCTCCCGTCGTACGCTTCGCGCATGTCGCGGAGCACCTTGTGAGCGGGTGGCGAGCGGGGCTGCCCACGTCGCGCTGACGTGGCTCGCTGTCCTCGTGTTCGCGTTCGCCGCGTACATGATCGGCGTGTACCTCCTCTTCGTGGTCATGGTGCGCGTCATGGAGCACCTCACCGACGACTTGGAACGGCCACCACGCCGAGAGCGGTTCAAGGATCATTGGCCGATGGCGAAGATGTCCGAAACATGCCGTTCGTCGTCCCGATGTGCTTCAAGATGACGCCGTGGGAAGAGTCCGGATCGGGGTGGCGTGGACGAGACTCCGTCGCGCTCGAGCGCGCCTCTTCGTCGCAGTGGCCGCTGTGACGACGGCGGTTCGGCATTGGCACGGCTGGCTGGGCTGGGCGCTCGGCGTCTTCGCCGCTGTAGGCGTCATGCTTTTCGAGCTTCGGCAGTGGTGGGAATACCTCACCGATGGCAAACGCAAGAACCCGACACCCGAGCCTCACCTGTCGGGATCAGCTCGGTTTCGAGAGCCAGGAATGACCGCAGTACGGCTGCTGGCCACAGGTGATCGACCCGAGCTCGTTGCCCGACGTCTCCGCGTCGTGACGAACCTCGACGATGCACGGATCGCCGATCTGATCAAGACCACGCCGGTGAACCTGCCGGACCTCCTCAGTCTCCGCAGCGCGGAGCACGTCGTCGACGCTCTCCGCCACGCCGGAGCTGACTCTCAGATTCTCATCCACGGCCTTCTTACCGACGCTCAGGAGCACGTAGACCCGCCTGGCGACACTGTCGCGGAGCGTCGAGGCGCGCGATGAGCGCGATGTAGCAGCGGACTCAGGTGCGACACTTCGCCGCGAGGTCACGTGGACCGGGCTCCGAGGCGGACGTGACCAGGCGAGTATGCCGTGCCGGTGACGGACTACGGTGGGACCGCCCGGTCCAGACGACCCGAGGATGACCACATGGCGCGCATCGATCCGCAGACGGTCCTGCTTCACAGCCACGGGCTGTCCTACATCGACAGCGGATCCGGGCCGGTGATCCTCTTCATCCACGGGATCCTCGGCTCGCAACGGCAGTGGGCACACCTGGTCGACAACATGGACGACGACTACCGGGTTCTCGTGCCCGACCTGTTTGGTCACGGCGAGTCGGCCAAGCCGGTGGGCGACTACTCGCTCAGTGCGCACGCCGCGACCTTGCGCGATCTCCTCGACCACCTCGGCATCGCGCGGGTCACGCTCGTCGGACATTCGCTCGGCGGCGGCATCGCGATGCAGTTCTACTACCTCTTCCCCGAACGGGTGGATCGCCTCGTCCTGGTCTCCAGCGGCGGGCTGGGCCGTGAGGTCAACCTCATCCTCCGTTCGGCGACGCTGCCCGGCGCGAAGCAGGTGCTCAGCCTCGTGGCTTCTGCACCCGTCCTAGCCCGGGTCGAAGCCCTGGGCCAGCGTGCGACCCGGATCGGATGGCGCCCCACCGCCGACGTCGACGCCATGTGGCGAGGGTTCAGCTCGCTCGCCGACCGAGAGAGCCGCAACGCGTTCCTCGCGACCGCGCGTTCCGTGATCGACTTCGGCGGCCAGACGGTCAGCGCGCACGATCACCTTGCCGGCGTACGCCCGATCCCGACCCTCATCGTCTGGGGCTCCAAGGACCGCATGATCCCTGCGTGGCATGCGCTGAACGCACAGCGCGCCATCCCCGACTGCCGCGTCGAGCTCTTCGAGGGGGCCGGACACTTCCCGCATCTCGACGACCCCGACCGCTTCGCGATCGTGCTCCGCGACTTCATCAGCGCGACCGCCGGTCCTGAGTCACCGCAGGTGTCTCAGACGCCCGACGGAGCGGGTGACCAGTGAGAGATCGTGCCGGTCGCGGCCCCGGCGAAGGCGACCCTGTTGACTCGACGGGTGGGAGTGGTGAGGGTGGTGGTCAAGGCGTTGAACCTCTCTCGTTGTTGTCCGAGATGAGCGTGTCAGCGGGCATCGCCGCGCGGACGGCTTCGGCCACGCCGATCTGAGGAAGGACGCGAGCCATGGCCAGGGGTCGGCCAGCTCTTCACTCGCCGAAGATGTCAGACGTGACCGCCCCAGGCGCGCACTTCGCAAGAGAAGGGACCAACGTCCCACTGCGCCACCGTCGGCTCGCGCCGATGTGAGAGTCCCTACGGCGCGGATGGGGGGAGGATCGAGATGTGCGCGACGCCAACGCCGAGAGTGGCGTTGACGAGGGCGCCGGTGCGGAGCTCGAAGGTCTCCACCGGTTCGTCAAGGCTGTCGGCGAGCACGGGGATGCCGACCACCCGCGAGGCGGTGCCGGGTGGGAACGTCACTGTCATGGTGACGGGCGTGAAGTCGTTGGTGTCCGCGGTGCCGACGACCGTGTGCAGCTGGACGGAGACCGTGCGGCCGCTGGGGCGCGACAGTGTGACCGGCACCGAAGCAACCGTCGATCCGGCGGCAGGCTCGGGGACGCTGACGTCGGCCAGTCGGAGGACGGGCGGTGGGTCGTCGTCGTCGATGATGCCGCGGGCGCTGGTGCGCCGGATCGTGAGGCCTCGCGGTGCTGACAGGCGCAGCCGGATCATCTCGGTGGGCTCGTCGAGACTGTCGCCGAGCACCGGCACCCGCACCACGGCGCGGGTTGCCCCCAGGGGGAACCACACGCGGACCCGTTGCGGTAGGTAGTCGAGGCCTGCTCTGGCGCCGTTGTCGGCCGTGGTCACCAGGACACTGGTGGCCCGCGAGGTCGGCCGGTCCAGGCTGAGCGAGAAGGCCAAGGTGGAGCGAGAGCCGGTGCGTTCGCTCACCCGAGCATCCGAGATCGACACCGCCGGAACCGGCGGGACCGGCGTCCCGTGGGAGCCGAGCGAGGCGAAGCAGTAGCCCCGTGCGCGGGCGGTGCCGATAATGCGCGGGACCGCTGCGACCGAGCTCGGCGAGTTCCCGACGCCGTCGTGCTGCAGCACGATGTTGGTGCGGTGCGGACGCAGTTGCGCGAGGACGCTCGAGGCGATCGCGTCGGTGGACCGGCCCGGGCGCCAGTCCTGGGGGTCGACCGTCCAGAGCACCGGCACGCCACCCGTCCCGGAGATGACCGAGCGGACTCGGGCGTTGACAGCGCCGTACGGCGGACGCACCAGCCGCGTCATCGGCACTCCCGCGTCCGCGGCCGCTTGCCGTGTGCGCCGTAGCGTGGCGCGGATCGCGTCGTCGCTGAGTCGGGTCAGCTGCTCGTGGTGGTCGGTGTGGTTGCCGATGGCGAATCCAGCGCGAGCGACCCGGCGGGCGACGCTCGGGGCCGAGCGGATGCGCTCGCCCACCATGAAGAAGGTGGCCGGCACATGGTGTGCGGTGAGGATGCCGAGCAGCTCGGGCGTCACGTCGGAGGCGGGCCCGTCGTCGAAGGTGAGCGCGACAAGCCCAGCAGAGCACCGGCGTGGCGCGGCTGCCGCCGGTCCGGAGGGCAGGACGACCACGAGTGCCGCGATGATCGTCGACACGATCATCACCACGGTGAGCATCACGGGCCTGCCAACACGTCCCACCCGCTCGCCCCCTCGTGCGCGTCGGCAACCGCCGATTCCGGACCCACAGGATGACACCCACCACCGGTCCGCGCGGGCCAAACCAGACCAACCAGCCCAAATGTCGCCGGACGGCCTGACCGCCTACTGCCGCAAGCGAGCCGATAGCTGAGCAGCCAGTTCGACGGACGCTTCGATCTCCTCGCGGCGGATCGACACGCTCTCCACGTTGAGGCCGAACGGCACCCCCAAGCGTCGGCAGTAGTCGATGAGCTCGGCTGCCGTGACGACCGCCTGCTCCAGCGACGCGGTCAGCGGGTTCGCCGCGTGCCGCAGGTCGTTCTCGATCCATCTCGGCACGTCGACTCCGAGCCAGCGAAGGAACTCGAGGGTCTTCATCGAGCCGCACACCGAGAACGTGAAGACAATCGGCACCGGGGCCACCCCTCGCGCCTCGCACTCGTAGCGGTAGTCCGAGACGAGGTTCTTGGCGGCGTTGAGGTCGTAGACGACCTGGGTGATGAAGAACCGGCAGCCCGCCTCCTGCTTGGCGATCAGGCGCAGGTGCTCGTTGTCTCGCCGACTGTGCCGTTCAGGGATCGCCACTCCGCCCAGCAACAGGTCCGGGTTCAGCTGGGCACGGATGGCCTGCGCCTCGGCGAGCGAGACCGGCGCGGACGTGCCGCTGGACGCAGCGCCGACCATGACGGTCAAGGTGCGGTCCGGGTCCTGCTCGGAGATCCAGGACTCCAGGCTCCTGCGCTGATACTTGCCGACCGCGCGGTAGATGATCACCGGTGTCTTCCATGCCTGGAGGTGGGCAGTGCGGTAGTCGGACGGGTCGACGGTGGGGCTGAACGGGAACGGACGCTCGTCCGGGTTGCGGGCGCTCTCGTCATCGATGTCGTAGACGACAAGACCATCGAGGTCGAGTCCACTCAGCCGGTCGATCGTGGCCCGAGCGATCTCAGGAAGTCGTTCGTCGGGCGTCGACCGCCGAGGCGGCGTGATCGCGAAGAGAAGGAACTCTCCCCCACCGGAACGCAGGTGTGCCACAAGTTCCACGACGCGACCGTAGCGGATCCCCGAACCAGGGCCCGCCGCCCGATAGCGTCCGGGAGTGCCCACGCCTCGCTCTTCCCGTGCTCGTCGACGCCGGGCGTCACCACGCCGGAGCGGCACGCGACAGCCATCGCGACCGTTGCCGGCCGCCGGGCCGGGCGAGCGGCTGTGGGTGCTCGACGTCCCCTACGGGGCGCAGGTGGACGGCGCGTCCTGGCACCCGGCCGTCAAGACCCATCTGTTCGTCGGGCGGTCTTTGCCCGCGCACCTTGCGCCCTACGCTCCGGGGCCGTACACGCTCGGCCGGTTCATCGAGAACACCCTCAACCCGGACAGTCCAACCCCCAACCCCGAGCAGACCGACGCCCTCGAGCCCCGCAGGATGCAGTTCGAGGCGGCTGATGCGATCGCGGCCCGGGCTGCCGCGGGCGGGCGACAGTTCCTGCTGGCCGACGAGCCTGGGGTCGGCAAGACGATCGCCGCGGTCCTCGGGGCGACGGCGGTGGGCGACCTTCGCGGCGCGCGGCGGGTGCTCGTGGTGGCCGACCGGCCCGCCGCGATCACGATCGGCCACTGGTGCCGCACGATCACGGCGCTGGGCGACGGGGGTCTGGAATGGGTGGTGATCACGTGGGACCGTCTGGACAAGGTCAAGGACCACACGTGGGACGTGATCATCGCGGATGAGGCGCACGCGCTGCGACGTACGACGACGAAGCGGTGGAAGCTGTGGGCGCGGATCTCGGGGCACGGGCGGCCGCACGACAAGGCGCCGTTCGTCATCGCGACGACCGCTACCCCCGGACACATGCCGCTGGAGCTGGCCTATCTCGCTCCCGCATATGCGCAGGTGCTCGGCGAGCCGATGCAGGAGTGGACCTCGGCGGCGCAACCCGGGGCCGCGTTCGCGGCCGCGCTCGAACGCCACGGCGTCGGGATCGAGCACGGGCGCTACGGCGCGACGTGGACCACGGACACGGCGCGGCGCGCCGCGGACCTCAAGCTGGTCCGCGGTTGGCTCGCCGACGTGCGGCCCCCAGCGATGCTGCACCGCGCCGCGCCGTGGGGGCCGGTGCCGATCTCCGGCATGCCGGTGGCACTGACGCCGGCGGAGCGGACTGCCTACGAGGCCGAGTGGGGTGAGTTCTGTCGTGAGATGGAGATCGCGCGACGTGGCCGCAATGTGGCGCAGGGGCGCGCCGCGCTGCTGCGCTTCCGACAGAAGGCCGGGCTGATCCGTGTCGACTCGACGGTGGCCTGGATCGCCCAGCAGGTCCAGGCCGAGCGACAAGTGGCGTGCTCGGTCGAGTTCGTCGCGACCGCCGCCGACCCGATCGCCGACCGACTGCGTGACTCCGGCATCGACGTGGCCACGATCTACGGGCGCGGCCGGTTCGACTCCGAGGCCGAGCGGCTCCGGTTCCAGACGGGAGAGGCGAAGGTCTGTGTCTTCACCTCGGTCGCCTCGTTCAGCCTGCACGCCGGTGAGACCCTCGCCGACGGCCGCTCGGCCAGCACCGAGCCGCGGGTCGGCGTCTTCCACCAGGCCCGCTTCTCGGGCATCGCCGGACGTCAGGTGACCGGGCGCACCCACCGTGACCACCAGGTCTCGCCGTGGCACATCGCCTACGCCGAGAGCACGGTCGAGGAGCAGGTCGGCAAGCTGATGGTGGAGCGGATCGCAGCAGCCTCCGCCATGGTAGGAAGCGACACGACGGGTCTCACCGACATCGCCCAGCTCTTGGGGGCCGACTGGCTGCCCTCCACGGCCCTGACCGAGGACGGCACGTGACCGGAGGGCGCCTCACGCGGAGATGCTCCGTTGGTCGCGTCGTAGCGGGTGGTCCTCCGGCACCTCGACGAGCACGATCCGTACGCCGTCGGGGTCACTGACCCACATCTCGATCAGACCCCACGGCTCCTGGAGCGGCTCGCGGATGATCGGCACGCCGGCGGCGCTGAGCCGCTCGTGCTCGGCGGCGACGTCACGGACCTGCAGCCACAGCTCGACGGTCGGGGTCGCCGACCCTGTGGGAGCAGTTCCGGACACCTCCAAGAAGGCGCCGCCGAGGAAGAAGACCACACCCCCGCTGAACTCCCGGTAGACCGCAAGCCCCAACGCCTCGCGATAGAAGCGCTGCGAGCGCTCCGAGTCCGTCGGATGGAGGAGCACACGACTGGCAAGGACGTCCATGTGCCCATCTTGGTGCCCCGCCACCGCCGGACAGGGGTTCTTGTCCAAACCCTTGTCGGGGCAATCGACGGTGGGTGATCCTGACCGCATGAAATCCGGCATCCGCGCTGCTGTGGTCTCCGCGCTGCTCTCCGTGCTGGTGGTAGGCGGCAGCTCACCTTCGACCTCGGCGGCGCTCCCACCTCCTCGACAGCAGGCGGTAGGCGTCGCGCAGCTTGCCTCGTCGTCAGGTGCGCCCTCCGCTTCCCCGCGTGCGGCGCTCACGGTCGGCGGCAGCGCATGGGTGGCGGTGTCCGTGGCGCGGCTGTGGGAGTCGCCATCGGCGCCTTGGTCAGTGGACGCGCCGGCGCTCGAGAGTCCGGTCCGCTTCCGGGCATGGCTGGCAGACATGAGCCTTTCCCAGCGGCGCGCCCTCGACGTACGCAGCGACACCGAGGCCCTCTTCGGTGATCGGGTCGTCGTCGTCGCACTGCGGCCCGGCTGGGTCAAGGTCGTGGTGCCCTCACAACCCAGTCAGAAGGACCCCCGCGGATACCCGGGCTGGATCCCCCGCCGCCAGCTCACCGCCCGCACACCGGCCCGCACCGCTCAGGTCGCCACGGTGACCGCGCGCACCGCATGGCTGCGCTCCGACGACGCCGGCCACAGGCGAACCGTCGAGATCAGCTTCGGGACGACGCTGCATGTGGCAGGCAAGGTCGGACCCTGGGTGCGCGTCCTGACACCGCGCGGGTTCGTCCGTCGGGTCGCGAGCAGCACCGTGGTGGTCCATCGTCCGCAACGTGCCGCCATCGCGCCCTCACGGGCGAGCCTCAAGCAGACGGCGATGTCGTTCCTCGGCCTGCACTACCTGTGGGGCGGCCTGTCCGGATTCGGCCTCGACTGCTCGGGTCTGACCTGGCTGGACTATCGCGCCCACGGCATCCGGATCCCGCGCGACGCGCTCCCCCAGTCACGCCATGGCGTCCCCACGTCGACCCGAGCGACAGGGGATCTCATCTTCTACGCCCACCACGGGCTCGTTCACCACGTCTCCATGTACATCGGGAACGGCTACATCATCCACGCGCCACACACCGGCTCAACGGTCCAGATCGTCCCGTTCTCGCAGCAGCCGCTGCGCAGCGAGTACGCCGGCACGCGCCGGTATGTCCCCTAGCTCGCGGGGTTCACCTGGGCCTCGGGCGGGTACTCAGGACGCTGGCCGTGCCCGCGACGGGAGGGTCGAGGACGCGAGCCGCGATTGCGGTGGGGGTCCTGTCTCACAGGAAGGTGCGGCATGGTGTGGTGTGGGGTGGAGCAGTCGTGACGCTGACCGCCAACATCGCGACCTGTGACACGCCGGACCGCCACGAATGGGCGCTCCGGTCGATCGAGTTCGAGGACGTCGGCTCTGTGCGCGTCTTCGAGTGCCAGCTCTGCGGCAGGGTCGACCACCGCGGCGCCGGCCCCTGACGGCATCCCAGGCGTGAGGGATTGGCCACCTCACATTGGACCTGCGTTCACCGGGCGTCCCTAGCGTCCGGGCTCGACTCCACTGTCAAGCCCGAAAGGCGTCTCATGGACCTACGACTCTCGGTCGGCGCAGCAGCCGGCGTACTCCTTGCTGGTGCCGCCCTGGCAGCGCTGCCCCCGGCCAACGCGACATTCCCCGACCGACTGCCCGGCAGTGCGCTCCCGGCGGGTGCGATCCACCACGTGCTGGTGATCGACCTCGAGAACGAGGACTACGACACCTCATTCGGGCCGTCCTCGCCGGCTCGCTATCTCAACGACGTGCTGGTGCCGCAGGGCCAGCTGCTCACGCAGTACTACGGCATCGGCCACTTCAGCACCGACAACTACTTGGCGCAGATCTCGGGCCAGGCACCCAACAAGGTGTCCGGCAACGACTGCATCACCGACCTGGCGACGTTCACCTCGACGTACACCGACGTCACCCCCGGGACCCCGGACTCCGACCAGGCCACCTACCCCGGCCAGGTCGACGGGAGCGGTTGCGTCTACCCGGCGAGCGTCCAGACCATCGGCGACCAGCTCGACGCCCGGCCCGGTGCCGGCAGCCACTCGGGCGGGCTCACGTGGCGGCAGTACGCCGAGGACATGGGCAACGACCCGGCCCGCGACTTCGGCACCTCGGACCCGATGGGCGGCACCGACTGTGCCCACCCGGCCAAGGACGGCGCGTTCCCCAACAAGGCCACCCCGACCGATCAGTACGCCATCCGGCACGTGCCCTTCCTCTTCTTCCACTCCGTCACCGACCGTCAGGCCTACTGCGACCAGCACGTGGTGCCGATGGGGACCGTCAAGGTCAGCGCGGAGGGTGACGTGTTCGCCGGCCACCTCGCCCAGGACCTCGCCCAGGAGCGCACGACGCCCTCCTTCGCGATGGTCACCCCGAACGTCTGCTCCGACGGACACGACGCGACGTGCATCGGCACGAACACCGAGGGTGGCCACCAGGGCGGACTCGTCGCCGCGGACCTGTGGCTGAAGCATTGGATGCCGCTGATCCTCGGCTCGCCGGCCTACCGCAGCGGCCACATGCTGGTCGTTCTCACCTTCGACGAGTCCGAGATCACCGACTCGACCGCGTGCTGCCAGGAGCAACCCGGCCCGGACAACGCCAACCCCGGCTACCCGCCCCTGGCGGGCCCGTTCCTGCACTTGCCCGCGCCGACCCGCGCCGGGCAGTACCCCGGTGGCGGACGCACCGGCACGGTCCTGCTGAACTCGAAGTGGATCGCGCCGGGGTCGGTGAATGCGACGCCGTACAACCACTACTCCGCGCTGCGCAGCTATGAGGACCTGCTCGACATCACCACCGGCGGGTCCGACGGTCGCGGACATCTCGGCTTCGCGGGCCAGCCGGGCCTGCGGTCGTTCGGGAGCGACGTCTTCAGCCACTGACGGATGGCAGCTGGGCGGGGGTCTCGATACGCCTCCGCCTAGCGGATCCGGCCACTCGATCAACGAGCGGCTGGGCGGGGGTCTCGAGAAGGGGCCGCATGGCCCCCGCGGACCGCTCGGCCCTAGCCTGTCCCCGTGACGGGAACCGGGCGGGCCGTCGAGATCCACGTGGTCGCGGACTCGACCGGAGATACGGGCGCGCGCGTCGCGCGGGCGGCGCAGGCGCAGTTCCCGGACTTCGAGATCTCCGTCGTCCGCCACCCGCGGCTGCACGACCTGGCCGGCGTCGAGGACGTCCTCGACCAGCTCCGCGCCGCTCCCGACGAGGCCGTCGTGTTCTGCACCGTCGTCGATCTCTCCCTGCGCGAGCGGGTGCTCGAGGGGTGCGCCGCGCTCGCGGTGCCGTGCGCCGACCTCATGGCGCCCGCGCTCGAGGCGGTGGTCGAGCGCACCGGAGCCCAGCCCACCCGTGTGGTCCAGCCCGTGGGACTGGCCGCCGACTACTTCGAGCGCATCCATGCGATGGAGTTCGCAGTCGCCAATGACGACGGCCACCTCGTGGACGGCGTCGAGGAGGCGGAGATCGTCCTGGTCGGGGCGTCGCGGACGGGGAAGACGCCGCTGTCGATGTATCTCGGCTACCTCGGCTACCGGACCGCCAACATCCCGCTCGTCGCCGGCGTCGCTCCCCCGGCCGAGCTGTTCCGGGCCGACCCGTGGAAGGTCGTCGGCCTCACCATCGACCCTGAGCGGCTCGTCACGATCCGGAGGCGACGGGTCGACCTCATGGGCGCAGCCGGGCACGGCGGCGGCCGGCTCGGGGGCTATGCGGACCTGGCCCGCATCTACGAGGAGCTCGATGAGGTGGCGAAGATCCAGCGCCGCCTAGGCTGCCCCGTGCTGGACACGACCTCCCTCGCCCTGGAGGAGGCGGCCGGCCGGGTGATCGAGCTCGTCAGCGCACGACGTCGGGTCTATGCGGCCCAGCAACCGAGGAGACAGACATGACCGACCACACCTTCGTCTACGACTTCTCCGCCGGCAACGCGGAGATGAAGCCGCTGCTCGGCGGCAAGGGCGCCGGCCTGGCGGAGATGACGAGGATCGGCGTGCCCGTCCCGGACGGCTTCACCGTCACCACGGAGGCCTGCGTCGCCACGATGAAGGCTGGCGGCACCTGGCCGTCCTCGCTCTGGGACGAGATCGAGCAGCACCTCGACGCCCTCGAGCAGCGCACCGGACGCAGGCTGGGGGCGGCCGAGCGGCCGCTGCTGGTCTCGGTGCGCTCTGGCGCCGTCTTCTCCATGCCCGGGATGATGGACACGATCCTCAACCTTGGGATCTCCGACGAGGCGGCCGAGGGCCTCGCCGCCGAGACCGGCAACCCCCGGTTCGCCTGGGACTCCTACCGACGGTTCGTGCAGATGTACGGCGAGGTCGTCGAGGGCGTGCCCGCCCACGCGTTCGAGGACGAGCTCACTGCGCTGAAGTCCCGCCGCGGCGTCACCCAGGACACCGACCTCGACGTCGACGACCTGCGCGAGCTCGTGACGACCTTCCGCCGCGTGGCCCGCCAGCAGGGTGCGGACCTGCCGACCGACCCGCGCGAGCAGCTCCGGCGCGCCGTCAACGCCGTCTTCGCCTCGTGGGACAACCCGCGCGCCGGCGTCTACCGCAAGCTCAACGACATCCCCGACGACCTGGGCACCGCCGTCAACATCCAGCAGATGGTCTTCGGCAACCGAGGCCCGACCTCGGCCACGGGCGTCGCATTCACGCGCAACCCCTCGACCGGGGTCAGGGAGCTCTACGGCGAGTTCCTCACCAACGCTCAGGGCGAGGACGTGGTCGCCGGCATCCGCACGCCACGGCCACTGGCGGAGCTGCGGACCGAGCTGCCGGAGGCCTACGACGAGTTCATCGAGACGATGCAGCTGCTCGAGAGTCACTACGGCGACATGCAGGACATCGAGTTCACCATCGAGGAGGAGCGGCTCTACCTGCTCCAGACGCGCACCGGCAAGCGCACCGCGGCCGCCGCGCTGAAGATCGCCCGCGACATGGTCGAGGAGGGCGTCATCGACCGGGCCGCTGCCCTGGGACGGGTCGAGCCCGCCCAGCTCGACCAGCTGCTGCACCCGGGGCTCGACGGCTCGCACGACGCCACCCCGGTGACGAAGGGGCTGAACGCCTCCCCCGGCGCCGCCGTCGGCCAGGTCGTCTTCGACGCCGACACGGCGGCCGAGCGCGGCAAGGCCGGCGACGCCGTCGTCCTCGTGCGGTGGGAGACCACGCCCGACGACATCCACGGCGTGGTCGCCGCCCAGGGCGTGCTGACCGCGCACGGCGGCATGACGTCGCACGCCGCCGTCGTGGCGCGCGGCATGGGCAAGCCGTGCGTGGCCGGCGCGGGCGACCTGCGCATCGACGCCGAAGCGAAGACCGTGACCATCGGCGACACGGTGCTCACCGAGGCGGACACGATCACCCTCGACGGCACCACCGGCAACGTGTACGTCGGCGCCCTCGAGCTCGTCCCCCCGCAGATCACCGACGACTTCCGCGAGGTGCTCGGCTGGGCGGACGACGTACGCCGGCTGGGGGTGCGTGCCAACGCCGACACCGGCCCCGACGCGGCGAAGGCGCGCGAGCTGGGCGCCGAGGGCATCGGGCTGTGCCGGACCGAGCACATGTTCATGGCGGCCGACCGGCTGCCCGTCGTACAGGCGATGATCCTCGCCTCGACGCCCGAGGGGCGGGCGGATGCGCTCGACAAGCTGCTGCCCATGCAGCAGTCCGACTTCGAGGAGATCTTCACCGCGATGAGCGGGCTGCCGGTCACGATCCGGCTCATCGACCCGCCGCTGCACGAGTTCCTCCCCGACCTGGTGGAGCAGTCGCTGGTGGTGCAGCGACTCGAGGACGCGGGCACCACCGGTCCCGAGCTCGACGCCGCGCGGGCCATGCTGGCGCAGGTCAAGCGCCTCTCGGAGATGAACCCGATGCTCGGCACCCGCGGCGTGCGGCTCTCGCTCCTCTACCCCGAGATCTGCGTCATGCAGACGCGCGCGATCGTCCGGGCCGCCCTCGCCGTGCGCGCAGCGGGCGGCGACCCACGTGTCGAGATCATGGTCCCCCTCGTCGGCTTCGCCGAGGAGCTCAAGAGGATGCGCGAGGTCATCGTCGAGACGGCCGACGCCGTGCTCGCCGAGGCGGGGGTCGAGCTCGAGTACGCCGTCGGCACGATGATCGAGCTGCCCCGCGCGGCGCTCACCGCGGACCAGATCGCCGAGCACGCGGACTTCTTCTCCTTCGGCACGAACGACCTCACCCAGACGGCGGTCGGCATCTCCCGCGATGACGCGGAGGGCTCGTTCCTCGGCGCCTACATCGACGCCGGGATCGTGCCCGCCAACCCGTTCGCATCGGTGGACGTGGATGGCGTGGCCGAGCTGGTGCGCATCGGCGTCGAGAAGGGACGCGGAGCGCGGTCGAAGCTCAAGACCGGGGTGTGCGGCGAGCACGGGGGCGACCCTGCGAGCATCGCCGTCTTCGACGGCATCGGCTTGGACTACGTGAGCTGCAGCCCCTATCGCGTTCCGCTGGCACGGCTCGCAGCGGCGCGCACGACGCTGGCGAAGGAGTAGTCGCGCGGATCGGGACCCGCGGTCGGCTCCATCCGGCTGGCGAGGCGAATACGTACCGATGTGCGTAGTTCCGCGGATGTCCTGCTGCGCGCAGCCGGACAGGGTAGGGGTCACGACATCCACGACGTCCGGCACCCCGACGACGCCCGGTGAGGAGAACCGCTGTGAGCCACGCCCTGATCCCCAGCAAGCCGACGCCGAAGCCGGCGTCGACCCAGTCGCGCCGTCAGGTCGGCGGCGTCGCGCCGCGGGTGCCGGGCGTGAGCTCGACCGTCCTCGGCCGTCGGATCCGCGGCGCCTGACCTGATCGTGAGACACCGGGCCGCAGATCCGCGGCATGGGGGAAAGATCGCCAGGACTGGGTAGGTTCCGCACGGTCCCTGCCAGTCCATCGGCTCTGGATGGAGAGTCGGTGCCGAAGACCGCTGTGCGATCGCGGGCATGCCGAGGGTGGGCGGAGTGTCAGCACCGTCGAAAGTCCCTCCTGCGCGCTCGGGCGACAGGGCCCCGCTGATCAGGACGCCCCATGACGAGCATGCGAAGCCTCATCAGAATCCTGCTGGCCGCCGTACTGGCCGTCTCGCTCTCTGTGGCGGTGAGGGGCGCGCCGGCGACGGCAGCCGTGCCCCTCGGCTGGTCCGGCCCGGTGCAGGTCGACCCGGTGCACTACAACCCCTCGGCGATCTCCTGTCCCACGTCGACGTTCTGTGCGATGGTCGACCAGAACGGCAACGCGTTCGTCCTCACCGGCTCCGGCTGGTCCGCGCCGACGCGCATCGACACCGACATCCTCGGGAACGCGATCCCGCTGAAGGACGTGTCCTGCACCTCGGCCTCGTTCTGCGTGACGGTCGACAACCAGGGGCGGGCGTTCATGTTCGACGGCACCCACTGGTCGGCGCCCGTCGACATCGACGGCACCAACACCCTGGACTCGGTGTCGTGCGCCTCGAGCACCTTCTGCATCGCTGCTGACCGCTTCGGCTACGTCATGACGTTCAACGGGTCCTCATGGGGATTGCCCGTGCTCACCGACCCCGGCAAGGCCGGCGGTGACCGACGGATCTCCTGCCCGTCCTCCACCTTCTGCGCGTTGTTGAGCTCCGGCGCGCTGCGCACCTTCAACGGCAGCACCTGGTCGGGAGCGACGGCCATGGGGCTCGGTCCGATCATCTATGGCCTGTCCTGCACCTCCAGCACCTTCTGCGTCGCCGAGGGGGCGAACGGCTTCAGCGGGCCAGGCGCCCAGATCTTCAACGGCTCCACGTGGACGACGCCGTCGGGCACCGGCGGGGGCACCGACGTCTCGTGCACGTCCTCGACGTTCTGCACCGTCATCAACGCCGGCGGGGTGTCGACGTACAACGGCTCGAGCTGGACCGCTCTCGCGCCCCTCGCCTCCGGCCTGGCGTCGGTGTCGTGCGCCTCCTCGACCTTCTGCACGACGGTCGGCCCCGCCAACCTGAGCATGATCGGCACGCGCACCGTGCAGGACACGGGGGCGGCCTACACCTTCAACGGATCCACCTGGTCCGCCCCCGTCCCCGCCGACCCCTTCGGCGGTGGGATGGGGTCGGTCTCCTGCCCGACGACATCGACCTGCGTGTCGGCGTTCACGGGCGTGGACGCGTCGGTCCTCCAGGATGGCACGTGGACCTACGACGTCTACGTCGACAACGCGAGCCTGGTCGTCAATGCGGGGCCGTCCATCTCCTGCCCGACGGCGACGTTCTGCGCGGCGGTCGACTTCGAGGGAGACATCGTGACCTGGAACGGGACGACCTGGTCCGCGCCGGTTCTCGTCTCCAACGGCCTCGACTCGGTCTCGTGCCCGACGACCACCTTCTGCGCCGCCGTGACCCAGAACGGCGATGTCGTGACCTACAACGGCGCCACCTGGACGCTGCCGACGAAGATCGACAACGCCTCCGGTCTCGGGTCGGTCTCCTGCCCCACGACGACCTTCTGCGCCGCGATCGACCAGAAGGTGAACGTGTTGCTCTTCAACGGCTCCTCCTGGACGACTCCGACCTCGCTCGCGCTCGGGGGTTGGCCCGGAGGCATCTCCTGCACCTCCTCGACGTTCTGTGCGGTGGTGTCCCAGACGGGCGCCGTCACCTTCAACGGGTCGAGCTGGACGGCTCCCACGACAGCGGAGAAGGGCATGGCGGTCTCGTGCACCGCTCCGACCTTCTGCCTGGCGGTGGGAGCCCAGAAGGCGTCCGTCTACAACGGGACGAGCTGGTCGTCGCCCACCACGGTGACGACGGCGCCCGCTGTCGCCCTCGACGCGGTCTCGTGTGCGACCGAGTCGTTCTGCACCGTGCTGACCAATGCCGGCTCGGCGTTCACCTACGGCGGCGTGGCCCCGCTTCCCGTGCGCACCGCCGGCCCGAGCCTGAGCGGGACATCACGGGTCGGGCACATCCTCACGTGTGCGGTGACCTACTCGGGAGCGTCCTCGGTGCGCTACGCCTGGACGCGGAACGGTGCGGCCATCGCGGGTGCCGCCGGCACGACGTACCGCCTCACGCTGCAGGACTACAAGACGCACATCGGCTGCACCACCCAGGCCGCCAACTCCACCGGGGGTACGACGTCGGTGGCCGCGAGCCCGACCGTGCTGGTCGGCATCGACACGATCGCCAACCGAGGCCTGCCGCAGATCGTCGGGACGGTCAAGGCACGCAAGACAGTGCGCGCGGCCCCCGGCTCGTGGACGCCGACCGCGTCGTCGTACTCCTACCAGTGGCTGCTGGCAGGCAAGCCGATCCGCGGTGCGACGCGGGCGACCTTCAAGATCCCGCGCAACTTCAAGCACCGTGCGCTCAGCGTGAGGGTGACCGCCCACCGCACCGGGTACGCCGCCGGGATCGCGACCTCCAAGGCGACCAGGGTGCGCTAGGCCTGCGGGGTCATATGTCCTGCGGGGTCAGGTGTCCGTTGAGCCCGGACCTGTGTCACCGGCGACCTCAGCTCCCGACTCCCCCGCCTCGGCGGTCTCCGGCGGACCCTCCGTGCGGGCCTCGGCCTCGTCGGTCGCGGACATGATGGCGATGATCTCGTCGCGATCGCGCGATGAGGGGTAGCCCCATTCCGGCTCGTAGCCGTAGACCTCGTCCAACAGCCGACCCTCGGAGAGGGTGTCGAGGATCTCGACCGTGCGTGGGCCGATCAGCGCTGGATGCTCCACGCCGGAGGCCTCGGAGACCTTGAGCAGGTCGCGCCGCAGCGTCTTGACGTAGTTCGCGACGCGGACCGCCTTCAGGGCCGGGTCGAGGCCGTGGGCGAGCCAGGGGTTCTGGGTCGCGACGCCGGTGGGGCACTCGCCCGTGTGGCACTTCTGCGCCTGGACGCAGCCGACCGCCAGCATCGCCTCTCGACCGACGTTGACCATGTCGGCACCGAGGGCGAAGGCGACGATGGCGTTGTCGGGCAGGCCGAGCTTCCCCGAACCGATGAAGGTGAGGCCCTCATGTAGGCCGCGTCGAGCGAACGTGGAGTACACGCGAGCGAATCCGAGCCGGAACGGCAGGGAGACCGCGTCAGTGAAGATCAGCGGCGAGGCGCCCGTGCCACCCTCACCACCGTCGATCGTCACGAAGTCAACGCCACGATCGCTGCTCGCCATCGCGTCAGCCAGGTCTTCCCAGAAGCCGAGATCGCCCACCGCGGACTTGATGCCGACCGGCAGGCCAGTCTCCTCGGCGAGCATCTCGACGAAGTCGAGCAGGGAGTCGACGTCGTCGAACTCCGAGTGCCGCGAGGGGCTCAGACAGTCGACACCCTCAGGCACGCCGCGCGTGCGAGCGATCTCGGCCGAGACCTTCGGCCCCGGAAGCACGCCACCGAGCCCGGGCTTGGCGCCCTGGCTGAGCTTGATCTCCAGCGCCTTGATGGGCGCCGAGTCGACCAGCTCCTTGAGTCGCGCCAGGCTGAACCTGCCGTCCTCGTCACGGCAGCCGAAGTACGCCGTACCGAGCTGGAACACCAGATCACCGCCGCTGCAGTGGTAGCGCGAGACCGCTCCCTCGCCGGTGTTGTGCAGACAGCCGGCCGCTGCCGCGCCGCGGTTGAGCGCCTCGATCGCGTTGCCGGAAAGAGATCCGAAGCTCATCCCCGAGATGTTGACCACCGACTCCGGCCGGAACGCCCGCCGTCGGCCGCGCGGTCCACCGAGCACCTTCGCCGACGGCAGGCGCGCCTCCTGACCGACCGCGCCGTGGGTCGGGTAGGCGCGACCGAAGGTCTTGTGATGGACGATGACGTTGCCCTCGGAGTGCTCCAGGTCGTTGTCGGTCCCGAAGCCGAAGTAGTTGTTCTGCAGCTTCGCCGACGCATACACCCAGCGACGCTGGTCGCGACTGAAGGGCCGCTCCTCGTCGTTGCCCGCGACGATGTACTGCCGGAGCTCCGGCCCGACGGCCTCCAGCATGAACCGCGCATGACCGATGACCGGGAAGTTCCGCAGGATCGCGTGCCGGCGCTGCACCAGATCATGCGCCGCGATCGCGCCCAACGCCGCCGACGGCAGGGCGGCCATCCACCTCTTCTTCATGCCGTCGCCGTACCCAGTGGACCGCGGACGCCTACATCGCCGGACGTCATGCGGACGGAGCAACCGCTTCCACGTTTCGCCTGACGTCCCCGGCGGACCGCGACGGCACTCTTCCGCACCGTGTCGCCACGTCGTACGGTCGCCGTACCTGGTCACGGCAGCACGGGGAGGTGGCGGTGATGAGCGACCGACGGGAAGACAAGGGCAAGCAGGGGAAGAAGGCGAAGAACGCGAAGAACGGCCAGCGGCCAGACCGGCTGCCCCGGGCTGCGTACGAGAAGGAGCTCCTGAGACTTCAGGCCGAGCTGGTGACGATGCAGGAGTGGGTGCGCGCCGAGCAGGCCCGGGTGGTGGTCATCTTCGAGGGCCGCGACGCCGCTGGCAAGGGAAGCACCATCAAGCGGGTGACCGAGTATCTCAACCCGCGGGTCGCGAGGATCGCCGCACTGCCGGCGCCGACGGAGCGCGAGAAGACGCAGTGGTACTTCCAGCGCTACATCGAGCACCTGCCCGCTGCGGGCGAGATCGTGCTCTTCGACCGCAGCTGGTACAACCGCGCCGGCGTCGAGCTGGTGATGGGCTTCTGCACGAAGCAGCAGTATCTGCGCTTCCTGCACCAGTGCCCCATCTTCGAGCGGCTGCTCGTCGAGGACGGCATCCTGCTGCGCAAGTACTGGTTCTCTGTGAGTGACATCGAGCAGGAGAACCGGTTCCGCAGCAGGCTGCACGACCCGATGCGGCGGTGGAAGCTCTCCTCGATGGACCTCGAGTCGATCTCCCGCTGGGAGGACTACTCGCGGGCGAAGGACGAGATGTTCGTGCACACCGACATTCCGGAGGCACCGTGGCACGTCGTCGAGAGCGAGGACAAGCGGAGCGCGCGGATCAACATGATCGCGCACCTGCTCTCCACGATCCCCTACCACGATGTGCAGCGACTGCCCCTCGAGCTGCCGCGGCGTCCGCCGTCCAAGGGCTACGAGCGGACGCCGCGGGAGATGCAGACCCAGGTGCCGGACCACGCGGCACGTCTCCGGCCCACGTAGCTCCGGAGAGACGACGGCTCACGCCTGAGACCTCAGCCAGGCGCGCCACCCGCCGTGCTCGGTGATGTCGCGGACAGGATCGGCGCCGTCGGCGCTGCAGATGAAGCCGGTCACCACTCGGCCGTCGGCGAGCTGAAGGGGACCGAGCCCGAGCGGCGCCGCGATCGTCCCGAGGAGTCCGCCCACCGCCTCGTCCGGCAGGGCCCACAGCTCCACCTCCAGACCCGGGCCCGCCGCGGCTCCGGGCACCCGCGTGACTCCTGGACGAGCCAGAGGGCCGTCGACGACGAACATCCGGTAGTCCGCCGCCGTGGTCGTCGTCTCGAGCAGGACGCCACCGCGAGCGACCAGATCGTGGTTGAGCGGCTGGCCTTGGAGATGGGCGCCCGCCACCGCGATGGTCGTCCACTCGCCCTCGACGGGCGCCAGGTCCTCCTCCCGCCACTGAGCGGCGACGCCCAGCACGAGCCGGTCACCTCCGGCCGGGGCCAGCAGCTGCACGCCGAACGGCAGCCCGTCCCCACGCACAGCACCGGGGATCGCGACGGCGCACAGGTCGAGCAGGTTCGTCATGTTCGTGAACCTCCCGAGCTCGCTGTTGGCGCCGATCGGATCCGCCGCGACCTCGGCCAGCGTCGGGTGGGTCGGCGTCACCGGCAGCAACAAGGTGTCGGCGGCGGCCCACACCTCTCTGGTCTGCCGGTCGAGCTCGGCGAGGCGGTGGAAGCCACGGAAGGCATCGACGGCGGTGCCGCCCCCACCTGTCACGATGGCGCGCACCGTGGGGTCGACGGCCGGGTGATCGTCGAGCACCTCGCCGAAGGCCAGCTGACGCTCGGCGACCCACGGGCCTTCATAGAGCAGCCGTGCCGCCTCCAGGAACGGCGCGACATCGACCTCGACGGTGCGGAAGCGCCGCGCTGCGTCGGCCTTCGTCGCCTCCCACGCCTGCTCGTGCACGGGGTCGAGGCCGAGGTCCCCGCGCGGCACGGCCACGACGGGTGCGGCAGGCAGCGGCCGCTGGGTCAGCTCCCTGCTGAACGGGTCCGACACGTCGTACGCCGCCATCGCCTCGAAGACCCGCGCGGCCAGCCCGACCGTGCGACTGAAGACGCTCACACAGTCCAGGGAGCGGCAGGCAGGCACCACGCCCGTCGTGGACACGAGCCCCCGCGACGGCTTCAGGCCGACGACGCCGTTGAAGGCCGCGGGCACCCGCCCGCTGCCGGCCGTGTCCGTGCCGAGGGCGAAGTCCACCTCACCCGAGGCGACGGCGACGGCGCTGCCGGAGCTCGACCCGCCGCTCACGTGGTCGGGTGAGAAGACGGAGTGGCAGGCGCCGTACGGCGACCGGGTGCCGACGAGGCCGGTGGCGTACTGGTCGAGGTTCGTCTTCCCCACCGGCGCCGCGCCCGCCTCGAGCAGACGCTGCACCGCCACGGCCGAGGTCGCCGCGGGCGTCGTGCGCCGCGGGTCGCCGGCCGTGGACGGCACGCCGACGAGGTCGATGTTGTCCTTGATCGCGAAGGTGAGCCCCGACAATCCACCGTCGCCTGTCACGAAGGCGGCGGCCTCCTCGAGCCCCCAGCGCGTGATGTAGGTCGGCTGGTCGGTCATGACACCCACCTCTCTCGCTCGGCGTCGAAGGCCGTGCGACGACGGCTCCGCACCGTCCTGATCTCGTCAGCCGCCTCCTCCTCGATGGCGCGGACCTCGGCGACCGAGAAGGTCGCCGGCCGCGTGACGAGGTCCTGGCGGCCCGCCTTGATCTCGGCCCGCCGTCGGGCGAGCTCGTCGGCGGAGACGGGCTCGAAGCGGATCCGGTCGAACTGCCGCAGCAGCCACGGCTGCGGGTCGCGGTCCGGCTGGTCGGTGAGCAGTCGCCACACCGGCACGGTGCGTCCGACCAGCTGGTAGCCGCCCGGCCCCTCCATGCCGTAGACGCAGAGATAGATTCCGCCGATGCCGACGGCGTTCTGAGGCGTCCATGTGCGCGCGGGGTTGTACTTCGTGGTGACGAGCCGGTCCCGGGGGTCGATCGGCACGGCGACCGGAGCGCCGAGATAGACGTCGCCGAGCCCGACGACGAGGTAGGTCGCCCGCTGGACGACGTCAAAGACCTCGTCACGCTCGTCGAGGTCGTTGACCCGCCGGATGAACTCCACGTTGTCCGGGCACCACGGGGCGTCCGGCCGCACGGACGTCGCATACCGACGCATCGCCTCGTGCGCCTCCGGGTGGTCGAAGGCGATGGGAAGCGTGACCTCACGCACCGGGAGGACGACGGTCGCGGGGTCGTCGAGGTCCGCCGCGAGCGCCGCGAGATGGTCGGCCAGGTCGGTCAGGGCGAGCCGGTCGTCGTCGACCGCCACCAGCAGCGAGCGGACCCCCTCGACGACCTCGGTGACGCCGACCGGCGCCGATGTCCGCAGCGCCTCGGCCAAGAGGTGGATCCAGACCCGGACGGTCAGGTCGAGCTCGGCGACCCCTGCCTCCACGAGCAGGTGCCGGTCCCCCGACCGCCTGATCGTGTACGCCGGTCCGGTGCCGCTCGCCCGAGCCTCGGCGAGCGGCAGCGGACGCTCGGAGGGCGCCGTTCGGTCGCCGATGTCCGGGCGCCTACGGCGTGCCGGAACAGCCGCACCGAAGCACGGCCGCAGCGCGTCGAGGGCGTCGCGCCGCACGGCGATCGCCTCCTCGGCCTCGGCCGGGCTCACCGGCACCAACTGGACCGCGTCGCCGGGACGCAGCTGTCCGAGGATCCACCGGTCGGCCCCGATGACGACGGCTGGGACGACGAAGCCGCCCAGCGACGGGCCGTCCTTCCCGACGATGACGGGCGTGTCGCCCGAGAGCATGATGCCGCCCACGGGATAGGCCGAGTCGTGCAGGTTGGAGGGATGCAGACCGGCTTCGCCGCCGTCGGGGCGCGACCAGCGCGGCGTCGGGCCGACGAGCCGGATCCCGGTCCTGTCGGCACGATGATCGACGCGCCACTGGGCCGTGAAGAGCTCCTCGACGCCGTCGTCGGTGAGGTAGTCGGGCGCGCCGTGCGGGCCCGGGATCACGCGCAGACTCCACTCGTGGCCGAGCGCCGGCAGCACGTCGGCCACCTCGACGGGGGCGAGGCAGTTCTGCTCGTCCCCGAGAGGGAGCACGTCCCCCTCCTGCAGCGGACGACCCTCCAGGCCCCCGAACCCGCCGAGGATGAAGGTGGCCCGGCTGCCCAGGACACGCGGCACGTCGATGCCGCCCCGGAGGGCGACGTAGCCACGCATGCCGGCTCCCGCGATCGGGCCGACGTCGAGCGTCTGGCCGGCCCGGACACGCCGTACCTCCCCCACCGGCACCGGATGGCCGTCAACGGAGGCCTCGTGGGCTCCGCCACCGAGGCACACCAGCCGGTCGGCGTCGAAGCGGAGCACCGGACCCCGGACGACGCATTCCAGCCCGGCCTCGAGGTGGGAGTTGCCGACGGCAGTGTTGACGAGCGTGAAGGTCAGCTCGTCGAACGCCCCCGAGGGCGGCACGCCGACCGACCAGTAGCCCCGCCGACCCTCGGCATCCTGGACCGTCGTCTGGATGCCGGGGTCGACGACGACGACCTTCGCCATCACGACCACCACCCGAGCAGCCGGACGGGCGTCGGATCCCAGCCGTTGCAGGGGTTGTTCAGCTGCGGGCAGTTCGACAGCAGCACCAGGAGGTCGCGCGAGGCCGTGAGCTCGACATACTTCCCCGGAGCTGACAGACCGTCGTCGAAGTGCAGGTCGCCGTCGGCAGAGACCGGCACGTTCATGAAGAAGTTGATGTTGGGGGCGAGCTCGCGCGGGCCGATTCCCGCCGCGGCACCATAGGCGAGGAACGTCTGCCGGCACGCGTGCTGGTGACGGGTGTGCTCGCCATACCGGATGACGTTGGACTCCTGCGCGCAGGCGCCGCCGATGGTGTCGTGGCGGCCGACGGTGTCCTCGGTGATGACCGCGAGCTCGTCCAGGCGCGTCGACAGCAGCCGCGAGCCGGTCGTCAGGAAGACGGCTCCCTGCTCCCGAATGGTGTCGAAGGCGGAGTAGGAGTTGCGGACGTCGGCCGCGTCGTAGAGGAGGGTGTCGGCAGCCTGGTTGCCGTGGAGGTCGACGATCCGCAGACGGCCGCCGGACGGCACGCGGACCAATGCGCCGTCGCCCGCCGAGACCTCGAGGTCGAGCGCGGTGGTGGAGGCGATCTCGGTGAGCGTCATGCCACCACCCGCCTGCTCATCTCCAGGGCCCGCGCGCTCTCGTCCCGCCAGAGCCACGAGGGATCAGTCGCCGGATCCACCTCGTCGGCCACGTCGACGCTCACCTGCACGTCGGCCGGGGAGTAGTCCCCCAGGTCCATGGGATGGGGCGCGGCCGAGAGCACCATCAGCAGGTCGTGCTCGATACGGAGGGTGACGCTGTCCCCCGCGACCGCGTGCCCGGGCACATACGCCATCGAGGCCCGCTCGTCGTCGTTGATGGCGACCTTGCTGAAGAGGTTGACCGGGGCGTGGAGGTCCCGCTCGTCCAGGCCGTGCTTGGTCAGCTCGCTGAGGAGGCCGGTCCGCGCGCTGCGGCGCCACCCGTTCCGGTCGAGGCCGTAGGAGGTGGGCCCGAAGCGGCTGAGGTGGACGTCGGCACCGAAGCCCCCCAGGCAGTCGTGCCAGTCGAGACTCGAGGCGACCACTGACGCGAGGGCGAGGCCACGATCCGACATGAGCACCATCGGCACGGCGATCCGCGCGGACATCTGCGCCTTGAGCGTGTCGGGGATGTTGAGCCGGTCGACGTGGTCGGCGCTGACGAGCAGCATGCTGCA
This sequence comes from Nocardioides sp. AN3, assembly GCF_054653495.1. Lineage (NCBI taxonomy): Bacteria > Bacillati > Actinomycetota > Actinomycetes > Propionibacteriales > Nocardioidaceae > Nocardioides > Nocardioides sp. AN3. The sequence goes on from NZ_BAAIGC010000028.1 coordinate 59,884, forward strand.
GCTGGCGCGGTCGCCGAGCGCGGTCAGGGTGACGAGCCGGCCCGCTCGCATCGGGGCGGACCAGGCGGCGCCTCCGGTGATCGTGTGCGTGTAGAGGCTCATGCCGGCTCTCCCTCCACGAGGCCGAAGCCGCAAGCCCGCCGGTAGTGCGCGCGCTGGCTGCGGTAGGCGAAGTAGCCGATCCCGTAGGTGAGCACCAGGACGACGATCGGCAGGTAGTGCACAGCCCAACCCGCCCCCGCGGGGTCGTACACCTCCGCTCGAGGAAGACCCAGGTTGATGCACATCACCAGCTGGTAGACGACCGCGATCGCGTTGATCGCCATGCCCGCTCGGCCCAGGCTGAAGAGCGGCTTGCCGTTCTCGTCGAGGCCCGGCATCGGGAAGCTGCCGCGGAGGCGGGCGTTGAGGAGCGGGACGGTCACCATCAGGTAGGCGACGTAGAGCAGCATGATGCAGACGCTGGAGAGGGCCAGGAACAGGCTCGCGTTGCCGATGTTGACGACGAGGAACAGCGCCGCGCCGATGCCGGGAATCACGGTGGCCAGCAGCGGGGTGCCGTAGCGCGGTGAGACCCGCGCCAGCTGGCTCGAGCCCGGCAGCACGTGGTCGCGCGCCATCGAGAAGATCATCCGAGCGGCCGCGGTCTGGATCGCCAGCGTGCACACGCTGACGGCGAAGGCGACGTCGATGAGCAGGAGCTTGCCCCAGAAGGTGCCCAGCTGGGTGGTCAGGACGTAGGGCAGTCCGAGCAGGCCGAGCTTGCCGTCGGTGAGGCTGGGCGCCGCCATCAGGGCCGCCACGATGACGAAGGCGCCGCCGACGCCGGAGAGCACCACGGCGCGGATGATCGTGCGCGGCGTCGTGGCGCGCGGGCTGTGCGTCTCCTCGGCGAGCTCGCCCGCACTGTCGAAGCCGACGAGGACGTACGCCGCCATCAGGGAGGAGACCAGCAGCGGGATCGCGTAGCCGGTCGAGCCGTTGAGCCCGGTGTGGTGGAGGACCACCGACGGTCCCCGCTCGTGGTGCTGGAGAAGGAGGATGACGAGCAGGACGATGCCGATCAGCTCACAGGTGACGCCGATGCTGGTGACGACCGCCGTGATGCGCACCGACAGGGCGTTGATCAAGGTCGTGATGGCCAGCAGGATCACGCCGAGGACGACGGCGTTCGCGGCGCCGTCCTTGCTGCTCACCGCGGTCTCGGAGCCGACGAGTTGGAAGCCGTTCCACACCGTGGGAAGCACGACCTGGAGGGCGACCGCTGCGGCGGCGAGAGTGATGATCTGGGCGATGACCATCGTCCAGCCGGCGAACCAGCCGGTGGTCGCCCCGCCGAGCCGACGCGACCATTGGAAGATCGCGCCGGAGATGGGGTAGCGCGCCGCGAGCTCGGCGAAGCAGAGCGCCACGAGCAGCTGACCGGCGAAGACGACGGGCCATGTCCAGAAGAACGCGGTGCCGCCGAAGGCGTAGCCGAGTCCGAAGAGCTGGAACACGGTCGTCATGATCGAGACGAACGAGAAGCCGGCCGCGAAGGACGCATAGGGACCGACGCGGCGGGTGAGCTGAGGGGTGTAGCCGAAGGTGGACAGGTCAGCGGCGCTGGCGTTGTCGTGGCGTCCGGACATCGAGCCTCCCAATGGGGCGGCCCGAGCGCACGGCGACCCGGGCCTGTCGGCCTCCCGGGCTTTTGTCCCGCCGTGGAGCGTGACGTCGCCTTCGTCGCCTCGCCTGCCCCTCTCGGACCAGACCTGCACGCGGCAGCGGAACCCTAGGAGCGCCCCGCCTCCTGGACGGGTCGGGACCATCACAGCGACGTCGGGTTTCGTCGAGCGTCGCCGCATGTAACGACTAGGTGAACCCGTCGACCCGACGCGACTCCAGCGACTCGAGCAGCGCACGGTCCTCCGCCGAGAGCCACGTCTCCTCGAGCAGACTCCCTCCAGCCGATTTCAGCAGCGCCGTCAGCGGTCCGGCCCAGAGGTGCTCGATGAGCGCCACGACGGCCACGCCGCTCTCCGGCACGATGTCTGCCAGCGACCAGTTCGTGCCCGCGCTGTCGCCGGCGCGGTCGCTGTCGCCGGCTCCGCCAAGGAGGTCAGCAGTCAGCTGGCCGAGTCCGTCGAGCAGGTCCTCGAGCAGCTCCTCGACCGTCTCCAGCGAGCCGTCGTCGGTGCGTCGCACGACGAGCAGGTCGACGAGCCGCACGACGCCGGCCTCCCCCAGCCGCGCCAGCTCGGCGAGCACCGACCCGTCGAAGCGCGGCTTCTCGAAGCCGAGCACGAGCACCTGCACCGGCCCGGCGCTCATGGCCGGACCCGCGCCGAGATCGCTGCGAACTCCTCATCGGTGATGACGCCCTTGTCGCGCATCTTCCGCAGCTGCCGCACGATCTTCGGTTCCTTCGGCGGCGCCGGGGTCCGGCTCATCGTGGGGAGGGCGAGCGACGGAGGAAGAGGCTCGTTCGGATGCTCGAGGGAGTAGATGTGCGCCGGTGTCAGCCGGCCGCCGTAGTACGGCACCTGCCCCGTCATCCCCGCTCGCTGCAGCTGCCTGGGCACCAGGATCATCGTCGACCTCCTTGACTCCGGGGAGGCTACGAGCGGGGCGGAGGCGGCAGATCACGAGAATCCGGTGGTCTTGGACCTCACCGCCAGGGCGTCACCAGCTCAGTCAGCTTCGGCGTGAGCGCCATCATCAGCAGCGGTCCGAACGTGACACGCTGGACTCCGGCATCCTTCAGCTCCTCGAACGAGCCCGAGAGCGACCCCTCGACGGGGTGGGCGGTGACGTTCACCGGTCCGGACAGCTCGGCGAGGATGACCCGCAGCGTGGCGTTGTCGGGCACCCGCACGGGGTAGACGCACCGCGCACCGGCCTCCTCGCAGGCGCGGAGGCGGCGTACCGCCTCGGCGACCGGGTCGTCGAAGGTCGCGTGCTTGCCGAGGAACGCGTCCGTGCGGGCGTTGATGACGAGCTCGACGCCCGCGGCGTCGGCCGCACGGCGGATCTCGCCGATGTAGTCGGCGTGCTCCTGCACGTCGCGCAGCCGGCCCTGGCTGTGCACGGTGTCCTCGACGTTGATGCCGACCGCGCCGGCCTCGAGGACCCGCTCGACCAGCTCGGCCGCGGGGGTGTCATAGCCGGACTCCACGTCGGCGGTCACCGGCACATCGACCGCGGCCGTGATCCGCCGGATCCCGTCCAGGGCGTCGTCGAGGGTCATCCCCTCGTTGTCCTCCTGGCCCCGCGAGTCCGCCAGCGGGTGGCTGCCGACGCTCAGCGCCGGGAAGCCGGCCGCGACCACGGTCCGTGCCGACCACGCGTCCCAGACGGTCGGGAGCACGAGGGTCTCGCCGGTGTGGTGCAGTCGGAGGAGCTCGCTTGCGTTCTGGTTCACGTCGGTCATGACGGCAGCATGTCAGTCGCGCCCTGATCTCGCAGCCAACGCTCGCGCCGGCGTTGCGAGGCGCGCGAGAGCCAGGCCTCCTGCACGACCTCGGCGAGCTCGTCGTACGTGATCTCGCCGACCCTGCTCCCCCGCAGCAGCACCGACGGGTGGCCATCGAAGTGCGGCGTGGTGAAGAACGGCGACGACGCGTCCTGCACCATGGCGAGCTTGTCCCCCTCGTCGGCGACCCAGAAGACGATGACGTCGTCGTATCGCTCCCCCGTCTCCGGGTCGACCGCATCCGGGCGGGGGTTGCGGAAGAAGACGAACGACTTCCCGCCCACCTGGTAGACCGGCCTGCCCTGCGTGCCGGGGTAGATCGTCACATGCGGCATCGACTGCGCCAGCTCGTGGACGTCCTCGAGACGCGCACGCCGGGGCCGCTTCGTCGCCACGCGCCGATCCTCTGTGCTTTCTCCTCGCCACGCAAACAGTGCGGCGTGGGTGGGGGGAGATCGCGACGTACGCTCGCGACATGGCGCTCCTCGAGCACGTGCGGACCAGCGTGGGAGCCGCGATCTTCGAGCGGGTGGCCGGCCCCGACGGCGATGAGCATCGCCAGCGGATCCACGACCGGCCGGGGCCGCGGTGGTTCGTGGCCGGCAGCCCCATCACGCGGGTGCACGGCGACGCGTCGATGTTCATCGGCGGCATGCGAGCGCTGCTGCTGCAGTCCCTGCACCCGGCGGCGATGCGGGGCGTCTCGGAGCACAGCGGCTACCGCGGCGACATGTGGGGCCGCCTGGCGCGGACCAGCCGTTTCATCGCCGTGACGACCTTCGGGCACGCCGAGGACGCCGAGGCAGCCGTCGCGCTCGTGCGGCGCATCCATGAGCACGTCAACGGGACCATGCCGGACGGCACGCCGTACACGGCCACCGACCCACACCTGCTCGCCTGGGTTCATGCCGCGGAGATCGACAGCTTCCTGGTGGCGCACCAGACGTACGGCGCCCACCCGCTGGACGCGGCCGAGCGCGATGAGTACGTCGCTCAGACCGCCGAGGTCGCCCGTCGACTGGGCGTCGTCGACCCCCCGACGACCGAGGCCGAGCTGCAGGCCCTCCTGGCGTCGTACCGTCCCGAGCTCCACGCCACCCCCGAAGCCCGCGAGGCGGTCGGCTACCTGCTGTGGAGGCCGCCGCTGCCCACGGCCGCGCGTCTGCCGTACGGCGTCCTCGTCGCCGCCGCCATCGGCCTGATGCCTCGCTGGTCGCGCCGGCCGCTGCGGCTCCCGTCGCTGCCGGTCACCGAGCGGACCGTCGTGCGCGCGCTCGGATCGCTGGCGACCGGGACGATCCGCTGGGCCATGGCAACGCCGCCCCGATCCTCCTCGCCCGACTGAAACGCCTGCGGCGCCGCTGGCTCGCGGCTAGCCTCCCGCTGGAGGGGAGGTAAAGAGATGCGACGGATCGCGCGGGTCCTGAGCAGCATCGTTGCGACGCTGCTGGCCGTGCCGTTGCTGACCGTGCCGCTGCTGGGTGCGACGCCCGCGAACGCCGATGCCGTGACGGATCCGCCGCTGGAGCTCGGCATGCACACGATCGACATCGACGGGACGCCCACGCCGGTGGCGTTCATGAACGCGGCCTTCGGGTCGCACTACCTCTATCTGACGGCGATCGCCACCACGTCCGGGGCCGGCACGTCCGCCGAGCGCTTCCTGACGGCCTTCGACATGCTCACCGGGGAGTACGTGCAGGACTGGCCGCTCCCCGCAACGACCAGCCCCACCACGCACCTGCTCCCCGACGGCGACGACACCGTGTGGGTCGCCGGGATGACCGTCGGGACGGAGGTCTTCGAAGTCGGCCAGCCGACGCCGCTGGCCGACTGGCCCGACACGGTGGATGCTGCGGTCGTCGGCCACCGCGCGTACCTCCTCGGCGGCAGGGGCTCGTCGTCGCTCACGGTCGTCGACGACGACCCGTCTGACGGGGCCTCATATCTCCAACCCACCGGTCAGACGGTGTCGGCGGACGCAGACGTCCTCCTGGCCGGCGGCAGTCACCTCTTCCTCCTCGGCAACGGCCTCTCGGTGATGAATGCGGACCCTGACTCCTCCGCCTACCTGACCGTCACCGACACCGTCGCGGACGACGCCCTCCGGGGCGCGGCCTCCGCCGACGGGAGTCGCGTGGTGATGTGGCATCCGGATGGCGGCACAGGCCGCGTGTACGACGTGAGCGACGGCACCCTGACGCCGGACGGGACGGTGGGCGACTGCACCAGCGGCTGCGGCGCCACGGTGTTTGCGGTCGACGGCGTTCGGGGCGTCGCCTATGGCATGACGGCGTCGGACTACGAGCACGTGCAGGTCTACGACCTCGAGACCAGCTCGCACCCGAAGGTCGCGACCATCGACTCCTTCGTCGGCGCCGAGTCCCAGAATCTGAGCGCCAGCGCCGACGGCACGAAGGTCACGACGTCGGGACTGCACCCGAAGGTCCTGACACTGAAGGGCTACGCCGCCGACCCGGTCATCAGCGGCCCGACCGTCGCCGTGCCGGGGGACACGGTGTCGGTCGACGTCGGCTACTGGTCGACCGCGCCGACGTGGCAGTGGCTCCGCGACGGTGAGCCGATCCTGGGCACGACCGGCGCGACGTCGTACTCCCTGACCATCGACGACGTCGGCGCGACCCTCACCGTCTCGGCCACGGCAGCGGGTGTCGGCACCCGCACGTCTGCCGCATTTGCCGTCCCCCGACCGCCGTCGATCGTGGCGGCGGTCAGTGGACGCAAGGGCCGCAACGGCTGGTACGCCGGCCCCGCAACCGTGTCCTTCACGTGCACCCCTGGCACCGCCCCCATCGTTCTCTGCCCGGCGTCGGTGACGCTGCCCGACGGGACCGCCCAGCAGGCGGCCGGCACGGTCACGGACGAGAACGGGCTGACCGCCACCACGTCGGTCACGGGCATCGATGTCGACACGCTCCCACCTCGGGCCGAGCTGAGCGTTCGCGACGGGACGACGTACCTCCTCAGGCTGCCGCTGCTGGGCTGTCACGTTCAGGACGCTCATCCGGCCGGCTGCGAGGTCCACCGCTCGGGCCGCGGGGTCAACCGAACCGTGACCGGTGTCGGCCGCGACCTGGCCGGCAACTCAGCGGTCACGATGGCACATGTGCACGTGTGCCGCATCTGTGTGCTGGGCGCTCGGTATGCCCGCGGCTCGTGGGTCGTCGACCTCGGCTCCGTCCACACCGTGGAGATCGTGTCCGCTCGGCGTCCCCGGCTCGTCGGGGCCGGTCGCGTCGTGCCGATGCACGCCGCGGGCACGGCGTACGGCTCGCGGACCTGGTATCTGGGGGTCCGGATGCCGCGGGAAGCCGGGCGCCGGACGATCACGTTCCACGCGACCGGCAGGACGTGGCGGGTCCCGCTGAGGATCCGCTGAGGCCGGTGGCTGGGTCAGTCGCCCGGCCACTCCCCCGTCCATCGCTCGAACAGTCGGGCGCCGCCACGGTTGATGAGCGCCCGCACGACCGAGAAGATCGCGCCCTGCACGAGCGCGGCGACGAGGATCTTGGGGAGCCGATACTCCGACTGCAGCGGCTTCGGCGGGTCGTCGGAGCTGTCAGGGTCGACCCGCTTCCACACCTGCTGGAAGATCTGGCCGGCGATGAGCCCGCCGACCAGGCTCGCCACCAGTCCCCACGGGCGGTAGAGGATCTTGGCCGACTTGCTCGGCTGCTTCTCCGCCCTCATCGGTTGCCCCGCCGCCACTGGATCACGACGACCACCATCATCGCGACGAGCACACCGGACGCGACGCCGTACAACGGCCGCCGTGGCCTGCCGCTCGCGTCGGTCGCCGCGTTCCCGAGCCGGTGCAGCTGGTCGGCCGCCTGGTGCTTGGCCTGGTCGATCTTGTCGTGGGCGCGCGCCTTCACGTCGAGCTTGGCGGCGAGCTCGTCGACGGTCTCGGCGAGGTCCTCCCGGGTGCGTTCGATCTCCGCCTGCAGCTGCTCGGTGCCCGGGGGCATGCCGTTGGTCCCGTTGTCGCTCATGAGATCTCCTCGGTCAGTTCTCGCGGGCGTGGCGCACGGCGTCCACGTCCTGCTTGACGTTGTCGAGGGCCTGCGTCGGCACCATGGGGGCCGCGTCGCTCACGCGCTTCTTGCCCACCAGCGCGACGATGCCGGCGACCGCCAGCAGGACGACCCCGATGATCACAGCGGAGAGCCACGGCTCCACCGCGAGCGCGAGGGCGATCACCGCCGCGGCGATCAGGACGCCCACGCCGTAGAACGCGAGCATCCCTGCGACGCCGAACATCCCCGCCCCGATGCCGGCGCGCTTGGCCTTGCCTGACATCTCGGCCTGCGCGAGGCGCAGCTCGTCGCGGATCAGCACGGAGATGTCCTTCGAAAGACGCGACACCAGCTCACCGGCCGACTGGTCGCCGGTGCCGGGCGTGCCGTAGGACTGAGTCATCCCCACCTCCTGGGTCGGCTCACGCTGTGAGCATGGATGCTCAGTCGGTGCCCATCAGCGGCGTGGGAATGCGTGCTGACTGCCTTTCAAGATCCGCGTACGACGCGCAGCAGCTCCTCGCCGCTCGTCACCAGCACCACGTCGCGCGCCAGGTCGTCTGGCAGGTGAGCCCGTTGGGCGTCGTCGGTGAGACAGGTAGGCCCGTCCGACGGCATGATCACCCAGCCCGCGGCCCGCGCGCCCTCCACGAGCAGCTGCCACGGCTGCACGCCGACGACATGGGTCACCATCATGTCGTCATCGCGGAGGTAGACGTCGGCTGAGCCATCGCCGAACTCCACGAACGCGAAGGACCGCTCCCGGTCCTCCCTCGTCACGAACGGCTCGAGCATCCGGCGCATGATGTCTCCGCCGCCCGGCACGGCGCTCCCGTCGTGGAAGCGCTGGAAGAAGATGTCGAAGGACACGCAGACACCGTCGCACACCCTACGCTGTGACGCGGCGTCATCTGTCGGGCGCGTTGCCGACGCCGAGCGGGCGCAGATGCCCACGGCGTGCCGTCGCGTACGCCGAGCGGACGCAGATGCCCACAGCGTGCCGTCGCGTACGCCGAGCGGACGCAGATGCCCACAGCGTCCCGTCGCGTACGCCGAGCGGACGCAGATGCCCACGGCGTGCCGGAAAGCCCGGAAGGGCCGATTGTCGGCCCTCGACGCTAGGCTCTCGAGACGTTTCTGCCGGCCGCTCGCGCTGTCGGAGATGACCATCGGCGGCTTGTTCCACAGGCGATCAGGCGGCACAACAGATTGTCGGTGGCGTCTGATTGGCTGGTTTCATGTCGATCTCGGAACCGCTTGCTCCGCCGCCAGACGGCGACCGCGATGCCGACCGCGCCCAGGACCCGGATCGCGTACCCGACCATGACAAGGCCGCCGACGACGCCGAGGCCGCTGCGGGCGCTGAGGCCGCTGCGGGCGCTGAGGCCGATGAGGCCGCTGAGGACCGTTCCCCTCTGCCGGCCGAGGAGGACTGGCCTCTCCCGCGTGACGAGGATGTGCCGCCGCTCGAGGATGAGTGTCCACCCCCGCCCGATGACGAAGGCCCGCCACCGCAGGACGGTGGGTCGTGGGACTCCAGTGGGGAGTTGTTGGAGGCCTTCACCGCCGCGCAACGCCGCGAGGCCCGCGAACAGGTCCGCAAGATCCAAGTCGCGGTCGACTACTGCGCCTTCAACTCCCCCGACTCCCGCCATCCCGCCGCC
>NZ_BAAIGC010000029.1:0-69011 GCF_054653495.1 Nocardioides sp. AN3
CAACGTCTCGGTGCCCACCTCGTCCAACACCTCACCCAGCCGGCCCAGGAACCGATGCACCTGATGCGACCGCGTCACAGCAGGCCGACGAGGCGGCTCCGGAAAAGGAGAGGTCATCAGGGCTCCACGGACAGCAGACGGACAAGTCAGCAGATCAACGTGGAGGGAGGCTGCCCTACGAGCGAGCAACCGAAGATCTAGACTTATTCAAACATATGTTCGATCATAGCGCAAGTACGGATGTGCCGACGTGCAGAGGCTTGGCCTCGCGAAGGGCACAAGCGAACGGCGCAACGAGGGGCGCTGACCGGATCGTCCCCCGCGCGCGGTCCGGTCAGCGCCCCTGCTTCGCATCGTGACAGCGCCGATCACCGTCTGCGCCACCCCCAGGGGTGGTATGCCCAAGGGTTGTATGCCGCAGACCGCGCGTCAGCCGAGCTCCCCGTCGGGGTGCGCGCTTCGACGGGCGAAGTGCTCGAGGTCGGCAAGGCCGTCGGGGTCGATCGGTGTGTGGAGAAGCCGGACGTCTCCCCTGGCCCGTCCGCGCTCGATGACCTCCTGAACCGCCTCGACGTCGGCCCCGAGTGACAGCACGACGAGCGCGGAGGAGTCGGGCACGAGCCCGTCCCGCAGCTCGCGGAGGAACCCCTCGGTGATGCCGGTGCGGCCGATCTCGTGCATGAGCTCCCGAAGCTCGCCATCCGACATGCGGGGATGGCTGAGCACCAGACTGAGGAGCACTTCCAGCGGTGAGGATCGGCTCGCGCCGAGCATCAGGCCCCCGTGACCGTTGCCGACTCGCGGACGATGGGCACCTCCGACCCACGTCGCCGTCGCGACATCGACCGCGATGACCGCCCCGCGTTGGACCAGCCGGTCGAGCCGCAGCTTGCCGGCGACCGCGCCCCTCGGCGAGTCGTACCACCAGGCCGAGAGCGTCGGCCCCTCTGTCCACGTCGAGTCCGAGTCTGTCCACGTCGAGTCCGAGTCCATCACGAGCCCCCCGCTCGCCTGCGTGCGAACGCCCGCGTCTCCACGGTACCCAGATCGCCGCCACTGCACGACGGACGCCGCGGCAGGTCCCATGAAGGCACCGCAAATTCACCCGCTCCACCGCTGTTCGTGCGCGCCAGCGGCCGCTAGCGTCGGTCCTACCCCATCGGTCGCGGATCGCCGCGGCTCGTGACGCCCCGCTCGACGCTTTCTCGGGAAACGCCCCTCGGCGCCCCCTGTCGCCCGGACGCGACCTTCCCGGACCCCGAGGAGGCATCATGAGCATCGACCTGGAGACGCTGCGAGCCGAGATCAGAGGGATCGTCACCGGACCTGCCGACCCCGGCTACGACACGGCGCGGGCCGTTCGCAACGGCATGATCGACAAGCGCCCGGCCGTCGTCGTCCAGGCAGTGAACGCCGGCGACGTCATGACCGCTGTGCGCTTCGCTGCTGACAATGGGCTGACCGTCGCCGTCCGCGGCGGCGCGCACAGCGTCCCCGGCTTCGGCACGGCGGACGGTGCGGTCGTCGTCGACCTGTCGGCGATGCGCGGCGTCCGTGTCGACCCCGTCACCCGCACCGCTCGCGTCATGGGCGGCGCCACCTGGGGCGACCTGAACGCTGCGACGTACCCGTTCGGCCTCGCCACCACCGGCGGCATCATCTCGACCACCGGCGTCGGCGGCCTCACGCTCGGCGGCGGGATCGGCTACCTGGCACGCGGCCTCGGGCTGTCGCTGGACAACCTCATCGCAGCCGATGTCGTCACCGCCGACGGGACGTTCCACCTCGCCAGCGAGAAGGACGACGCCGACCTCTTCTGGGCGATCCGCGGGGGCGGCGGCAACTTCGGCGTCGTCACGTCCTTCGAGTTCCGGCTCAGCCCGGTCAAGGACATCTACGGCGGTCCAATCTTCTTCGAGCTCGACAAGGCGGGCGACCTGTTCCGGCTCTACCGCGAGCTCATCGCCGATGCCCCGGAGCAGTTCGGCGGCTTCCCGGCGTACCAGATCGCGCCTCCGCTGCCGTTCATCCCGGAGGAGCGTCACGGCACGACCCTCGCGCTCTTCGTGGCCTGCTGGGCCGGCGACGTGGGCAAGGGCGAGACCGTGCTCAAGCCGCTGCGCGACTTCGCGCCGTCGGTGGCCGAGATGGTCGGACCCATGCCCTATCCCGCCCTGAACAGCGCCTTCGACGCGCTCTACCCGGAGGGACTGCGTCACTACTGGAAGGCCAGCTTCGCCAAGGAGCTCACCGACGAGGCGATCGACGCGCACGTCGAGCACGGCTCGAAGGTGCCCGCCATGACGTCGACGATGCACATCTACCCGATCAACGGCGCGTGCAACCGGGTGTCGTCGGACGCGACGGCCTTCGCCTACCGCGACGCCAACTTCGCAACCGTGATCGCGGGCATGTGGCCAGATGCGGCCGACGACGAGCAGAACACCGCCTGGGTCCGCGGCTACTACGACGCGATCGCGCCACACTCCGAGGAGGGCGGCTACATCAACTTCATGGCCGGCGACGACCAGGACCGGATCCGGGCGAACTACAAGGGCAACTACGACCGGCTCCAGCAGATCAAGACCCAGTACGACCCCGGCAACCTGTTCCGGCACAACCAGAACATCGCGCCGGCCTGAGGCCTCCAGTCGACCAGGTGCGCCGTACGCCGTCGGCCCGGCGCACCTCCCACATGGCCCGATCCGGGCGATGTGGGCACCCTCCGGACTGACCGACGGTCGACGGTGGCGCTCACCCATGTCGCCACGGCACTCGGAGGACAGACATGATCAGACACCCACGCAAGGCCACGACGGCGCTGCTCGGCGCCGCCGCCCTCGCCGCAGCGGCGGCGATCACCGCCACTGCTCCCGTCGACGCGGCCTCGACGGGAGCCGACAGCACCTACCTCGTGCTCTACAAGACCGGTGCCTCGACGTCCGGGGCGGCCAAGGCGGTCGCCGCCGCCGGCGGCACGGTCGTGGCGACCTACGCCCAGATCGGGGTCGTCGTCGCGCGGTCCGGCCGATCGGACTTCGCCTCGGCGGTCGGCGCCGCCAACGGCGTCCAGGCAGCCGCGCCGACTCGGCCCTATGCCACGTCGCTCGGTGACGACGCCCAGGTCGGCGGCGCCGCACCGACTGTGGTGAGCACCGAGCCGCTTGCGCCGCTGCAGTGGGACATGCGGAACATCAACGCGCCGGCCGCCCACCAGATCACGGCCGGGAGCCGTGACGTCCTGGTCGCCGATCTCGACACCGGACTCGACTTCACCCACCCCGACCTGGCGCCGAACTACGACGCCGCGGCCAGCACGGACTGCACCAGCGGCGTGCCGGCACCGCTCGGCGTCGGCAACGACAAGGACGGACATGGCACGCACACGGCCGGGACGATCGCGGCCGCCGCGAACGGGATCGGCATCGAAGGCGTGGCTCCGAACGTCCGGATCGCCGGGGTCAAGGCCGGCAACGACGAGGGCTTCTTCTTCCCCGAAGCCGTCGTCTGCGCCTTCATGTGGTCGGCCGCTCACGGCGTCGACGTGACCAACAACAGCTACTTCGCCGACCCCTGGTACATGAACTGCAAGAACGACCCCGCCCAGCGGGCGATCTGGACCGCCGAGTCGCGCGCCATCCAGTACGCCGAGTCCCAGGGCATCGTGGTCGTCGCGGCCGAGGGCAACTTCTCCGACGACCTCAACCACCTCCGCCAGGACGCCCAGAGCCCGGACGACACCACACCGGTAGTCCGTGACATCACCAACGCGTGTGCCTCCGTCCCCGTCGACGTGCCGGGGGTCATCGGCGTCTCGGCGACCGGAGTGCTGCACCTGAAGAGCTTCTACTCCTCCTACGGCAGCTCCACCGTCGACGTGGCGGCTCCCGGCGGCGACTCGCTCCTGCAGGTGACGGCGGATGCCCCGAACGGACGCGTGCTCTCCACCTACCCCGCAGGCGACCCGTGCCTGCGGCCGGTGGTCGCCGACGGCGCGACGTACTGCTATCTCCAGGGCACCTCGATGGCCAGCCCGCACGTCGCCGGCGTCGCGGCTCTGGTCCTGAGCGCCCACCCCGGCATGAGCCCGCGGGCGGTCGAGGCCAAGATCCAGCGGACCGCGACACCGCTACCGTGTCCGGATGCCAGCCTGTACGCCCCGTTCCCCAGCGTGAACGACGGCGCTCCGCAGGTGTGCCGCGGCGGGACCGGCCACAACTCCTTCTACGGAGCCGGGGAGGTGAACGCGCTGGCGGCCGTCCAGTGATCGTCAGCGCCGATCTCGCATGAGTGAGGCGATGCCCGGCCCGGCGGTGCTCCTGCCGGGTCGGGCATCGATCTCGAGCAGCTCAGCTCTCGAGCGCCACCCCGATCCGCCGCTGGACGGCGTCGACGTCGCCCACGCCATCGACGCGGCACAGCAGGCCGCGCCTCTCGTACGCCGCCAGCAGCGAGCTCGTCTCCCGCTCGTAGACCGCCTGCCGCTGCATGATCACCGACTCGGTGTCGTCGGTGCGTCCGCCGGTGCGGGCGCGCTCGAGCAGGCGACCGAGGAGCTCGGCCTTGTCGACGACGAGCTCGACGACGCGGTCGACGGCCGCCCTGTGCTCGGACAGGACGGCGTCGAGGGTCTGGACCTGGTCGAGCGTGCGCGGGTAGCCGTCCAGGACGAACCCGCGCCCGACGTCGGGCTCGGCGAGGCGGTCTCGCAGCATCGCGTTGGTGACGTGATCGGGCACGTACTCCCCCGCGTCCATGAACCGCTGCGCCTGCCGGCCGAGCTCGGTCTGCTGATGCACGTGCGCGCGGAAGAGGTCGCCCGTCGAGATGTGCGGCCGACCGAGCCGGCCCGCGAGGCGGGCACCTTGGGTGCCCTTGCCCGAGCCCGGCGGGCCCATCAGCAACACGCGCATCAGTCGGTCTCCGGGCCGCTGCTCATCCCTGCCGCGATGAGGTCCATGACCGAGCTGTCGGCCAGCGTGGTGGCGTCGCCGACCTCGCGGTTCTCCGCGACGTCGCGCAGCAGGCGCCGCATGATCTTGCCCGAGCGCGTCTTGGGCAGCTCGGGAACGACGAGGATCCGCTGCGGCTTGGCGATCGGGCCGATGTCGTGCCCGACGTGGGCGCGCAGATCGGCGACGATGTCGCCCGCGTCGTCGGCAGCCGACTCCCGCAGGATGACGAAGGCGACCACGGCCTGGCCCGTGGTCTCGTCGGCGGCACCGACCACCGCGGCTTCGGCGACCTTCGGGTGCGCGACGAGGGAGGACTCGATCTCGGTGGTCGAGAGCCGGTGCCCGGACACGTTCATCACGTCGTCGACCCGGCCGAGCACCCAGATGTCGCCGTCGGAGTCCTTCTTGGCGCCGTCACCGGCGAAGTACAGCCCCTCCCAGCGCGACCAGTAGGTCTCGCGGTAGCGGTCGGGGTCGCCCCAGATCGTGCGGAGCATCGACGGCCACGGCTCGGTGATCACCAGGTAGCCGGCCTCGCCGTTCTTCACCGGCGTGCCGGAGTCGTCGACGACGTCCACGCTGATGCCCGGGATCGGGCCCATCGCCGAGCCCGGCTTGCCAGCGGTGACGCCGGGCAGCGGACTCATGATGTGGGCGCCGGTCTCGGTCTGCCACCAGGTGTCGACGACCGGAGTCCGACCACCGCCGATGGTGTCGCGATACCAGACGTAGGCCTCCGGGTTGATCGACTCCCCGACCGACCCGAGGATCCGCAGGCTCGAGAGGTCATACTCGGCCGGGATGTGGTCGCCCCACTTCATGAACGTCCGGATCGCCGTCGGTGCCGTGTAGAGCACGGTGACACCGTAGGACGCGATGATCTCCCACCACCGGCCGCGGTGCGGCGAGTCCGGCGTACCTTCGTAGAGGACCTGAGTGGCGCCGTTCGCGAGCGGCCCGTAGACCAGGTAGGAGTGTCCCGTGACCCAGCCGACGTCGGCGGTGCACCAGAAGACGTCGTCCGGCTTGTGGTCGAAGACGGCCCAGAAGGAGTACGCCGCCTGCACCAGGTAGCCGCCTGTCGTGTGCAGGATCCCCTTGGGCTTGCCGGTCGTGCCCGAGGTGTACATGACGAACAGGGGGTGCTCCGCGTCGAAGGCGACCGGCGTGTGCTCGTTCGAAGCAGTGTCGACCACGTCGTGCCACCACACGTCGCGGCCCTCGTGCCAGGCCACGTCGTCGCCGGTGCGTCGGACGACGAGCACCGTGGCGACCTCCTTGCCCTCCCCACGGCACTTCTCCACCGCCTCGTCGACCGCCGGCTTCAGCGGCGACGACGCACCGCGTCGGTAGCCGCCGTCGGCGGTGACGATCAGCTTCGCGTCGAAGTCGACCACCCGGCTGCTGAGCGCATCGGAGCTGAAGCCGCCGAAGACCACCGTGTGCGCCGCGCCCAGACGTGCGCTGGCCAGCATCGCGACCACCGTCTCGGGGATCATCGGCATGTAGATGGCGACGCGGTCGCCCGCCTCGACACCCAGACTCGCCAGAGCGTTGGCCGCCCGGCACACCTCGTCCTGGAGCTGGCGATAGGTGATGTCGCGCGTGTCGCCTTCAGGCTCGCCGACGAAATGGAGTGCGACACGGTCGCCATGACCGGCCTCGACGTGGCGGTCGACGCAGTTGTACGCCGCGTTGAGCTCTCCCCCGACGAACCACTTCGCGAACGGTGCCTCGGACCAGTCCAGCACCTCCTCGAACGGCCGGCCCCAGCTGATCCGGGCGGCCTGCTCGGCCCAGAACCCGAGCCGATCGGTCGCTGCTGCGTCGAAGGCATCCGCCTTCAGGTTCGCGTCGGCGGCGAGCCCCTCCGGCGGTGCGAAGCGGCGGTGCTCATGGCCGAGAGCCTGGATGGTGGCGTGCGTCACGTGGTGCCTTTCGGGGAGTCGTCGGATCTCTATGCTGGGCTCGTTGTGTCGCGCAGCACATTGGCGGCGCACGGCCGGCGTGACTAGGTCCGTTAGGAGGTAGTGGGTGATCGCGGATGTCATGCGCCCCGACGACCACGAGCTGGTCCGCCTGGCGAGCCGCAACCTGCGCCGCCACGCCGGGATCCCTGTGGTCTTCGGCGGTCTGCGCGAGGCGAACCAGATCCGGGTCACCGCGGCCACCGGCGCGCAGACCGACGCGTTGCGCACGATCGTCGTCCAACCCCGCCGTGGCCTCGGCGGCCGCTGCTGGACCGCCGGTCGGGCCCAGACAGTCCCCGACTACGCCACCGCACATGAGATCACCCACGACTTCGACGAGCAGATCCTCGGCGAGAGGATCGCCCGACTCTCCGTCGCCCCGATCACGGTCCGGGGCCGGATCGCCGGTCTGCTCTACGGCGGCTTCCGCAGCGGCACCGAGGTCGATTCGGACCACCTGCGCAGCCTGCAGCGCGCGGCCGCCCGGATCGCCCACGAGCTCCACGTCCGCGACCTCGTCGACGAGCGGGTGCGGATCCTTGCGTCGCGCTCGGAAGCCGCCGGGGGGTATGGCGCGGGCTATGGCGAGGGGTTCGACCTGAGGTATGGAGCGGAGCCGGGCGAGCGGTACGGCGAGCCTCGCGCCGAGGTCCGTGCCCAGCTCGCCGCCCTGGCGGACTCGACCAGCGACCCGGACACGGCGCGGGCGCTGCGCGCGCTCATCGGCGAGTCGGTGCAGCCGCGAGCCGCCACGTGTCTGACGCCTCGGCAGACGGAGGTCGTCCGCCTCGTCGCCGCCGGCCTCAGCAACCTTCAGATCGCCGAGCACCTGGGCCTCTCGGAGCTCAGCGTCAAGAGCTATCTGCGGGCGGCGATGGGGCGGCTCGGCGTCCGGAACCGGGTGCAGGCCGCGCTCGAAGCGCGGCGGCTCGGCATCGTCGACTGACGCGCAGTCCGCGGCGGCACTCACGATGAGAGGGACGTGACCCGAGCCCGTCCTTCAGGTGAGATGGCCGTGCTCACGCAGCAGCGCTCATTAGTCTAGTTAAATGGTGCGATTAACTCCGGGAGCACCCCGTCCTTCGACGTCGACCAGACGCGTCGACCTCCCCGACCGTCCCCCCGTGCGCCGCGCAGCGGAGAGCTCGGCGGCCGTGCTGCGGGCCGTCCTGGACCATGGCCCCGTCGCCCGCAGCAACGTGGCCCGACTGACGGGCATCTCCACCGCCTCGGTCAGCGGGATCAGCGCAGCGCTGCTCGACGTCGGCCTGATCCGCGAGGCGCCCGAGGCAGCCGGCCCACCTGGATTCGGTCGCCCGCACGTGCCGCTCGACCTCGAGTGCGACGCCAACGTCGTGCTCGGCGTGCACGTCGCCATCCCGAAGGCGACGGTCGCGGTGGTGGACCTGCGCGGACGGGTTCTCTCCTCACGCAGCCTTCCCCACGATCGACCCGACCCGGCTGACGCGATCGCCGCCGTTGCGCGGGCGGCACGCGAGCTGTGCGCGGAGCATGCCGACCGGCGCGTCCACGGGATCGGAACGGCGATCGGAGGCTGGGTCGACGAGGCGACCGGCACCATCGTCGAGAACGCAATGCTCGACTGGCACGACGTGCCGCTGACCCAGATGCTCGAGGCGGCGACCGGCCTGCCGACGTACGTCGAGAACCACGGCCGAGCCCTGCTCCGGGCCGAGCAGCTTCTCGGCCGGCACGTCGACCGGGCGCGCGAGAGCATCGTCCACCTGTTCGTCGGGCACGTCGTCGACGGCGCCTTCTCAACGCAGGGGCACGTTCATCGTGGGCGTCACTCAGCCGCCGGACACCTCGCCCACCTGCCCGTCGACGCCGACCCCGCGACCGACCCGACGACCGACCCCGCGACCGACCCGACGACCGACCCGACGACCGACCCGTCGACCGACCCGGCGACCGACCCGGCCAGCACCACCCCGACCACCAACCCGATCACCACCGGCTCCTGCGAGTGCGGCCACAGCGCCTGCCTCCAAGCTGCGGCGTCAGACCATGTGTTGCTCCGCCGAGCAGCAGAGCTCGGCATCCGCGCGCGCTACGTCACCGACCTCGTCGACCTCGTCCGAAGCGGCGAGCAGCGCCTCGTCCCTCTCTTCGTCGAGCGCAGCCGCGTGGTCGCACAGGCCGTGGCTCACCTCGTCGACCTCTTCAGCCCCGAGGTGCTCGTGCTGACCGAGGCCGGGTTCATCTGGGTGCCGGAGGCACGCGAAGCGCTCTACGCCGAGGTGGCGGCTCGCTCGCGGACGCTCCGACACCCGGCGGAGGTCGTCGTCGCGCCCAGCTGCGAGGACTTCCTGGCCATGGCCGGAGCGGGCGTGCTGCTGGACAGGATCTTCGCCGCACCCCTGGAGGTGGTCGGCCGGCTGCCGTCGGCGTCCTGACGGCAGACGCAGCGCAGGGATCAGGGGCCGTCCGGGCGGGGCCGTCCGGCGGGGCCGGTCGAGGACTTATTTCACTTCGGCGCATTGTTGACGATAATGTCTAGTGACTTAATCTAGTTATGTGAGCACTCCCCAGACCGGCCGACAGCTGAGCCTGAACGCCTTCCTCCACGACACCGGCCACCATGAGGCGTCCTGGCGCCATCCGGACAGCGCGATCGAGCGTGTCGACGACATCTCGTGGTACCAGGAGATCGCCCGGACGGCCGAGGCGGCCAAGCTGGACGCGGTGTTCCTGGCTGACGGACCCGCTTGGTACGGCACCGGCTACCGCCCGAGCCACGAGTTCGAGCCCATCACCCTCCTGACGGCGATCGCCACCGCAACCGAGCGGATCGGGCTCATCTCGACGGCTTCGACGTCGTTCTACGAGCCCTACAACCTCGCCCGCCTGTTCTCGAGCCTCGACCGCATCTCGCACGGCCGCGCGGGGTGGAACATCGTGACGACGTTCAGCGAGGACGCCGCGCACAACTTCGGGCTCGACCAGACGCCCAGCAACGAGGAGCGCTACGGGCGCGCCCAGGAGTTCGTCGACGTGGTCACCAAGCTGTGGGACAGCTGGGAGGACGACGCCGTCGTCGCCGACCGCGCCTCGGGCGACTACCTCGACGTCAGCAAGATCCACGCCATCGACCATGTCGGGCGCCATCTCAAGGTCAAGGGCCCGTTCAACGCGCCGCGCTCGCCGCAAGGGCGGCCGGTCTACGTCCAAGCGGGCTCCTCCAACGAGGGGCGGGCGTTCGCGGCCCGCAACGCCGAGGCGATCTTCACCGCGCACCAGACCCTCCCTGACGCGCAGGCGTTCTACGACGACATCAAGAGCCGCGCGCGCTCGTTCGGGCGCAACCCCGACCACGTCCTCGTCCTGCCGGGAATCAGCCCGTTCATCGCGGACACCGCCGACGAGGCACGCGAGCTCTACGAGTACTTCAACAGTCTCACGGTGCCGGCGTACGGTCTCGACCAGCTGGAGAAGATGGGCGGCGTCTCGCTTCGCCACCTCGAGCTGGACGAGGTCGTGCCGACCGAGGTCTTCGGCCAGGCCGGCAACGTCCTGGACAACAGGCGCAGCCGCAAGCAGGTCATCGCCAACATCGTGGAGCGCGACCGCCCCACCTTGCGCGAGCTGCTCCATCGACTGGCCGGCGGCCGCGGGCACAACGTCGTGCACGGCACGCCGGTGCAGATCGCCGACACGATCCAGGAGTGGTTCGAGAGCGGCGCGGCCGACGGGTTCAACGTCATGCCTCCGCTCTACCCCCAGCTCCTCGAGGCCTTCGTCTCTCAGGTCGTCCCGATCCTCGCCGAGCGGGGGCTGTTCCGCACGGAGTACACCGGCGACACCCTGCGCGACCACTACGGCCTGCCCCGTCCCGACAGCCTGTACCGCGCCGATCTCGCGCTCGCCGCAGGCAAGTGACCCGACCGCCCCTCCCCGGGCATCTCCACCCTCCCACCGATTCCCCCACCCACACGAAGGACGATCCAGTGGCACGACCCTCCACGACCGACCAGACACGGCGGCCGCGCGGCCTGACCCGCTCCACACTGCTCCTCTCGGCCGTCGCCGCCGTGGCGACCGCCGCCCTCACGGGCTGTGGCGCGTCCTCCGGTGCCGAGGCCAAGGGCGGTGTGACCACGTTGCGCTACCAGGGCTGGAACAACCAGGTCACGTTGCCTGAGCTCGCGGACGACCTCGGCTACTTCAAGGGCAAGATCAAGCTCAAGTGGGTCGGCAACACCATCTCCGGCCCGCAGGACATCCAGTCCGCAGCGACCGGGCAGACCGACTTCGGTGGCGCCTTCGGCGGCGCGGTCGAGAAGCTGGTCAGCTCAGGAGCACCGATCAAGGCCGTCCTCAACTACTACGGCGGCGACGGCAAGACCTTCACGGGCTACTACGTCCTCGACGGCAGTCCCCTCAAGAGCGCCAAGGACCTCGTCGGCAAGAAGGTCGCGGTCAACACGCTCGGCGGCCAGAACGAGGCCGACGTGTTCAACGAGCTGCGTTCGGTCGGCCTCTCCGAGGCTGACGTCAAGAAGGTCGAGCTCGTGGTCCTCCCGCCGACCAACCAGGAGGACGCCCTGCGCCGCCATCAGGTGGATGTCGCCGCCCTGTCAGGCCAGTTCCAGCAGCTCGCCCTCTCGCACGGAGGCATCCACCCGCTGTGGACGCAGGTCGACCAGTACGGGCAGTTCAACGGTGGCCAGTACGTCTTCCGCAAGGACGTCATCGCCCAGAACCCGGACGCCGTCCGAGCGTTCGTCGACGGCGTCGGCAAGGCGATCGAGTGGGAGAAGAAGACGCCGCAGGACCAGGTCCGTTCCGAGTTCGTCAAGATCATCGAGGCCCGCAAGCGGACGAACGAGAACACCCAGAGCGTGCAGTACTGGCAGAGCTCTGGGGTGCCGTCGGCGTACGGCGAGATCAAGGACAGCGACTTCGACCTCTGGAAGGACTGGCTGCTCTCGACCGGCTCGGTCAAGCAGGCGCCCGACCCGAAGGACCTCTACACCAACGAGTTCAACCCCCACGTCAAGCAAGGCGGGTGAGCGCCGATGACCAGCGAGATCAGCATCCGCCACGTCACGCAGACCTTCCCGGACCGATCGACCGGCGGTGAGTTCGTCGCCCTCGACGACGTCAGCCTCGAGGTGCCGGCGGGTGAGCTCCTCACGCTCGTCGGCCCCTCGGGGTGCGGCAAGTCGACGCTGCTCGACCTCGTCGCCGGGCTGACCCGGCCGACCCGCGGGGAGGTCGTCGTCGACGGCCGGCCCGTGACCGGACCGGGCTTGGACCGGGGCGTCGTGTTCCAGCAGTACGCTCTCTTCCCTTGGCGCACCGCGCTGGCCAACGTCGAGTTCGGTCTCGAGGAGAAGAAGGTCCCGCGCAAGGAGCGGACGGCGCGCGCTCGCGAGGTCCTCGGTCTCGTCGGGCTGTCCGCCTTCGCCGACCGCTACCCGCACGAGCTCTCGGGAGGCATGAAGCAGCGCGTCGCGATCGCGCGCAGCCTCGCCTATGAGCCGGCGGTGCTCTTGATGGACGAGCCGTACGCCGCGCTCGACGCCCAGACGCGCGAGGCGCTGCAGGACGACCTGCTCGGCATCTGGCGCCGCACCGGCACGACGATCCTGTTCATCACCCACGGGATCGAGGAGGCGGTCTACCTGGGGCAGCGCGTCGCGGTGATGACATCGCGGCCCGGGCGGATCAAGGCGATCGTCGACGTCAACCTCCCCGACACCGTCGTGGGCGAGGACCTGCGGTCGGCTCCGGCGTTCGTCGAGCGACGCCACCACATCTGGACGCTGCTGCGCGACGAGGTGCGCCGCAGCTTCGAGTCCCAGCAGACACCCGTCGCCGTCTAGGAGCCCACTGATGAGTCAGACGACCACGACCTCCCCCGAGCTGCGCAGTCAGCTCACCGACGGTCCCCGGGACAGGGCCCCGGTCACCACCGATCGACGCGATGCCCGCACGACCGGGCCGGTCCAGACGTCGCCATCGGGCCGGGCGGGCCGGGCGGGCCGGGCGGGCCGGGCGGGCCGGGCGGGCCGAGCGGGCCGAGCGCGTCGGGCGGGCCGGCGTACGTCGCTCCTGTCCGTCGTCGGCCGCGGGGCGACCGGGACGCTTAAGCGGGTGATCGCCGTCCTCGCCCTCCTGGTGCTCTGGCAGGTGGCGCCCCACGCAGGGTGGGTCGAGCCGGCCTTCCTGCCCCGGTTCACCGAGGTGGTGCGGGCGCTCGGCCGGCTGGCGGCGGACGGGACGCTGTGGACCGACATCGTCGCCAGCCTCCACCGCTCGCTCACCGGCTTCCTCGTCGCCAACGCGATCGCCATCCCGCTCGGCCTGCTCATCGCCTGGTACAAGACGATCGCCGAGGTGCTCAGCCCCCTGCTGACCGTCTTCCTCAACACGGCCGCGGTCGCCCTCATCCCGGTCTTCACACTGATCCTCGGCATCGGTGACTTCTCCAAGATCGCGATGATCTCCTACGCCTGCTTCTGGGTCGTCCTGTTCAACACGATCAGCGGCGCCCGCAACGTCGACCCGCTGTTGGTGAAGTCGGCGCGGTCGCTCGGACTCTCCAACGTGAGCCTCTTCCGCAAGGTCGTGCTCCCCGCGGCCGTCCCGACGATCTTCACCGGCGTCCGGCTCTCCGGCGCGGCGTCGATGATGGTGCTCATCACGACCGAGTTCGTCGGCGCGAAGGCCGGCCTCGGCTACCTCATCATCTCGGCGGAGAACAACTTCCAGATCCCCGAGATGTACGCCGGCATCCTCACGATCTCCGTGATCGGCGTCGGCTTCAACTACCTGCTGCTGCTCCTCGAGCGGCGGTTCTCCCGCTGGCGCACCTGAACCGGTCCCGCTTCCCTCCCCACCCCACCCCATCCTTGACGTGAGGACGTTCGATGACCATCCAGCTCGACCCCACCCTGACCACCGAGACCATCGCCACCCGGGCCGAGCCCGAACCCGGCTACGACACCATCGAGGTCCGCAAGGTCGGCGCCCACATCGGCGCGCAGATCAGCGGTGTCGCCATCGGCGGCGACGTGCCGGCCGCCCAGGTCGCCGAGATCAAGGCCGCTCTGGCCGCCCATCAGGTCGTCTTCTTCCGCGACCAGCACCATGCAGGCGACCGCGAGCAGCGGGCCTTCGCGGGACTGCTCGGCACCCTGACCAAGCCGCATCCCACCGTGGCCGGCGACGGCCAGGCGATCCTGCCGATCGACTCCGACACCGGCAAGGCGAACAGCTGGCACACCGACGTGACGTTCGTGGATCGCATCCCGGCCGCGTCGTTGCTGCGGGCCGTCGAGCTGCCGCCGTACGGCGGGACCACCGTGTGGGCGAACACCACCCGCGCCTACCAGCTCCTGCACCCGGCGCTGCAGGCGCTCACCGACCGGCTGTGGGCGGTCCACTCGAACCTCTACGACTACGCGGCCGACCGTGACGAGAAGCGGATCGGCGGCATCGACGTCAATGAGCAGGCCTACCGCGAGGAGTTCGGTCACGTCGAGTACGAGACCGAGCATCCCGTCGTCCGGATCCACCCGGTCACCGGCGAGCGCACGCTGCTGCTGGGCCACTTCGTCCGACACTTCGTGGGTCTGTCCAGCCGCGACTCCGCCGACCTGTTCGGCCTGCTCCAGCGCCACGTGACCCGGCTCGACAACACCGTGCGGTGGAGCTGGCGGCTCGGCGACCTGGCCATCTGGGACAACCAGGCGACACAGCACTACGCCGTCGACGACTACGACGACCAGCACCGACGGCTGCACCGCATCACGCTCGCCGGAGACGTGCCGGTCAGCGTCGACGGGGTGCACAGCACCGCCCGCAAGGGCGACGCGTCGCACTACTCGCCGGTGGGGACCCTGGCGAGCTGAGCCCCGAGAGACGCCGGACGCCCGGCCGCGCAGCCTGGCGCGGCCGGGCGTTCCGTCTGAGTCGGTGACCCGTGTCGGCCCGTCAGGCCCCGGCGGCCGCCTCGGCGATGGCCTCGTCGAGGATGTCGATGGCCTCGGCGACCTGCGTGGCGCCGGTGGTCAGCGGCGGGACGAGGTGGATGCGGTTGTAGTTGACGAACGGGAGCAGGCCTCGGCGCTTGCACCCGGCGACGATGGCGTTGACGGCCTCGCTGCTGCCGCCGTACGGCGCCAGCGGCTCCCGAGTCTCGGGGTCGGAGACGAGCTCGATCGCCCAGAAGGCACCGATGCCGCGCACCTCGCCGACCCACTCGTGCTTGCCGGCGAGCTCGGCGAGACGGGGCGCGAAGATCTCCTCGCCCAGCGCGGCGGCACGCTCGACGACCTTCTCGTCCTCCATCGCCCGGATGGTCGCCACCGCCGCCGCGGTGGCGAGGGGGTGGCCGGAGTAGGTCAGCCCGCCCGGGTAGACCCGCTCGGCGAAGGTCGCCGCGATCGCCTCGTTGATCACGACGCCACCGAGCGGCACGTAGCCGGAGTTGACGCCCTTGGCGAAGGTCAGCAGGTCCGGCACCACCGGTGTGGACTCGTCGGCGAGCTCGATCGCGAACCAGCGCCCCGCCCGGCCGAACCCGGCCATCACCTCGTCGGCGATGAACACGATGCCGTGCTGGTCGCACAGCTCGCGGACGCCGGCCAGGTAGCCCGGCGGAGGGATCATGATCCCGGCGGTGCCGGGGATGGACTCCAGCACGATCGCCGCGATCGTGCCCGGCCCCTCGAGGGTGATGACCTGCTCGAGGTGCGCGAGCGCCCGCTGGCACTCCTCCTCGGTGGTCGTGGCGTGGAACGGGCTGCGGTAGAGGAACGGCCCGAAGAAGTGCACCGTGCCACTCGAGCCGTTGTCGCTCGCCCAGCGACGGGGGTCGCCGGTGACGTTGACGGCCAGGTGGGTGCCGCCGTGATAGGAGCGGTAGGTCGAGAGGACCTTGTGCTTGCCGGTGTGCAGCCGCGCCATCCGGATCGCGTGCTCGTTGGCGTCGGCACCACCGTTGGTGAAGAACACCTTGTCCAGCCCGGCCGGCGTGTGGCTGGCGATCAGCCGCGCCGCCTCGGAGCGGGCCGCGTTGACATAGCCCGGCGCGACCGTGCACAGCTGCGCCGCCTGCTCCTGGATCGCCGCGACGATCCGGGGGTGCTGGTGGCCCATGTTGGTGTAGACCAGCTGGGAGGTGAAGTCGAGCAGCCGGTTGCCCTCCCCGTCCCAGATGTAGGAGCCCTCAGCCTTGGTCACGACCATCGGCTTGATCAGCGACTGCGCGGACCAGGAGTGGAACACGTGCGCGCGGTCGAGCTCGTAGGCCCGCTCCGGGGAGGAGTCCACCAGCTCGCTGAGCGAGGGGACCGCGCTCTCCTGCGCCGGCTCGTGGGTCGGCTCGTGGGTCGACTGGTTTGCCGACTGGGAGGCCGTGCCGTCGGTGTCAGAGATCAGCGTCGCCTCAGACATTGCGGGGGAACCCCAGCTCGAGGCCACCCTCGGGGCGGTTGGCGGGGTCGATCCACCGAGTGGTGACGACCTTGCCGCGCGTGAAGAAGTGCACGCCCTCGACGCCGTGGGCGTGGGTGTCGCCGAACAGCGACCGCTTCCAGCCGCCGAAGGAGTAGTAGGCGACCGGCACCGGGACGGGCACGTTGACACCGATCATGCCCACCTGAACGTCGGCCTCGAACCGGCGAGCAGCGCCACCGTCGTTGGTGAAGATCGCGGTGCCGTTGCCATACGGGTTGGCGTTGAGCAGCTCGATCGCGTCGGCGTAGGTCTCCACCCGCACCACCGAGAGGACGGGTCCGAAGATCTCCTCCCGGTAGATGTCCATGTCCGTGGTCACGTGGTCGAACAGGGTCGGGCCCAACCAGAAGCCGTTCTCGCCGCCGCGCGGGGCCACGTCGCGACCGTCCACGACGATCTTGGCGCCCTGCTGCTCCCCGGAGTCGATGAACGAGGCCACCTTGTCGCGGTGCACCTTCGTCACCAGCGGACCCATGTCCGCCTCACGACCACCAGATCCGTCGCCGCTGGTGGCTTCGGCGGATCCGTCACCGATCAGCAGCGTCCGCGTGCGGTCGGCGATCCGGGCCACGAGCTCGTCGGCCACCGACCCGACCGCGACCAGGACGCTGATGGCCATGCATCGCTCCCCCGCGCTGCCGTAGCTCGCCGAGACCGCGGCGTCCGCGGCCAGGTCCAGATCGGCGTCCGGAAGGACGACCATGTGGTTCTTGGCCCCACCCAGGGCCTGCACCCGCTTGCCGTTGCGGGAGGCCCGCTCGTAGACGTACTCCGCGATCGGGGTCGACCCCACGAAGCTGATCGCCTGCACCACCGGGCTGTCCAACAGCGCGTCCACGGCGACCTTGTCGCCCTGCAGCACGTTGAAGACACCGTCGGGCAGACCGGCCTCCTGCCACAGCGCAGCGATCCACAGCGCGGCCGAAGGGTCCTTCTCGCTCGGCTTGAGCACGACTGTGTTGCCGGCAGCGATCGCGACCGGGAAGAACCACATCGGCACCATCGCCGGGAAGTTGAACGGGCTGATGATGCCCACCACACCGAGTGCATCGCGCTTGGAGTGCACGTCGACACCGGTCGAGACGCTCTCGGAGTGACCGCCCTTGAGCAGGTGGGAGATGCCGCAGGCGAACTCCACCACCTCCTGGCCGCGGGCGACCTCACCCAGCGCATCCGAGAGCACCTTGCCGTGCTCGGCGGTGATGATCGCCGCCAGCTCGTCACGACGCGCGTTCAACAGCTCACGGAAGGCGAAGACGATCTGGGTACGCCGCGCCAGCGACGTCGCCGCCCACCCCGGCGCAGCCGCCGCGGCCGCAGCGATCACGTGCTCGGCATCCTCGATCGACGCCAGCGCGACCTCACCGGTGACGGCGCCGGTGGCGGGGTTGGTGACGGCGGCGGTGCGACCGCTCGTGCCGTCGAAGGCCTGACCGGCTGCCCAGTGGGCGATGGTGTGCGACATCTGAGTCCTCTCCTTGACGATGCGCCTCCATCTTCGGGCCGCGGTGCGCGCATCCGGGCAGACATTCCGTAGGATTCGAGAAGCAGCCCCGACACATCGACGGAAGGCAGTCGCCGCTGTGATCACCGTCTCCGACGTCCTCCTCATGCCGGTGGTCCGCAGCGCCGACCCGCAGACCCTCGCCGGTCACGACGGGCTGAGCCGCAGCGTCCGCTGGGTGCACACCACCGAGCTGCCCGACATCGCCGGCCTTCTTCGGGAAGGTGACCTCGTGCTGACCACCGGCATCGCCTTGGCCGACACCGCCGAGGGGCTGGCGGCGTTCGCGCACAGCCTCGCGGAGTCGGGGGCCGCGGGACTCTTCCTCGAGCTCGGCCGCCGCTGGCAGGAGGCGCCGCCGGCGCTGGTGGAGACCTGCGAGATCGAGGGGCTCCCGCTCGTCGTCCTGCGCCGCGAGGCGAGGTTCGCCTCCGTCGCCCAGAGCGTCGGCGAGCGCATCGTCGACCAGCAGCTCACCGAGCTGCGGGAGTCCCAGCAGGTCCACGACACCTTCACCGCCCTCAGTGTCGCCGAGGCCGGGCCCAAGGAGATCCTCGAGGCCGTCTCGAACCTCGCCGCCGCGACGGCAGTCCTCGAGAGCGAGGAGCACCGCGTCCTCGACTACGTCGTCGGCCCCGGCGACGCGACTGCCTTCCTCGACGACTGGCACCGTCGGTCGCTCGCTGCCCAGCCGCGTGGCCGGACCGCGTGGGACAGCAGCCACGGATGGCTGATCGCACGGATCGGACGCAGCGAACGACGCTGGGGGCGCCTCGTCCTCGACTCCCCCACGCCGCCGAGTCAGCGGCTGGTGGCGGTCGCCGAGCGGGGGGCGGCGGCCCTCGCCATGCACATGCTGCACGACCGACAGCGCACCAGCCGCGAACGCCAGGTCCACCACGAGCTGCTCGTCGCACTCCTGGCGGATCCCACCTCCCCCGAGGTCGAGCAACGGTGCCGGCTGGCCGGCGTACCGACGGCCAACCGGCGCTTCATCGCCGTGGCGTTCCGGCCGACCGAGGGTGAGCTGCGTCGGTCGAGCGCCGCCGCCGACGAGCTCGTCGCCGCCCTCGTGCACGCGACGGCGACGAGACCGATCCCTGTCCTCATCGCCCCCGTCGGCGGCCTCGTCCGAGCCCTGCTCTCGGTCCCGCGCCGCATGTCCGCGGCCAAGGTGGCAGACGACATCGCCGGCGCGCTCCCGAGCCGCCTCGGCTTCCTGGCCGCCGCGGGCAGCGAGGTGCACGACCTCTCGACCGTCGACCGGTCGATGCGGGAGGCACGCCAAGTGCTGGCGGCCCTTCGTGACGACGCGGCTCCCGGCAAGGTCCATCACCTCGTCGATGTCCACGTCCGCGGACTGCTCACCCTGGTCGGGGACGACGAGAGGCTCCACGCCTTCAGCGACCGAGAGCTCGGCCCCCTGCGCAGCGGCGCCGAGCACCACGACACCAGGCTCGAGCAAGCGCTGCGGGCCGTCCTCCAGCATCCCGCCAGCAAGTCGGCCGCCGCCGCGAGCATCGCCGTGTCGCGTCCGGTTCTCTACGAGCGCATCGCCCAGATCGAGCGTCGACTGGGCGTGGATCTCGACGACGGCGAGACTCGGACCTCCCTCCACCTGGCGCTGATCATCGATGAGATCCGCCGGTCGACCGTCCTGGGCGACGGCGCCTAGGCACCTCGGGACCCAGGGAGGCCGCTCGGTGCGGTTCGTCGACGCGACCCGCCGACGACGCCGGCGTGTCGCCCGAGTCAGGCGCAGCCAACGGCCGCGGGGGCGGCCGCTCCATGCGCGTGGTCGACCCGACACACCGACGACGCCGGCGTGTCGGCCCCTGTCCGGCGCAGCCAGCGGCCGCGGGGCCGGCCGGGGCCCCCTTGACGGCTGGTGGGGTTGAGCGTGTGATGACCCCATGGCGGCCGTTGCGACCGGCCGGGGACGCACCAACCTACCCGCCGAGCTGACAAGCTTCGTCGGACGACGGCGGGAGCTCGCCGACATCCGCGACCTCATGGCGGCCTCTCGCCTCGTGACCCTCACCGGGATGGGAGGCGTGGGCAAGACGCGGCTGGCGCGGCATGCCGCAGAGTCGTCGAGTCGGGCGTTCGCAGACGGGGTCTGGCTGGTCGAGCTCGCCGACCTGGTCGACTCGGCGTTGCTCGGGGATGCGATCGCGACGACGCTCGGACTGCGCCAGCAAGGCCTGACCTGGACGCTCGACGCGTTGGCCCGGGCGTTGGGCCACCGGCACTCGCTGCTCATCCTCGACAACTGCGAGCACCTGGTCGAGGCGTGTGCTGCCGCCGTGGACGCGATCTTGAAGCGCTGCCCCGACCTGCACGTGCTCGCCACGAGCCGAGAGGCTCTCGGCATCGCGGGTGAGCGCGTCTACCCGGTGGCTCCGCTCCCGCTGCCTGAGCCGGGTGTGGCCTCCGTCGAAGCGCTGAACGCCTACGAGGCGGTGTCACTGTTCGTCGATCGGGCGACGGCCGTCTCCCCCTCGTTCGTGGTCGACGCGGCGAACGTCGCCACCGTGGCCGAGCTGTGCGCGCAACTGGAGGGCGTGCCACTCGCGCTGGAGCTGGCGGCGGTCTGGACACGTGTCCTCGCGCCCCGTGACCTGCTCGCGCAGCTCGGCGATCACTACGAGCTGGTCGACAAGGGACTGCGAGCCACTCCGACTCGACAGCAGTCCTTGCGCGCGCTGGTCGGGTGGAGCTATCAGCTCTGCGACTCCGACGAGCAGTCGGTGTGGCGTCAGGCCGCCGTCTTCGCGCAGGGCTTCGAGCTCGATGCCCTGCGGCAGGTCGTCGACAGCCCGAGCGGGCTCGAGCTCCTCGGCGTCGTCGACCGGCTGGTGTCGAAGTCGATCCTGTTCACCGAGCGAGACGCCGAGTCGGTCCGGTTCCGGATGCCGGAGATCATCCGCAGCTACGGGCTGGCCCGACTCGCCGAGGCCGATGAGGAGCTGGCGCAGCGCAGGGCTCACCTCGCCTGGTGCATCGCCGTCGCCGAGCAGGCGCGCCGGGAGTGGGTCAGCCCCGCGCAGCTCGCCTGGTTCGTCCGCATCCGCAAAGAGCTCCCGAACATCAGAGCGGCGCTGGCGTTCGCGCTCTCGCAGCCGGGAGGAGAACGCGACGCCGTCCACCTTGTCGCGACCTTGACCGACGCGTGGCTCGCGCTCGGGTGCCTCAACGAGGCGACGTACTGGTTGGACCAGGCGACCGAACGGGACCTCCCGCGACTCACCCGGCTCACGGCGTTGCGAACGCGCACCATCCTGGCGGCGCTCCAGGACGACCGCGTCAAGCTCGCCACGACCATGGAGGAGGCCTGGAACGTGGCCTCGCAGGGTGCGAACGCGACCGAGATGGCCTGGCTCACCTACGCCGCCGCCCTGGCGGCCACGACGACGCTGGATCCGACTGCTCGGGACCTGATGAGTTCGGCGGTGACCCAGTTCCGGGAGGCCGGCGACCTCAACGGCCTCATCTGGGCCCTCGGTGACCTCGCCCTTGCGGAGGCGATGGGCGGTGATCCGGCCGCCACCGAGCCCAGGGTGCAGGAGTTCCTCGCGACGGCCGGTCCTCTCGGCGAGCGGTTCGAGATGGTCTACGTGCTGTGGGCACGGGCGGTCGCGCGCTGGAGAGCGGACGACCGTCCGGGCGCGACCCGAGCGCTCCAGGAGAGCCTCGCACTCAGCGTCGAGTACGGGGGCCAGCTCGGCATCGGCATGGTCCTGGAGGTGCAGGCGTGGATCACCGCGCAGGACGGGGACCCGGTGGAGGCGGCCGAGCTGCTCGGCCGCGCGCAGGCGGCCCTGACGCGGGCGGGCACGTCGCTGGGCGCGTTCGCCTACTTGGTCGACGGCCACGCCCGCTGCGAGGCCGGCCTGCTGGGTCGGATCGGCGCCAGGGCCTTCCGTGCGGCGTTCGAGCGCGGGCTGCAGGGCTACGGTCCCGAGCCCGCGGTCACCATGGTCGAACGCGCTCCCGAGCGAGCCACGCCGAAACGCGTCGCGGGAGCCACCACGTATCCCCCGCTCACCCGCCGCGAGAGCCAGGTGGCAGTGCTGGTGGCGGACGGCATGTCCAACCGCGAGATCGCCGGGGAGCTCGTCATCTCGGTCCGCACGGTCGAGACACATGTGGAGAACATCCTCGTGAAGCTCGGCCACACCTCCCGCGGCCAGATCGGCGTCTGGCTGGCCGGCCGACGGTGACGGGGGTCGGATCCGGGACGTCATGCGGACGGTGTGACCGCTTGCTCCGTCCGCATGACGTCCCAGAGCGGGATGCGGATCATCCGCTGTGTGCGAGGCACGGGCCGGGGCTGCGGGGCATCGTGACGCTCATGACGTCGACAACCGCAGGCCAGCAGACGCAACCAGGCGATGTGCTCGTCGTGTTCGGCATCACCGGCGACCTGGCGCGGGTGATGACCTTCCGCTCGCTCTACCGGTTGGAGAAGCGCGGGCTGCTGACCTGCCCGATCGTCGGCGTCGCCGCCGACGACTGGACGCTCGACCAGCTCATCGAACGCGCGCGAACCTCGATCGAGGGCACGGGCGAGGAGCTCGACAAGACGGTGTTCGACCGGTTCGCCGAGCGACTCTCCTACGTGCACGGCGACTTCACCGACCCGGCGACCTACGAACGAGTCGGCGACGCCGTCAAGGGTGCTCACAAGCCCGTCTTCTACCTCGAGATCCCCCCCTTCCTCTTCGGGCGCGTCGTGCAGGGGCTCTCGGAGGCGGGCCTGACCTCCCACGCCGTGGTCGTGGTCGAGAAGCCGTTCGGTCACGATCAGCAGTCGGCGCGCGACCTGGCGGCCGAGCTGCATCAGTACATCGACGAGTCGCAGCTGTTCCGGATCGACCACTACCTCGGCAAGATGGGGCTCGAGGAGATCCTGCACCTCCGGTTCGCCAACGCGATCCTGGAGCCGCTGTGGAGCCGCAACTACATCGAGTGCGTGCAGATCACGATGGCCGAGGACTTCGGGGTCGAGGACCGCGGGCACTTCTACGACCCGGTGGGCGCGCTGCGCGACGTCGTCGTCAACCACCTCATGCAGGTCGTCGCCGCCGCCGCGATGGAGCCGCCGTCGCGCGGCGACCCGGTCACGCTGAAGGAGGCCCAGGTCGCCCTGTTCCGGGCGGTGGTCGAGGCCGACCCGAAGCACTACGTCCGCGGTCAGTACGACGGCTATCGCGCCATCGAGGGCGTCGCCGCGGACTCGACGACCGAGACGTACGCCGCCCTGCGCTTGGAGATCGAGAACTGGCGATGGGCGGGGGTGCCCTTCTACATCCGCACCGGCAAGCGGCTCCCGGCGACGCAGACGGAGCTGCGCCTCGTCTTCAACCGCCCACCCAAGCTCGGGTTCGGGCTCGCGGGTGCGGCGGAGCCCAACCAGGTCGTGGTGCGACTGGACCCCTCCACCGGCATCCGCCTACAGTTCGACGCCCACCGGGCCGACCTCGACCAGATCGCGCCGATCGAGCTGGACGCCGTCTTCGCGGACCAGGGCGGGGAGGGTCCCACGCCGTACGAGGTGCTCCTCCACGCGGCGATGAACGGGAAGAGCACGCGCTTCTCACGCCAGGACGGCGTCGAGGAGACCTGGCGCGTCATGCAGCCCCTGCTCGATGCGCCGCCGCCGGTGCAGACCTACCAGCCGGGCACCTGGGGACCCGCAGCAGCCGACGCGCTGGTGCACGGCACGGGCGGCTGGCGTGACGTCTGGCTGGCAGACTGAGCCCCCGCTGAACGGCGATCGAACGACGCGCGTACAGCCCGCAAACGGGGGCCGTCCGACCGGCACGCCGCGATAGGCTCGGTCGGGTGGAAGGGCCCAGGGAGGGGGCCGCCGCGCCGTTCTCGGCGGCTCGGCCAGCAGCCAAGCAGAGTGCTGCCCGCGTCGGAGGCGCGGGCGTGCCGGTGCGCCACCGCCTCGTCCCCCGGACCATGCTCGTCGACCGCCTGATGGCCTCCGACGAGCCGGTGGTGAGCATCGTGGCTCCGCCCGGCTACGGCAAGACGACGTTGCTGGCCCAGTGGGCGGAACGACTCGGTCCTTGCGTGGCCTGGATCTCCTGTGAGCGCTCGGACAACGACCCGGCCACGCTGTGGGCCGACATCCTGGCTGCGCTCGGGCACGTCGCGAACGTGCCCCCCGTCGGCCGCGAGATGGTCGCGGCGATGGGTGGGAATGTCAGCGCCGTGCCGCGCATCCTCGGGGTCCTGGGCGAGCTCGAGGGCCCGGTCGTGGTGGTGCTGGACCACCTCGAGGTCGTCACCGACCCCCAGGCGCTGGTCTCGATCGTCGAGCTCGCCCACCGACTGCCCGCCGGGTGGCGGCTGGCGCTGGCCTCACGCGGCGGCGGGCCGTCGTTGGCCAGGATGCGCGTCGAGGGCGACGTCGTCGAGATCGGCCCCGCCGACCTCACCATGACGGCCGAGGAGGCGCAGGAACTACTCCACTACGCCGGGGCGGACGTCTCAGCCGCACAGGCCGACGACCTGGTCGAGCGCACGGAGGGCTGGCCGGCCGGCCTCTACCTGGCCGCGCTGGCCCTGGGGTCCGGGATGCCGGCGCCGGGGTTCACCTTCGCCGGGGACGACCGCTTCGTCGACGACTACCTCCACTCCGAGCTGCTCGACCACCTCTCCCCCGCCGACCTGCACTTCCTCACGCACACCTCGGTGCTCGACTCGATGTGCGGCCCGCTCTGCGACGCACTCGTGGGCGGCTCGTCGTCGGCCGAGGTGCTCCGCCGCCTGGAGGAGCAGAACCTGTTCGTCGTCCCGCTCGACCGGCGCCGGGAGTGGTACCGCTACCACCATCTCTTCCGCGAGCTCCTCGTCGCCGAGCTGCATCGCGGGCCCGCAGCGCTGGTCAGAGACCTCCACACGCTTGCGGCCGACTGGTATGAGGCCAACGGCCTGCCCGAGGCCGCCATCGACCACGCCGCCGCGGCGGGTGACAGCGAGCGGGTCGCCCGGATCGTCCTCGACATCATGCAGCACGTCTGGGCCGAAGGACGCGTCGAGACGGTGCGCTCCTGGCTCGAGCTGCTGGAGGGACGGGCGATCGGCCCGTACGCCACAGCCGTCGGGGCTCACGCCGCGCTCATCTTCGCCCTGCTCGGACGTGCCCGGGAGGCCGAGCGCTGGGTCGCGCTCGCGGAGAGCGCCCCTGTGAACGGTGTCGGGAACGGCGGCACCCTCCCGGACGGGACTCTCCCAGACGGGAACACCGTGGCAGGGACGCTCGCCTACCTCCGTGCCAACCTCTGTCGGACGGGGCCGGCACAGATGTGGCTGGATGCCGAGCGTGCGCTCGAGGGCCTGAGCCCCGTCAGCCCCTACCGAGCGACGATGACCCACGTGCAGGCGCTGTCGGGGCTGCTGCAGGGCGACCTCGACCTGGCCGAGGAGCTCTTCACCCGCGCGCACGACCTGTCCGTCAGCTTCGACTCACCGCCGCTGGCGGCGATGATCCTCGCCGAACAGGCGCTGATGGCCTCGGCGCGCGGCGAGTGGGCACAGGCGGACGCGCTGCTCAAGCAGGCGGTCGGCCTCGTGGACAGCGCCCGGCTCGACGGCTACTGGACCAGCGCCCTGGTGTTCGCGGCGGCCGCCGGGGCCGCCGTACGGCGAGCCGACATGAGCGAGGCGCGCCGGCTCGTCAGGCGTGCCGCGGCCCTGCGGCCGCTCCTCACCGACGCACTGCCGGTGGTGTCGATGCAGGCTTTGCTCACGCTCGCGCGCGTCTACCTGGAGCTGACGGACCCCGCCGGCGCCCTCGCCGTGCTCGATCAGGCGGAGGCGATCGTGCGCCGCCGCCCGGACCTGGGCACGCTTCCCGGCGAGCTGCATCGACTGCGCGAGCGGGTCGACCAGATCACGCGGGCCGCGCCCGTGGGCACCTCCTCCCTCACGACTGCAGAGCTGCGGCTCCTGCCTCTTCTGCCCACGCACCTGACCTTCCCCGAGATCGCCGAGCACCTCTTCGTCTCCCACCACACGGTGAAGTCCCAGGTGAAGTCGATCTACCGCAAGCTCGGGGTCTCGTCGAGGAGCGAGGCCGTCGACCTGCTCGCGGACCGGCGCGGCGTCTGAGCGCTCACCAGAGGCTCACCCCCGGGCTCACCCCCGGGCTCACCCCCGGGCTCACCCTCGGGGCTCACCGTGGGCTCACCCGAGTCGCGCGATGAGATGGTCCCCGACCCGGAGCGCGTTGGCCATCGCCGTGAGGGCCGGGTTCACTGCGCCGATGCTGGGGAAGAAGCTGGTGTCCACGACGTAGAGGTTGTCCACCTCGTGGGCCTTGCAGTCGGTGTCCAGCACGGAGGTGGCCGGGTCGTGCCCGAACCGCACGGTCCCGGCCTGGTGGGCGCAGCCGGCCACGGGCACGTCGTTCTTCATGTAGATGCTGCGCGGGACCAGATGATGCGGGTGCATGCCGAGATGGCTCAGGTGTCTCTTCACCCGGCGGTAGAGCTGCTCCAGCGGCTCGGTGTTGTTCGGCTTGTAGCGCAGGACGATCTGGCCACCGCCGTTGAGCGTCACCCGGTTGTCGGGGTCGGGAAGGTCCTCGACCGAGAGCCAGAAGTCGACGGCGTGCTCAGCGACGTCGCTCAGCGCGAACATGGGCGCCAAGCCGGCTTCGAGGGGCTTCTCCCCCCGATACATCGGAGCTGAGGACTTCCCGACCATCTGCAGGTTGCCCATCGGGTAGTCGAAGTCGGCGTCGCCGAAGTAGTAGTCGTTGAGGCCGAGCGTCTTCTGGAACCGGGTGTCGTTCTTCTCCTTGGAGACCGCCAGGAAGGCACGGCTGTTGTGGAAGAGGTAGTTGCGCCCGACCTGGTCCGAGCCGTTCGCCAGACCGCGCGGGTGCTGGTCGTTCGCGCTCGCGAGGAGGATCGCCGCCGAGTTCGCCGCACCGGCCGACAGGACGACGACACCCGCGCTGAACCGCTGCTCCGCCCCCTCCACCTCGGCCACCACGGCCGAGACGGACCGGCCGGAGCCGTCGGTCTCGAGCCGGCGGACACGGGCGTTCCGAAGCAGTGTGACGTTGTCGTGCCGCAGGGCCGGGCGCATGGCGACCACGTCGGCGTCGGCCTTCGCGTGCACCAGGCAGGGGAACCCGTCACACGTGGCGCACCGGATGCACAGGCTCTCCTCGGGTCGCCGCTCGTCGAGCATCACGCCGGACGGCGAGTGGAAGGGATGCAGCCCGACGGCGGCCATGTCGTCGAACAGCCGTTGGATGCGCGGCTCGTGGGAGATCGGCGGGAAGGGGTAGGGCCCGGAGGCCGGCGGGTCGGTCGGGTCCTCACCGCGCGCGCCGTGGACCTGGTAGAGCTGCTCGGCTGCGGTGTAGTACGGCTCCATCACGTCGTACCCGATGGGCCAGGCCGGCGAGATCCCGCCGTGGTGCTTGAGCTCTCCGAAATCGCGCTCGCGCAGTCGGTAGAGGGCGGCGCCGTAGAACTTCGTCGCCCCGCCGACGAAGTAGTGGATCTGCGGCTGGAAGGCCTTTCCCTGGCCGTCGTGCCAGGTGTCGGGCGAGACGTAGCGGTTGTCGACGAAGACCGCGGTGGCGTCCCAGTTCTCCTTCTCCCGCGGGAGCCAGTCCCCCCGCTCCAGGACGAGCACCCGCTTGCCCGAGGGCGCCAGCCGGTGCGCGAGCGTGCCGCCGCCGGCCCCCGATCCCACGATGATGACGTCGTAGTCGTCCGACATGGAAGTCCTCCTCCCGAATGTGCCCTCAGATGCTGCTGATCGGCGCCGCGGAACGACGCTCGACCGAGATGTGCGGGACGTCCGCCTCGTCGTCCCCCCAGGCGATGCGGCGCGGCGCCGTGGAGCTCTCGACCACGGCCGCGTGGTCGCGGTCGAAGTAGTCCCACGCCCAGGAAAGGAAGGCATCGGTCTTGCTGTGGGCGCCGGAGAGCAGCATCGCGTGGACGCCGAGCCAGGCGGCGAACGCGACCGGCCCCTCCACCTCGTGACGGTGCTTGCCGACCTCGGCGACCGCCGCGTTGCGGCCGATCATCGCCATGATGCCCTTGTCCTTGTACCTGAAGGGAAGGGCCGGCTGACCGTCGAGCTCGCGCAGGATGTTGTCCGCGGCCCATCGCCCGGACTGCTGGGCGACCGAGCCGAGCTGGGGCAGGACCGGCGCGTCACCCTCCGAGTCCGCAGGAATGTTGGCGACGTCCCCCACGGCGTAGAGGTGAGGATGACCCGCGATCGTCAGGTCGGGGCCCACGTCCAGGCGACCGCCGCGGCCGGTGGGCAGGCCCGTCGCCGCGGCGATCGTCGCGGCCGACTCGCCACCGCCCCACACGACGGTCCGCGTCGGGACGAGGGTCCCGTCGTCGAGCTCGACACGGTCGGCGTGCACCGAGGCGACGCCGGTCCGCAGCCGGATCTCGGCGCCCACCTGAGTGAGTCGGCGGTGCGCGTAGTCGTGGGACTTCTCCGAGAAGGCGCTGAGGAGCGCCCCACCGCGATCGACGAGGAGGATGCGCCCCGGTCGCGGGATCTCGCCCAGGGTAGCGAGCGCCCGGGTCAGCTCGGCCAGCGCGCCGGCTACCTCCACCCCTGTGGGGCCGCCGCCGACCACGACCACGTCGAGCGCATCCTCCAGATCCTGACGGTTCTCGGCGACCGCATCCAGCAGCGCACGGAAGTGCAGGCGCAGCCGTTCGGCGTCGGCGACCGAGTAGAGCGGGTAGGCGTGCTCCGCCGCCCCGGGCACGCCGAAGAACTCCGGTCGTCCCCCGGCCGCGATGACCAGGTGCGTCCCGGTGACGACGGCGCCGTCTGCGAGCGTCACGCTGAGGGCCTCAGGGTCCACCTTCGTCGCCTCGACGTTGCGGACCTCGACACTCGGGTGGTCACGGAAGATGGTGCGATGCGGACGCGCGATGTCCTCCGCGGGCAGCTGCGAGGTCGCGACCTGGTAGAGCAGTGGCTGGAACTGGTGGTAGTCGTTGCCGTCGACGAGAGTCACGCGGACGCCCTCGTCGCCGAGCCGGTGGGCGCACGCGACGCCGGCGAGCCCGCCGCCGAGGACGACGACGTGCGGCGGCCCGCCGCGTGCCCCGCTCACTGCCTCGGTCACAGCGACAGCTCCTCACGGAAGTCGGCGAGGATGATCCGGCCGGCCGCCTGGATCAGCGCCAGGTGCGAGAACGCCTGCGGGAAGTTGCCGAGGTGGCGAGCGCGGTCGACCTCGAACTCCTCGGCATAGAGGCCGAGCGGCGAGGTGATGCGCAGCAGGCGCTCCATGAGGTTGTTGGCGCGCCCCATCTCCCCGATGACGGCCAGGGCGGAGACCAGCCAGAAGGAGCAGATCAAGAAGGTCCCCTCCTTGCCGGAGAGCCCGTCGTCCGTCTCGTCGGTGCGGTAGCGCAGGACGAAGCCGTTCTCGGTCAGCTCGTTCTCGATGGCGTCCACGGTGTTGCGCAGGCGTTCGTCGGTCGCCGGCAGGAACCCGAACAGGGCCGCCAGCAGCGTGGACGCGTCGAGCGCGTCGGTGCCGTAGTGCTGGCGGAGCACGCCGCGATCGCTGACGCCGTTGCTGAGGATGTCCTCGCGGATGTCGTCGGCCGTGGTGCGCCACAGCTGGGCCAGCTTGTCGTCGTCGCGGATCTCCGCCAGCTTCGCCGCCCGGTCGAGCGCGACCCAGCCCATCAGCTTCGAGGACACGTAGTGCTGCGGCTCGCCCCGCGCCTCCCAGATGCCCTGGTCCGGCTTCTGCCAGGCGTCGATCGCGCACTGCGCCTGCGACTCGACCAGCGGCCACAGCCGTCGCGGCAGGTGCCGGCTGCGGGAGGTGTGCAGGAGGATGGCGTCCAGAACGGCGCCGAAGACGTCGTTCTGCCGCTGGTCGAAGGCCCCGTTTCCGATGCGCACCGGCCGGGCTCCCTCGTAGCCGGACAGGTCGTCCCGGGTCGTCTCCGTGAGGTCGCGGCGCCCGTCGATGCCGTACATGATCTGCAGCGACCCGTCGCGGTTGGGCTCGAGGTCGGCGACGAACTGCATGAACTCGTTGGCCTCCCAGTCCAGGTTCATGTAGTGCAGCGCCTGCAGCGTGAAGGTCGTGTCGCGGATCCAGGTGTAGCGGTAGTCCCAGTTCCGCTCGCCGCCCGGCGTCTCGGGCAGCGACGTGGTGAGAGCGGCGACCGTCGACCCAGTCGGCATGTAGGTCAGCCCCTTGATGGTCAGGGCGGAGCGCTCCAGATGCGGACGCATCGGGTGGTCGGGCACGCGCGCCCGGTCCAGCCAGGACCGCCAGAACCGCTCCGTCGCCCGGATCCTGCGCATCGCGTCCGCGACGTCGGGCGGCGTGACGAGGTCCTCGGCCCACGACAGCGCGCAGAAGGCCGTCTCGCCGGCGGTGAGCACGTGCCGCGCCCGCGCCGACGGGCCCTCGATCCCGACGAGCATGTCCGTCGCCAGCCGGAACGTCTGGCCGGCGGCCGTCGCGTCCGCCCGGTGGTCGTCGACCTGCGTCCAGGTGGCGGGGGTGCGTCCGTAGTCGAAGGCCGGCTCGCAGACGAGCTCGACCTCGGCACTGCCCTCCAGGCACTGGACGGTGCGCACCAGCAGGTGGTCGGCGTCGTCGTCCGCGGGTGGCCGAGTGTGGGGAGTCACGACGTCCGGACCCTGCCGCGGCCCCATCGTGAGCGCGTCGTGCACCACGAGCCAGCCCCCGCGGGTGTTCCAGGTGGTGGTGAGCACGTTGGTGCCGGGCAGGTAGCTGCGCGTCGACGGCACGTTGACGCCATACGGCCCGAACCGGAACGAGCCGGCGCCACGGTCGAGGAGGTTGCCGAACACGCTCGGACCGTCGAACGCCGGGAGGCAGAGCCAGTCGACCGAGCCGTCGGGAGCGACCAGGGCACCGGTGTGGCAGTTGGAGAGGAACGCGTAGTCGGCGATCGGGGGGAAGGGAGACGTCGTGGCCACGTCGGGGCTCCTTCGCGGGTGGTGACCGGCGGGTTTGCTCCACCCTCCGCGGACGCCGTCGACGCCGCATCATCCCCCGTAGATGATTGGCCTCGGCCAGCCCCGATCAGCCCGGCAGTGGGCCGTCCCCGACGTCGGGGACGCCCTCCTCGGGCAGCAGCTGCCGTTGCGCTAGCACGAAGAGCAGCACGAACGCGGGCACGACGATCACCGCGGCGAGCACGACGGCGACCACGAGTGCGGTCAGGGTCCCGGACGGCGCGGCGGCGTCCTCGACGCTCAGCGAGTCACCGAGCAGGTAGGGCCACTGCGCCACTCCCCACGAGACGATGGTCCCCGCCACGGCCAGCACGGCCAGGACCCGGGCGCCGAGCGTCGCGTTCCGGATGAGCAGGACCAGCGCCAGCACTCCGCAGACCGCACTGGCCACCAGGAGGGGGAGCGCCCGGGAGGTGAGCCCGTCGAAGACGTGCGTGGCCTTGGCGTGCAACACCACCAACCCGACGGCCGACAGCACGCCGGTGACCACGGCCGCGGCCACCGCGCGACGCCGGAAGTACTGCGCCATCGACCGATCGTCGTCACGGCGTGCGTTCCAGACCAGATAGACCGCGGACAGGTATGCCGCCGCCGCGATCGCGAGCAGCCCTGTCACGATCGAGGTCAGGTTGAGCCAGCTCTCCACGGGGTCGCCCGCCTCGCCACCGGAGGGGACCTGGCCGGACGCGATCCCGCCGGCAACCGCACCCAGGCAGAACGGCACGAGCATCGAGGAGAGCGCGAACCCTCCGCCGAAGATGCGGCGGAACCGCACGGTCACCACCGACTTGCGGAACGCGAAGCCCGCGCCGCGCAGCACGATCCCGAGGGCGGCGATGGTGAGCGGGACGAACATCGTCAGCCAGATCGCCTCATAGGCGGAAGGGAAGGCCGTCCAGGTCACGACGAAGATGAAGATCAGCCAGACATGGTTCGCCTCCCAGACCGGGCCGATCGAGCGCTCGATGAGGTCGCGCGGCGCCTCGCCCCGCTCCGGTCCCCCGGCGGTCAGGTCCCAGAACCCCGCACCGAAGTCGGCACCGCCGAGGACGGCGTACGCCGCCATGGCGCCGAGAAGCACGACGGCGACGAACGTGCTCACGGCACGCGCTCCGCGGTCTCGGAGGAGTCCGCCGTCTCGGCTGCAGTCCTCGGGCCGCTCGGGCCGTAGGGCACGTCGTGGTCGACGAAGCCGCCGCGGCGGCGGAACCGTCGGCTCATCGAGCGCAGCACCACGATGGTCGTGATCCCGAGGGCGGCGTACAGCACGAGCACGGCGACGAAGGTGATCCAGACGCCGGTGTTCGCGGTCGCGCCGTCGTCGACCCTCATCAGGTTGTAGACGATCCACGGCTGACGGCCGACCTCGGTGACCACCCACCCCGCCTCGAGGGTGACGACCGCGAGAACGCCGGCGCACGCGGCGGCACGCAGGAACCATCTGGTGCCGGGCATCCGCCGCCGGAGGACCCAGCTGGCGGCATACCAGACGGCGAGGAGGAAGAGCAGCGTGCCGAGCCCGACCATGATGTCCCAGCACAGGTGCACGACATTGACCTCGGAGATGGTCGGCCGCGCGTTCGACGGCACGCTGTCGAGGCCCTTGACGACCGTCGACGTGCCGGTGCTCGGGTCCGAGAGCCACGAGGCCAGTCCGGGGATCGGGACGCCGCCGGAGACGGTGCCGTCGGAGTTGAGGTGGCCGAGCAGGGTCTCGGGGACGTCGGACGTCGTCTGCGGCACCAGCTCGATGGCGGCGAACTTGACCGGCTGCTCCTGGTAGACCCAGCGGGCCAGCGCGTCGCCCACGCCCATCTGCACGGGTGTCGCGATGGCGGCCACGGTGAACGGGATGAGGAAGCCGAGCCGGTGGTAGCGGTCGGTGCGCCCACGCAGCATCGCCGCGGCGTACACCGAGGAGACCAGGAAGCCGCCGACCAGATAGGCCGCGACGACCATGTGCGCGGCCTGCAGGGGCATGGCCTTGTTGAAGATGACGCCCCATGGATCGACCGACACCACGTTGCCGGCGGAGTCGAGGGTGAACCCCGACGGAGCGTTCATCCAGGCGTTGGCCGCCACCACCGAGATGGCGCCGAAGACGCCGGCCACCGCGATCGGCACGCCGGTCCAGAAGTGCAGCCAGGGTCGCAGCCGGCGCCACCCGAAGATGTAGATCGCGACGAAGACGCCCTCGGTGAAGAAGAAGATCCCCTCGAACGCGAACGGCACGCCGAATGCCTCTCCCCAGCGCCCCATGAACCGCGGCCACAGCAGCCCGAACTCGAAGCTGAGCACGGTGCCGGTGACGGCGCCGACGGCGAAGGTGAGCGCCATGTACTTCGACCAGCGCTGCGCCAGGAGGAGAGCGTC
Organism: Nocardioides sp. AN3; assembly: GCF_054653495.1. Classification (NCBI taxonomy): domain Bacteria; kingdom Bacillati; phylum Actinomycetota; class Actinomycetes; order Propionibacteriales; family Nocardioidaceae; genus Nocardioides; species Nocardioides sp. AN3. The sequence goes on from NZ_BAAIGC010000029.1 coordinate 33,324, forward strand.
GGAGTCGCCGTGCCGCACGCCGCGGTAGTTCGCGACGAGCGTCATGAAGGACCACGAGACGCCCAGCGGCACCAGGATGATGTGGAACGCCAGGGTGAACGCCATCTGCGAGCGCGCCCAGCCGACCGGGTTCGCAGCGGCGACCACCACCAGGTCGCTCACGGCTCCGCTCATGCCGGGTCACCCCCCTCGCCGCTCCGGAACGCCGATCCCGCCCGTCGCTCAGCCTGTCGAGGCTCGAGCGGGTCTGCATCACCCGCAGCGGACGACGTCGGGCGCCTGGCACTCACACCAGCCCCAGCTCCTGCCCGCGCCGTACCGCCTCGTGCCGTCGCGACACCGAGAGCTTCTCCAGCACCCGCCTGATGTGGGTCCGCACCGTGTTGACGGAGATGAACATCGCGGCGGCGATCTCCTCGGTCGTCAGGAACGCCGCGAGATGGCGCAGCACCTCGAGCTCGCGCTCGGACAGGGGCTCCAGCACGGGTCGCGGCACCGCGGCGTCATCGGCGCCCAGCTGGTCGTCACCCAGCCACGCCGCCAGCGCGTGGACCCGCGCGTCGTGGCGGATCAGCGACCGGACCTCCGACGATGCGTGCGTGAACGGCCGGCGCAGGCGCTCGACCCTCCCGAGCTTCAGTGCTCGCCCGATGTCCGACCGGGCCGCGGCCAGGTCCCCGAGCCGGCAGCGCTGGTCGGCGTGGTCGAGCAGATCCTGGACGCGACCGTATCCGCCGACCGCCAGCCGCTCGCTGCGGCCGTGCTCGCCCATCTCCAGCCCGTGTGACTCGGCCTCCAGATGGTCGCGGAGCCATCGCGGCGCAGGTCCTGCCTGCCCGAGCTGGCGGCGAGCGCCAGGCAGGTCCCCCCGGTCGCGCAGATAGCGCGCCCGCAGGAGCAGCGTGGCGCTGCGCCAGACCTCGTCGTTGCGGCCGATGCGCGTCCGACTGACCCGGTGGAGAGAGCGCTGTGCCTGATGCAGATCCTGGCGCTCCACCGCGACCCAGATCCGCGCGAGCTCGAGCACCACCGGGCGCGAGGTCATCGCGAGGCCCTGCTCGGTCGCCGCCCGCTCGGCCGCGTCCACCAGCTCCAAGGCCCGGGTCAAGTGCCCCGCGCACGCCTCCGCGAGCGCGAGCTCGGACAGGCAGCGGACCCGGAGTGGCCCGTCGGTGCCGGCGGTGGCCGACACCGCCTCACCGAGCGCAACGGACGCGGCGGCCAGATCACCGGCGCGCAGCTGCGCGGCGCCTTCGGCGGTGGCCACGACAGCAGTGACCAGGGGGTCCGGCGCGTCCGCCTCCTCGAGCCTCGACCTGGCCTCGCGCACGGCGACGAGGGTCTCCGCGGTCCGACCTGCCGCGTCGCACCATGCCGTCCAGATCACCGACACCGCGACGCCGGGGCGCCCGTCGACCAGGTCGAGCGCAGCGCGAGCCCCGTCGAGGTCGCCCTCCCGAAGCCTGATCGCCGCTCGCAGCACGCTCGCCTCCGGGGTGCCTCTCTCGGGGACGGCGGACAGATCGGCCGCAAGTGCCACCCCGGTGGTCGTGCCCAGGATCAGCTCGGCGAGGCCCCGCCCCTCGACGACGCGCTCCGCGGCGGTCTGCCAGTCGCCGGCGGCGGTCACATGGCGTACGGCGGCCGCGAGATGGCCCTGGTCGTCGAACCACTCGGCCGCGCGCCGATGCAGGAGTGCCGACCGTGCGGGAGCCTGCCGGTCGAGGTCGGCCCTCAGCAGCTCGGCCACGAGCGGATGCAGCCGGAAGGTGTCGAGGCGGCCATGCACCGGAAGCAGGAACCCGTTGCCCGTCGACAGGCTGCGGACCAGCGCGTCCGCGTCGGCGCGCCCCGTGAGGGCCCGCGCCAGACCGGGTGGGAGCTCATCGACGACGGCCGCCGCGGTGAGCACGTCCCGCTCGGCCGGTGCGAGGGGGTCGACGACCTGCTCCCGGAGGTAGAGCTCGGCGAACCCGTCGAGGGCCGCCCGTGCGTCCGCGGCCTGACGATCGGGCCGGCGCTGGGCCTGATCGTGGGCCGACTCCTCAGCCGGGTCGTGCGCCCCCAGCCGGAGCGCGGCGAGCCGGACACCCGCGGCCCACCCCTCGGTCCTCACCAGCACGTCGTCACAGATGCCGTCGCCCGGCGTCACGTGGTGACCCAGCAGAACCCGCTCGATCTCGTCGCGCCCGAAGGCCAGGTCGTCGGCGCCGATCTCGGTCAGGCTGTCCTCCACCCGGAACCGCTGCAGCGGAAGGGCCGGCTCCGTCCGGCTCGTCATGACGACGCGAAGCCAGTCCCCTCCGCTCTCCAACAGGGTCCCGATCTGGCCGAGGAGCGTCCGTGAGCGGAGCCGGTCGACCGCGTCGACGACGAGCACCACGGGACCCCCGCGCTGCGAGAGGCGGGTGCCGAGCGCTTCCACGTCCGCCGCGGGAGCTCTCGGCCGGGGAACCGTGACCTCCGGGAGGAGCCCGGCGACCATCAGCGCGGTCCGCAGTCGCGGCCAGAACACGGCAGGATCGTCGTCGGCGTCGGTGAGGCTCAGCCACGCGGCGGGCCTTCCGGCCTGGAGCCGGCTGCTGACCCAGTCCGCTGCCAGGATCGTCTTCCCTGTTCCGGCAGGAGCCCGGATGAGCGTCAAGGGGACCCGGTCCACCGACCGCGCGACGCGCCGCACCAGCTCCTCGCGAGGCACGTGCCAGGAGGCGCGGGTCGGCCGGAGTCGTCCCGCCGGCACCAGGAGCGGTGTGCGTCGGATCTCCACGGTCATCGGTCGTTCGTGACCTCCGTCGGCTGGTCCGTCCGCCCACGCATGCTGCCGCATCGGCCCCTCCCTCCCGCGCTCCCGGAGCGGTGGGGGCTCCGGGCAGCACGCGTCCGGTCGTCTCGGGCGGCTCACCCGTGCCGACTGTTCTCCCGGGCCCGTCTGCGGGCATCGCCCGATCAGGGGGATACGGGGCCGGTTGCGGGTCATCTCCACACCGGACACGGCCGGGACGTCATGCGGACGGTGTGACCGCTTGCACCGTCCGCATGACGTCCCGGCCCGGGGACTTCTCAACGAACCCCGGCGGCCTCGGTGTCGCTTGCGTGGTACTCGGCCAGCAGCCGGGCCTCCTCGCTCTTGCGGGGGAAGAGGAACCACACGATCGCTGCGCCGAGGAGGATGGCCAGGATGCCGGCGGTGTAGGCCCAGTCCGCGCCGTCGAGGAACGACGTCTTGGCCGCGCTCGTGATGGCGGACGCCTGGTCGGGATACTGCTGGGCGAGCGACTCCGCCGACGAGAACGACTTGGTCAGGGCGTTCTGGGTCGCCTGGCTGACCTGGTCCGACTGCGGCGAGGCCGCGATCTGCGAGGAGAACGCGGTGGCGTAGCCGGCCGCGAGGAGCGCACCCAGGATCGACTGCATGATCGCGCCGCCGAGGTCGCGCTGCAGGTCCGCCGTGCCGGACGCCATGCCGGCCTTGCTGACCGGGACGGAGCCGGTCAGCGAGTGCGACGCAGGCGTGCCGGCGAAGCCCACCCCGGCGCCGACAAGGGCGTAGCCGAGGCCGATCGCCCAGTAGCCGACACCCTCGTTCCACAGCAGCAGCATGGTCAGGAAGCCCAGGAGGCAGCAGGCGTAGCCGATGAGGAGGGTCACCCGCGCGCCGAGCGCATCGACGAGCTTCGCCGAGCGTGGGGCCACCAGGACCATGAACAACGCGGCCGGGATGATGGCCAGCCCGGACTCGAACGTCGAGTAGCCCTGCACGTTCTGCAGGAACTGCTGCCCGACGAACATGGCGCCCATCAGCGTGCCGAAGACGATGATGCCCGCCACGGCGGCGACCCAGAAGACGCGCCGGGCGGCCACGCGCAGGTCGTAGAGCGGGAAGGCGTAGCGGCGCTGGCGGATGACGAACCCGATGGCGGAGATCACGGCGATGCCGGTCAGGGTCAGCGTCAGGGTCGTCTTGTCCGGGACGGGCGCGAAGTTGATGGCCAGGACCAGTCCGGCGACCAGGACCACCGACAGCACGCCGCCGACATGGTCGACCGGGTCGGTGGCCTCGTTGACATGGCTGGGCACGAACAGCACCGCCATGACGAGTGCGACGACCGCCAACGGCAGCGTCACGATGAAGACCGAGCCCCACCAGAAGTGCTCCAGCAGCAGCCCGGAGAGCAGCGGTCCCAGCGACGAGATCGCGCCCCCGAGGCCGGACCAGAGCGCAATGGCGCGGGTGCGCGGCGCTCCGGCCCACAGCGCCGTGATCAGCGCCAGCGTCGTCGGGTAGGCCATGCCGGCCGAGAGGCCGCCCAGGATCCGCGCCGCGACGAGCACGATGTCGGTCGGGGCGTACGCCGCCATCAGGCAGGCCGGGATCGACAGGCAGACGCCGAGCACCAGCATGAGCTTGCGGCCGTACCGGTCGCCGAGGCCGCCCAGGTAGATGACCGAGGCGGCCAGGCCGAGCGAGTAGCCCACGGCGATCAGGTCGAGCGTCGTCTGGGTCGAGTCGAACGCCTTGCCGATGTCGGGCAGTGCGACGTTCGCCACCGCGAGGTTCAGGTTGGCGACCGCCGCAACCAGGATCAGCGCGGTCAGGACCGCGCCGGAACGCGCGGGGCGTGCGTCGTCGATGGTCTCCACGCCGCTCACTGTCGCGCCGAGCGCCGGCTCGTGCATCGCCCTCTTCGGATGAGCCGCGGCGCGTCCGCGCCGTTCGACTCACCCGACGACGAGCCCTCAGGGAGCCCGGTCGGGAGCTTCTTCGGGAGTCCGGCGCCGGGCGACCCAGGCGGCCGCGCCGACCAGAAGGCCCCCGGTGACGATGAACGTCAGGGCAGCGGACAGCCGGCCGGGGAACCATGTGTTGGCGGCGCGCGGCGTCGTCAGGAGCAGCGCGACCGCGCCCACGCCGAGCCAGACGAGGTTGCGCTCCGCCAGGGCGAGCGCGACCGTCGCGACGCCGGTGGCCAGTCCCAGCCCGATCCCCACGTCGTCACCCATGATCAGCGAGCCCGCCACGGCTCCGAGCGCGCCGAGCGCGACACCGCTCACCCGCGGCTCGAGCCGGCCGAGCCAGGCGGCCGTCGTCCAGAGCACCGCGACACCCCACATCGCGGCGCCGCCCCACGCGGAGTCCGTCGACGTGACCTCCAAGCCGGCCCCGACCGCCGCCAGCATCAGCGGCACGAACAGGGCCAGCTGCTGCAGCGCGGTACGGCGCAACGACCACAGCACGGCGGCGACCGCCGTCGTGCCGCTGCCCACGATCCACAGCTGATGCTCGTCGTACAGGTCGAGGACCTCCGCACACACGACGGCTAGCAAGGCTCCGGTCGCGGCCACGCCGGCCGCCCACAGGACCGAGCGCAGGCGCCCCGCGGCCTCACCCAGCCGCTCGGGCACCGCGAAGCCGACGCCGATCAGCGTGGCGGCCGTCGCCCCGACCAGGACCACCCGCAAGGCGACCGAGAGGTCGGACCAGTACGCGCTGACGAGGATGGAGGCTCCGACCAGCATGACGACTCCGCCGAGATAGCCGAGCGCCTCGACCACCAGTGACGGACCGGCCTGCGGTGGCCGCGCCGGCGACAACGTGAGCGGACTCCGCTCGGAGGCGGCCTCGTGCTGCCGGATCCTGCGCGCCTGCTCACTCGAGATGAGTCCGACGTCGACCCACTCCTGCACGGCCTCCGAGAGCCGGCGTGCTGGACGCGGACGGTGAGCGGTCACGCTTCTCATGGCAACCTCCGGTCACGAACGCAGGACGAGGCCGAGTCCTGCCTCCCGATCCTCGTACGGCACGCGGTGCCGGTGCCAGTGCTGGCCGGTCCACCGCGGAAGGACCTTCGTCCTTGCCGCGTCAGTCTCGTCACGCTGCGCAGGAACCCGGCCGGATCGGGTCCAACGGCCCTGTCGTGGACCCGCACCGGTCGTCGATCCTGCACGGGACGGGAGCGGTGATGAGCGAGGCAGAGACCATCCGGAAGCCGGCGGCGGGCACGACGCGCTCGCCGCTGATCGAGTTCGTCGGTGTCGAGAAGACCTACCAAACGGGCAAGCTCGAGTACCGCGCCCTGCGCGGGGTCGACCTCTCCATCGCCCGCGGCGAGATGGTCGCCGTGGTGGGCCCGTCGGGAAGCGGGAAGTCGACGGTCCTGAACCTTGTCACCGGCATCGACCGCCCGACCGCCGGCACGGTCGGCTTCGAGGGATCGCGCATCGACGACCTGAGCGAGGAGGAGCTCGCGGTCTGGCGAGGAGCGAACGTCGGGATCATCTTCCAGTTCTTCCAGCTGCTGCCGACGCTCTCCGCCCTCGAGAACGCAGCGCTCCCTTTGGACTTCCTGCGCCGCGGGTCGAAGCATGAGCGGTTCGAGCGGGCGCGGCGCAACCTCGAGGTCGTCGGTCTCGGCGACAAGGCCGAGCACCTGCCGGCGGAGCTGTCGGGCGGTGAGCAGCAGCGGGTGGCGATCGCGCGTTCGCTCGCCGCCGATCCTGCGCTGATCGTGGGCGACGAGCCGACCGGCAACCTCGACAGCGTCACTGCCGGTGAGATGTTCCAGCTCCTGACGCGGCTCAACGACGAGGGCAAGACGGTGCTCTTCGTGACGCACGACCGCGAGCTTGCGGCCCGCGCGCACCGGATGGTCGAGATCCGCGACGGTCGCGTCGTCGGCGATCGGGGCTCATGATGCTGTCCGCGGAGCACCGGCTCTCCGTCGCCGACCTGTCCCGTCGGCCGGCCCGGACCTTCTTCACCGTGCTGAGTCTCGCGATCGCGGTCGCCAGCATCTCCTTCTTCGCGGTGCCCACCTTGATCGACCGGGCGATGCAGGAGGAGGTCCGCGCCGGCCGGCTGGCTGACGTCACCTTGAGCGTGCGTCCGATCGAGCTGACCGACACCGAGCTGGACGGGCTGGCGGCGCTTCCCAACGTCGCGGCCGTCGAGGCGCGGTCGAGGGTCGACACGCGGATGCTGGTCGGCGAACGGCGTGCGCCCGCGCGGGTGATCGGCATCCGTGACTTCGCCCGTCAGGGCGTCGACGTCGTGCGGGTGGAGTCCGGCTCCCCTCCTGGACCGGGCCAGTTCCTCGCGGACGTCCAGGACGAGAACACGGGCGTGTACGACGGTGCTGCCGGCGACCACCTGACGCTGCTGCGAGCCGCCGGCGGGCGGGCGAGGTTCGCCATCAGCGGCCGGGGACGGTCCCTGCCGGGTGGTGAGCAGGTCCAGGACGACAAGGTGATCGTGCTCTACGCGCCGGCGGCGACGGCGGCGCAGCTGAGCGGGGAACGCGGGTACGGCGAGCTCGCACTCCGCCTCGAGGACACCGATCCCGCCGCGGCTCGCGCGACCGTCGAGCAGGTCCGCCGCCGGCTCGAGACGCTGCCCGGCTTCGACGGCTTCACCGACCTCCCCGCGATCCGTGCCCCCGGCGACTGGCCCGGCAGGGCCGACACCGAGCAGTTCTCCCAGCTCCTCGGCGTCATCACCGTGCTCGCGCTCATCTCCGCGGTGGTCCTGGTGTCGAACACGCTGAGCACGCTGGTCGCCGAGCAGACCCGCGAGATCGGCGTCATGCGCGCGCTCGGCGCCCGGCGCCGGCAGGTCGCCCTCGTCTACGCGCGCACCACCCTGCTGCTCGGGGCCGCCGGCGCGGTGACGGGGACGATCCTCGGCATCGTGCTCTCGAGCCTGCTCTCGCAGTACTTCGGCTCGACCTACTGGGCCGTGCACGTCGGATTCGGCGTCGATGCGCGAGTCGCGGTGGCGAGCATCCTCGTCGGGCTCATCGCACCGCCGTTGGCCGCCCTCCCCGCGATCAGGCGGGCGCTCCACGTGGGGCTGCGCGAGGCGCTCGAGGCGACCGGGTCCGCCACGGGCGGCACGGGCGCGGTCGACCGCGCGTTGCGACATACGTCGGCTCTGCCCCGGACCCTCCAGATCGGCCTGCGCAACGTCGGGCGCCGCAAGAGGCGCAGCATCGCCACTGTGGTCATCGTCGCGGTCGCCGTCGGCAATCTGCTCTCCGTCCTGGCCCTCGCCCAGGCAGCCACCGACAGCACGCGGGCGTCCTGGGGCTCCCACTTGGAGGACGTGCAGATCGCCACCAGCGGCCGCGCCCCGTTCGACGAGCGGGCACGCCGGACCATCCTCGCGACGCCCGGCGTCGCCGAGGCGGAGCCGGTCCTCAAGAGCGCCGTCGAGCTGCGCGGGCACGAGGCATTCGTGTGGGGCGTGGAGCAGGACCCGCTGTTCGGCTACCGCCTCTCCGACGGCCGCTGGTTCGACACCGAGGAGTACGGACGTGGCGCGCACGTCGCCGTCATCGAGCGCAACATCGCCCAGAACGCCGGTGTCGCCGTCGGTGACACCGTCGCCCTCGACACGGCGGCCGGACGAGCCCTCTTCCGCATCATCGGCATCGCGACCAACCAGCAGGAGAGCGGGACGGCGCTCTACCTGCCGCTCAGCACCGCGCGTGCGCTGCTCGGCCGGCCCACGGCGGCCAGCGCCTACTGGATCAAGACCGTGTCGGGCCGACCGCGCGCCGTGGACCGCACCACCTCGCTCCTCGAGGACCGCCTCGCCGCCCAGGGCTACGAGGTCACCAGCGAGATCCGGTACGTCGCCGAGCGGGACGAGGTCGCCGCGAACAGCACGCTCACGAGGACGATCGCCGTGCTCGGCTTCGTGATCGTGGCGATGAGCATGGTCGGACTGGCCAACGCGATCACCACGAGCGTGCTCGAGCGGACCCGCGAGATCGGGATCCTGCGGAGCATCGGCGCGAGAGCGCGCGACATCCGCCGGATCTTCACCACCGAGGGCGTGGTGCTCGCGCTCGCCGGCTGGCTCGTCGGCATCCCCGTCGGCTACCTGCTCACGCGGCTGATCGTGCGGCTGGTGTGGGAGATCGTCGACGTGCGCCTGCCAGTGGTCTTCCCACCCGGCAACATCGTCGTGGCGCTGGTGGGCACCACGGTGCTGGCGCTGCTCGTGCTCGTCCTGCCAGTACGCCGGGCGGTGCGCTTCCGTCCCGGCGACGCACTGCGCTACGCCTGAGTGGGCACGCCGTCGCTCCGATGAGCTCAGGCCAGAGCCTGCACCTGCGCGGCTCGCCAGGCCGCGACCTGGCTGCGCGTGTTGAAGCCGGTCTTCGTCAAGACGTTCTGCACATGGGTGTCGGCGGTGCGGGACGAGATCACCAGCCGCTGGGCGATCTCCTTGTTGGTCAATCCCTCCGAGACCAGCTCCACGACCTCCAGCTCGCGGCGCGTGAGCCCGAAGTCGCGTCGCGCCAGAGGGCCGCTGGGGCTGGCGGGGCGCTCCCCGAGCGCCGCGCCGATGGCGTCCTCGAGGGGGTGCTGGCGACCGCGCCGGTAGTGCTCGTCGTAAGCGGCCGGCCCAGCGCCGGCCCGGCACCGCGCCTTGGCGTCCTCGAGAAGCGCCAGCCACGGCGGGGTGCTCACGATCGACCCGTTGGCGTCCTCCGAGACGCGCTCCGCGGCCCCGAACAGGCTTGCCGCCAGACGGTCGTCGCTGCCGACCGCGGCGACACCGAGGAGGCAGACCGCGTTGGCACAGGTCACCAGGTCGTTGACGACGCGTGCCGCCCGCAACGCGTCGGTCGCTGCCTCGGCCATGAGCTCGAGGTCGCCGTGCATCCATCCGACGAGGCCGTGCCTGAGCTGCAACGCGCCCCGCAACGAGAGCTCGCCGGCCTCCTCGCACACCGCGCGGCTCGGGCCGAAGTACCGCTCCGCCTCCTCCATCCGGCCAGCAAGACCGAGGTTCCAGGCCAGGCTGTGCAGTGCCAAGGCGCGGTCGAAGGCCGTCCCGCTCCGCTCGGCCTCGGCAAGCGCAGCCTCGAAGACGGGCATCGTGCTCGCGAGGTCCTGCCCGGCCGTCGAGGAGGCGAGGATCCCGATGGCGCGCGGCGCCAGAGTCGGGTCGAAGGCCTCGGCCATCCTCAGCCCCTCATCGGCGACCCGGTCCGCCTCGGGATCACCGCGCGTGCTGAGCAGCCACGCCAGTGCGACAAGAGCGTGCGTGCGCCCGACGGACGGCTCGGCGTTGATCTGCAGAAGACGCCTCAGCCAGTGCTCGCCCTCGCGCATGTCGCTGACCCTGAAGTAGAAGCACAAGTCGCCCGCGAGCAGGAGCCCTCGCTCGGCACTCGACGGATGCTCGGCGGCGAACGTCAGTGCGGCACGGATGTTGGGCAGCTCGGCGTGCAGACGATCGAGCCACGCACGTTGACGGGGACCGAACCACGATCGGGCGAACTCGCCGGCCAGCGCGACGTACCAGTCCAGGTGCCGCGCCCGGAGCTGGTCGCGAGGAGGGTCGGCCTCACGATCGAAGGACTCGTGCAGCTTCTGCCAGCCGTACTCACGCAGCGTCTCGAGTAGCCGGTACCGCATGCCCGAGGGGTGTGGCTCGGAGATGAGCACCGACCTGTCGACCAGCTCGCCGACGACGTCCGCCACCTCCGCCGACGCGGCGACCCGACACACCGCCTCGGCGGCCGGCAGGTCGAAGGAGCCGCGGAACACCGACAGTCGGCACCACAGTGCCTGCTCCTCGGGGCTGCAATGCTCATAGCTCCAGTCCAGTGCCGCCCGCAACGACTGCTGACGAGCGGGCACAGCGCTGCTCCGGCTCGCCAGGAGACCGAAGCGGTCACCCATCCGCTCGAGGATCTGCGCCGGCAACATCACCCGCGCATGGCCGGCGGCCAGCTCGATCGCCAAGGGCATCCCATCCAAGCGGCGACACAGCTCGACCACGGCGTCGACGTTCTCCTCGGTCAGCTCGAAGCCGTTCAACGCGTTCGCCGCGCGATCGGCGAAGAGCGCCACGGGCGGCGAGACCTCGGCCATGTCGAGGCTCTCGCCGTGGTCGGGAACGACAAGGGGCTGGAGTCGGTAGACCGCTTCGCCCGGCAGCGCCAGCACCTCCTGGCTGGTGACCAGCACACGCAGACCCGGTGCCTGCGGCAGGATCGCCGCGAGCAGCGACGCGCAGGCGGCCCGCAGCTGCTCGCAGTTGTCGAGCACCAGCAGGAACTCGCGGTCACCGAAGTAGCCCGCCAATGCCTCGACCGCATCACGGTCCGAGCGCTCCGGGATCCGAAGGGAACCGGCCACGAGCTCGGCGAGCATGGACGGGTCGGTGGCCGAGGCCAGCTCGACGAGCCAGCAGCCGTCGCGGAAGCTCCGCTCCATCTGCGCGGCCACCCGCATCGCCAGCCGCGACTTCCCGACCCCGCCCGGCCCGATCACGCTGACCAGCCGTGACCGGCTGATCAGCTGTCGCACGTCACGCAGCTCCTGGCCCCGCCCGACGAACGAGGTCAGGTCCGTCGGCAGGTTGCTGACGTGCCTGGACGCCACCTGCCCAGCCTAATGACGCAGGCGCCGAGGCGCAGCCAGGTCCGCGGACGCCGCCAGCGCAGCCGTGGGCCCCGCGAAGGAGTCGCGGACGATCTCCCTGGACAGCCGCTAGTAGGTAAGGCTACCCTTTCCACCTCGCATCGTCTTGAGGGGTCACCATGATCGTCTGCCACTGTCGGGTCGTCAGCGACCGCGACATCGCCCAGGCGGTCACCGACGGCGCCCGGAGTCTTGCCAGCGTCTGCAGGCGGACCGGCGCGTCCCAGGACTGCGGCTCGTGCATCTTCACGGTCAAGGCGCTGGTGTGCCAGCATCAGGAGGCATCCGATGCCCTCCTGGAGGTGAATGGTGCGGCCAGCTGACCCCCGTGTCGTCGAGCTCCTCAACGACGCCCTGACCTTCGAGCTCACGGTCACGAACACCTACTTCCTCCATGCGCGCATGCTGGAGAACTGGGGACTCGGCAAGCTCGGCAAGGTGTTCTACGACCTGTCCATCGACGAGATGCGCGACGCCGACGACCTGATCAACCGGATCCTCATGTTCGACGGCCACCCCAACCTGCAGAAGCTCAACGCGATCAAGGTCGGCGAGACCGCCGAGGAGATGCTCCGCCTCGCGCTCGAGAGCGAGCGCGCCGCCGTCGCCCAGTTCAACGCCTCCGCCGAGGAGTGCCATGCGCTCAAGGACCACGGCTCGGCGTCCGTCTTCGAGGAGATGGTGCGTGACGAGGAGCGGCACGCCGACTGGTTCGAGAGCCAGCTCGATGCCATCGAGCGCGTCGGTCTCCAGCAGTACCTCGCGCAGCAGGTGAGCGCCGGCACAGGTCCCGGCGACTGACGGCCCAGCCGAAGGCCCGACTGACGGCCCGGGCGAGCGGTCCGGCGACCAGCCCACCCGGGCTCGACCCTCTGACGCTCTAGTGGAGGTGCAGCGGTCCCTTCGCGTTGATGGTCAGGGTGAACACCTCGGGAGCGGCGTTCTGGTCGCAGCCGATGCTGGTGCCTTGGACTCGGTAGTTGCCGTGTCCCCACGCGCCCGCGTACGCGCCCGTTCCGCCGGTGATCCGGTAGGTCCCCCGCTCGCTGAAGGTGAACAGGCACGTCACCGGGTCGGAGGACTCATGCGTCTTCTTCGGCTTGTGGGTCACCGACAGGGTCCCGGCCGGGAAAACGAAGACGTCCTGGGTGTCGCTGACCACATGGTCGGTGCCCTTGGCGTGGATGGGTCCGAAGCCGAGGACCGGCTGGTCGTTGGTCGTGTCCGGGTTGGTGCTGATCAGCAGGAACCGTTCGACACGGGTGTGGCCGCCCCCGTGTCGGCCGCCGGCGGCGGCGGACGGGACCACGAACATCAGGGCGACCAGCGCCAGCGTGAGGGCGATGACCGATTGCCTGGGTAGGCGCAGACGTGCAGTTTCCATGTTCTCCCTCCTCAGTCGATTCTGCGGTCGCGGTCCCCCGGCGCGCCGCGCCCTTCATCGTGCGCTCGGCCGCGGAGGGCCGCAAGGCCCGGCTTGGGGAAGGTCAGGGGGTGTCTGGTTCAGTCGGACGACCGCGGCGGCTTGTAGAGCTGCTGCACCGCGTCGGCGATGTCGCCGCCGCCCTCCTCCACCGGCTCCATGTACAAGCGCCCTTCGCTCACGAGCCCGTCGCGCACGACGAAGACCGTCACGCCGCGCATGGCGAACGTCGAGCCGTCGAGGTGGTGGCCCCGCCAGTCCCACTCGCCCCACTCGACGTCGCCGTCCACCGTCGAGGCGACCAGCTCCGCGTTGAAGTCCGGCACGCCCTCGAAGACGGCCGACCAGTTCTCGAACACCTGGGAGCTTCCCCCGAACCCACGGTTGGGGTGGATCGGCTGCGCACTGCGGTAGTCCACTGCCATGAGGGACGCCATGCCCTGCGGGTCATGTGCGTTCATGGCATCGCGGAGACGCTCCAGCGTGGTCGCCATGTCGCCGACGATAGTCGCTGTCGCCGTCCCTGGCGGGTCCGAGGCAACCGGAAATAGACTCGTATCAGCAGGCCGGGCGCCTTCCTCCTTGAGGAGGAAGGTGTGGGTCCCGGCAGGTCCCGGAGGCGGGATGGACGGCGTTCGCAGCGCGCTCATCGTCGCGATCGACGAGTACGACGATCCGACGCTGACCCAGCTGCGCGCTCCGGACCATGACGCCGTCGCGCTGGCGGCGGTCCTCGAGGACCGGGAGATCGGCCACTTCGAGGTCGCCACCCTCGCCAACGACAGCGCGAAGGACGTGCGCGTCGCCATCTCGAGCTTCTTCCGCGACCGGCGGCCGGCCGACCTGCTCCTCCTGCACTTCTCCTGCCACGGCCTCAAAGACGAGGGTGGCGAGCTCTACTTCGCCGCACGCGACACCCGGGTGGACCTGCTGGACGCGACCGGCGTGGCGTCGAGCTTCGTGCGTCAGGCGATGGAGCGGTCCCGGGCGGGCCAGATCGTCCTGTTCCTGGACTGCTGCTACGCCGGCGCCTTCACGCGTGGCGTGTCGACGCGGGCGGACAAGAGCGTCGACATCCCGGACCGGCTCGGCGGGCGCGGGCGCGTGGTCATCGCGGCGTCCTCGGCGCTCCAGTACTCCTTCGAGGGCGACGCCGTGCGCGCCGAGGCGGGGGCGGGCCCCTCCGTCTTCACCAATGCGGTCGTCGAGGGTCTGCGCACCGGAGCCGCCGACCTCAACAACGACGGGCACGTCTCCCTCGACGAGCTCTACGACTACGTCCACGACCAGGTCACCCACGCGAACCGCAACCAGACTCCGCAGATGACGGCGTACGACCGCACCGGCGACATCCTCATCGCCGAGCGGGCGACGCCGGTCCTGGTGCCCGCCGAGCTCCCCGCCGACATCCGCACCTCGCTCGACAGCCAGTCCTACTGGGAGCGGATGGGCGTCGTCCAACCGCTCGCCGAGCTGTTGCAGAGCGACCACCAGGGCAAGGCTCTCGCCGCGCTGCGTGCCCTCGAGCGCCTGAGCGTCGATGCCGACGACCGGGTCAAGGCCGCGGCACGCAGGGCACTCGAAGGCGCACCCGCTCCGAAGCGCTCGCCGGAGTCGGCACCGGCGGAGTTGCCTGAGGGACCGCCCGAGGAGTTGCCGCCAGGGCCGCCGAAGTCCCCCGACCCGATGCCGCCTCCGATCGAACGAGATCGCGAGAAGCGCCGCCAGCGGCGCGCGATCTCGTTCCGCCCGTGGGGATGGGTCGCAGGCGTGGGAGCGGCCGCGGTGCTCGCCGGCACGCTCGCCGTCCTCCTCTGGCCGGACGACCAGGCACCCACCACCCCCGACGCGGCTACCGCCGCGACCCGCGGGTTCGCGGACAGCGAGATGCTGTTCAGCCTGGGGGACCACACGGATCAGCCCCATCAGCGCCTGGTCGCCTACGACAGCGAGACGGGGACGATGACCGTCCTGCGACGAGGCGTGGACGCGCGGCGTCCGGTGATCTCGCCCGACCGGAGGTCCTACCTCTACCTGCTCCAGGACTACGTGGACGGCAAGCGGATCGGCGGGATCCCCTATCTCGCCGGCAGCGCCGCTGACGACCATGTCGGACGTCCGCTGCTCAGCCGGGAGGACCGTGTCACCTGCCCGTATGCCGGTCCCCCGGCCTGGAGCCCGAACGGCGACCGGCTCGCCTTCGTCTGCTGGGACGGCACGCCGCAGGCGATCGGTCTCTACCTGACCGACGGCACGGGCCACGACCTGAGGCTCGTCAGCGACGACACCACCCTGGCGGACCCGACCTGGATCAACGAGCACGAGTTCGTCGTGGTCAAGGGCGCCGATACCGACAGCCCAGGCGTCCTCGTGTCGTTCGACATCTCGGGGTCCGAGGTCGAGCAGTGGACGAGCGGCCAGAGCGGCGACGACAGCCGGCCCGACTGGTCACCGCAGGGCGGCCTCCTCTTCCTCAGAGCGCCCCACGGCTCCACCGCCACGGCGATCCTCACCAAGCGCGCGCCTGGCGATGCGCCGACCGAGGTGGCGCCCGGCCACAAGGCGAGCTTCCCGACCTGGAGCCCGGACGGCACGAGCGTCGTCTGGGTCGAGTCGACACGCGACGGGACATCCACGCTGGTCGTCAAGGACAAGGACGGGGAGCCGAGCGCCCTGCTGCACCGGGAAGGCGTCACGATCGGAGCGCCCGCCTGGGGCTCACGCTGAGGTCAGGTCGCGGGTGCCACCTGGCGCAGGAACTCCTCGACCAGCGCCTGCTGCTGCTCCGAGGTCGCCGCCAGCTCGATCGACGTGCCGTCGATCGTCAGCTTGAGGCTCTGACCGGGCTCGCGTCGTCTCAGCCAACCCTGCAGGAGCCCGATCAGGCTCCCGACGAGGGCGACCCCGGACTGGGCCACGACGATCATCTCGCCGATCGAGGCCACGTCGACGCCTTTCGCGCCCTGGGGCGCCGGCCCCTTGGCCCGAGTCGTCACGGACTCGACCTCGGGGATCTCGAGGAGCTCCTCGCGCAGCGCGTGGGCCGACCGGTCCAGCTGCTCCAGATCGGCCGTCGGGTCGACGACCTCGATGATGATCTCGCTCGTCATGAGCAGACTCCTTCCGGAGGTCAGACACGTCCGCCGTGGTTGAAGGTGATGAACGGCCGGTCGAGACGCTGCATCCGGGCGGCTCGGCGCGGCAGGATGATCGACGGCACCGTGGCCTCGTGCATCGCCGAGCAGACGGCCAGCGCGTAGTCGAGGCCGCCGGACAGGTCCGTGAGCACCTTGCCGTTGAGGTGGTCCTGCCACGTCGGGCCCCAGGCCGCGAGCGCCGCCTCGGCCACGGGCTTCCACGTCTCGGCCAGCGTGAACCACCGGTGGTCCTTGGCCTCGAGCTCGAGGTTGACCTGCTCCTCGGCGCAGACCTGGATGATCTGCTCGATGATCGGCACCCGGTAGCCGTCGGAGGACCGGAGCGCCGCGAGCTCGGCGTCGGTCAGATCCTGGACGCGCCGAGTGTCGCCCTTGGGCAGGAACCCCTGCTGGGCGAGCCCGTACGGCGCACCGTGCTGCGCATGCAGGGTCCGCTCCTGCGACGGAAGGGCGTTGACGTCGATCCAGCGGTAGTGATGGTCGGCCGCCCACTTGACGCCACGGATGGAGTCGGTGAGACGGGGCGGCGTCCGGTGGGCGACCCGACGTCCGGGATAGCGACTGGTCATCGGCGCACCACACTCACCTCCGTGGGCCTACTTGGGGACCCAGACGAGCCCGAGACGCCGTACGGTCTCCGGGCCTGCGATCCCGTCGGCGTTGCGACCGGTCCAGCCCTGCTGGCGCTGGAAGGCCGCGCAGGCGGCCAGCGTCTTGCGGCCGTAGTAGGCGGTGGGAGCCTCCATCAGGCCACGCGCCATCAGGGCGACCTGGAGGTTCCAGACGCTGTCGGAGTCAGGCTGGCGGAACCGCATCTTGCTGCGGTAGACCTTCTTTCGCTGCCGGAACGTCAGTCCCTGGCCGTTGCGCTCCTGCACCGGCAGGTCGCCGGCCGGACAGGACGCGATCCAGCCTCGGTAGGGCAGGCGCCAGCGGGACGGGAAGACGTCCCAGCGGACCCGGTCGATCTGACCCCTGCGAAGGATGTCGTTCGACCAGACGTTGCCTCCCTCGACCACGAACACGGCGTGGCCGGAGCCGTGGTCGGAGAAGCCGTAGTAGGCGATCGACCCGGCGGGAGGCGGGAACGTGTCGTGCTTGTGGGCCGTCGGGATGCTGTTGAAGGCGAGGCGTGCCGACTCACCGAAGGGCGGCGAGCCCACGCACTGGCGGGAGAAGATCTGGCAGCAGTTGAACCAGCTCCGGCTCGGGTTCTCATGCTGGGCGAGGGCGAAGGCCTTGGCCTGGTTGAAGTCTCGCATCAGGTGTGGTCCCTCACCGGCGCGTCCGGCATGACGTCGGAGGAGTCGTCCTGGATCTGGTCGGTCTCGTCGCCCTCGGGGTTGTCGAGGAGCTCCTGAGGCTCCTCCGGCTTGGCGAGCTCCTCGTCGGCGAGCGCATCGGCCTCGCCCTCGTCGGGCGTTCGGCCAGCAGCCGACCCAGCCACGCCGGCCGCCCCAGTCGCGGACGACGCCGTCACGACGCCGGGCACGGGCGAACCGGCGGCAACTGCCGACGACTCAGCGCCAGCCGCCGGAGCAGCAGTGCCGGCACCGGCGGCCGGTGGCTTCTCCCTGGTCGGCAGGCCGTTGAGCAGGTCCTGCGCCTTCTGGTCGAGCAGCCTGCTGAACGCCTGCTGCGCCACCCCGAAGAGCAGGGCGTAGGCGACGATCTGGTCCTGGGTGTCGAGGTTCGACAGGCCGGGGATGAAGGCACCGTGCACGAGCACGATCCCGACGATCGCGGTCAACGCGCCGAGCGGGAGCTTCAACACCGCCAGCGCGACGGGGACGTCGTAGGAGGCGGAGGTGCCCCGCAGGTTGCGGATGTTGACGACCGCGCCGAAGACACCTCCGATCAGGCCCGCCAGCGCGACCACCAGGATGTCCTGGCTCTGCGGCGCCACGGCATGCGCTCGGGACGGGCACGAGAGGAGAGCCTTGCTGTCGGGGTCCGGGAAGCACATCGGAAGGGCCCTCGGGTCCTTCCAGACGAGCAGGACCGTGACCGCGATGACCAGCGTGGTGAGCCCGACGGCGACGAGCACGATGTTGCGGAAGCTCCGCAGCCTCGCGTGCTGTCGGTCCGAGACGTCGTAGCCGTCCTCGACCAAGCGCCGCAGCATGGCCCGCGTCGTCGTCGCGTCCTTGCCGGCGAAGGAATGCACGCCGACGTACCGCGGGTCGTCGTGACGGAGCCACCCCTGGACCCGCGCGAGGGCGGCGGGCACCTCGGCGTGGAGCTCGACGTCGTCGTAGACGTCGAGCATCTGCACGCGGGCGGCGTGGAGATAGGCGTACGACGCCTCGACGAGCGTGCCGTGCCACCACTCCTTCCTGCGCCGCCACCAGCCCATCGGTCCGCGTCGGCTGGCGTTGTCGCCCTCGCCCCGAGAGGCGTCCAGTGCCAGCTTCAACGAGCTGCGGACCGCATCGGCCGCGGCCAGCTGGTCGGGCGCGAGGCCCTCGGCGTGGGAGACGTCGAGGCGCGCCTGCATGACGCGGACTGCGGCCTCGACGGACGGCACCGCCAGTCGCTTCGCCATGTCACGCCCCGTTCACATCCGAGTCTGGTGCGGGCGACGCTCTGAAAGCCCAGAACGACGGGCCGTTGCCCTCATCGTCCATGGGACGGGATCGGAGCTGGACACTGATCGTCTTGTCCGCACAATCGTCACTTCTGGGTATGTTTCGGCATCCTCGCCCACGTCATGGAAGGCGGATCACGTCCCGGAGCGCCGTCGCCACGGCGGTGCTCCGGACATCACTGTGGTCGGCGATCACGGCGTCCGCGAGCAGGTTGGACACCTTGCCGGCGCTGAAGGTGTAGGAGACCCCCGTGCCGGCCTTGCGGAGCACCGACTCGGTCGCGTCGAGCTCCGGTGTGTGCTGGGCACCGTTGCGTCCCATGCCGCCGTACGGGTCGTTCTGGTCGCCCAGCGCCGCCGAGCTGTCCCGGGCGATCCGCGAGGCCAGCGGGTAGGCGATGCCGACGGCCTCGTCGTTCTTGGTGTGAGTGATGACGACCGGGCCGTTCACCCGCCGATCGGCGAGGACGGTGCGGAAGGCTCCGTCGTGCTTGCCGTCGAACAGCCTCGCCAGCCCGTTGTGGGAGAACGCCGCCTGGAGCAGGACGAGGCTGACGCGAGCCTCCCTCGCGGGAAGGGTGGCCGCGGCGGCCGTGACGAGGCGACCGCCGAAGCTGTGCCCGACGAGGTGAAGGGGCAGGGACGGCGCCAGGACCCGAACCCTGCCGAGCACCGACGACACACCGCCCGACCCGACCACACCGGCCCGCGACTTCATCGCGTAGTACGTCGCGAAGTTGGCGAGCCTGCGGGCGCCAGCCTGGGCGCCGCTGAGGAGGTCACCGAGCGACGCAGCCCCACCCGCGCTCAGCCCTGCTGCTCCTCCCCCACCTGCCGTCGGCAGCACGGGCTCGGAGAAGCGGTCCAGGATCGTCGCGGGATCGAGCTCGAAGAGCTCGCGGGAGCCGTCGTCCTCGCTCGCCTGGTCCGGACTCAGGAGCGCGCGGATCTGCTGCACATACTCACGTCTGGCGACAGCCGAGGAGTCGAGCTGCCGGACGAGCGCGATCGCCCCGTCCACCAGGGCAGCCCGCGTCGGGTCGGCTCCCTGCCCGCCCAGCCGGTCGGGGTCGCGCTTGAGCTCCCCGAGCGCGGCGAGCAGTGCCGCGTCCACTCCGGGCGACGCAGAGGCCGCTCCCCCGCCGGGGATCAGGGACTCGAGGGCGAACTTCTTGCTCGGCCAGAGCACCCTCATGACGGCGACCTTCGACCCGCGTCCGGAGTCGGGGAGTCCGACCTCCTTCAGTGAGGTCAGCAGCCCGTCGTACAACGCGGTCGCGTCCGCGCGGTCGTTGTTCCATCCGTGGGCGAGCACCAGGAGATCCGTGGCGCCGGCGAGGCCGGCCAGCAGGGCGTCGACCTGGGCCTCGTCGAAGATGCGACCGTCCTTGGTGAACTCGACCTCCCACTGTCCAGCGACCATGGTCCTTGCTCCTCTCTCCGCTCGCCGGTGTCCGCGTCACACCGACTGGATGGCACGCATCAGGTCGACGAGCCCACGCCCCTCGAAGTAGCGGTCGCGCCCCAACGGTGTCGCGCTCGAGAGGAAGATCTCCTTGACCTCCTCCGGGCGCCCGATGAACTCGCGGCGGATCGAGAGGAAGGCCGCGATGGCGCCGGACACATGCGGAGCGGCCATGCTCGTCCCGCTGTCCTCCACGTAGTACGCCGTCGTCGCGCTGGACGCAGCCCCGGACGCAGCCCCGGACGCAGCCCCGGACGCAGCCCCGGACGCGGCGCCGGGCGTCGTACCGGTCGGCGGGCTTGTCGCCGGGTCTGTCCCCGGCCCGCTCCCCGCGCCGGCGGGGACGGCCGCGAGGGTCGTCTCCCTCTTGGTGCCGGCTGCGCAGGAGATGATGCGCTCGCCGGGCGCGACCAGATCGGGTTTGAGGCGGCCGTCGGCGGTCGGGCCCTTGGACGAGAAGTAGGAGATCCCGTAGGTGTGCGGCGAGTCGCGGTGGGTGGACCCGACGGTGATCGCATCCGCCGCGTTGCCGGGGTCGTTGATCGTGTTGGACAGGCCCACCTTGGCCACACGGGAGGTGGTGGGCAGCGTCGAGTAGCCGGTGTTCCCGGCGGCGGTGACCACGACGACTCCCGACTGCACCAGCCGGTTCACCTCCGTGCACAGCGGGCTCTGTCCGCAGGCGAACATCTCGGCGTCGAAGTCGTAGCCGACGCTGAGGTTGACCCCATGCACGCGCAGGAGCTTGGGGTTGTCGTTCAACCTCTCGCGGACGTACTCGAGCGCCCGGATGATGTTGCTGGACCTGCCTTCGCCCGACTCGTCGAGGACTCGCAGGCTGACCAGACGACAACCCGGTGCGACGCCGTGGAACCGTGCGGCCTCACTCGGCGCGATCGGCTTGGCAAGCGTCTCGGTCACCCGCGAGGGCTCGTTCTCGTCCTCGTCGCCCGCGACGATCCGGTCCTGGCGGACCAGCACCACGTTCGTCACCCCCGAGGTGGTGGAGGCGCTTCCGGCGATGATGCCCGCGACGTGCGTGCCGTGACCGAGCGCGTCCTGCAGCGCCAGGTCACGATGGCGCGCAATGCGCTTGCTGCGCTCCGACTCCGACAGTGGCCGCCCGCTGGCGCGCTCCTCGTCCGGGTCCGGGGGCAGCTCCCCGTCGACCTCGACGAAGCATCGGTGGAGGTTCCCGACGGCGGGGTCGAGCAGCAGGTGGTTGCGCCCCTCCACTCCGAAGTGGGGATGTGTGGCGTCGACGCCCGAGTCCAGCACGGCCCAGCAGATGCCGGCCCCATTGGCCTCGAACGACCTGAGCGCGGCGTCGGCCTTGATCGTGGAGACCGAGTGGGAGATGTGCGGCCGGACAGGGAAGTCGGGCCACAGGCGGTAGATGGTGCGGTACGGGAAGTCGTCGGTGTGCGTCACCGGGACGGACGTGGACACGGTCTCGGCGGCAGCAGTGGTGGCGACAGCCGTCGCCACGCCGCTGGCCGCCTCGATCGCCTGGTCCTGGTCCGCGGCGACGAGCCGCTTCCACTCGGCCAGGGTCATGTCGGCACGGAAGTAGCTCTTCGAGATCTTGGTCAGGTTCCACGGAGGGATCCCCGACGCGCCTTCGTCGAAGACCTGCTCGAAGAGACGCCGGAAGGCGACGGTGGCCCCCGACAGCCCGTCGACGTGGAGCACGTTGAGCTCGACGAGGTACGGCCCGCGGGCGTCAGGGCTGTCACCGAGCCCCCAGCGGCGCCGGTTCGCGTCGTCCTCCAGGTCAGGTGGTGCCGTCTGCCGGGAGAGCTTGTCGGGCGAGAAGTCGCCGTCTCCCGGCTCCCGACCGGGCTTGCCGTGCTCTGTCATGTCCCTCACCCACCCGAGTGGCGCCACAGATCGTTCCATCCTCCAGCGCTCAGGGGGCTACGTCCCTAGTCATTTCGGGCCATTGCCCCTAGTCCGCCGCGCTGACCACCATCGAGGAGAGGGAGCGCGCCTTCTCGACGATCGGGGGTAGTGATGGCGCATGTCGACACCGTGGGGGCAGACCGAGCACGTCTGGTGCTCGCGGCGATCAGGATCATCAACGGCACACTCGCCCTGGTGGTCCCGCAGTTCCTCATCGGGCGGGTGCAGTCGGCCGATCCGCCCAGCCCGGCTGCGGTCTACGCCTTCCGGATGTTCGGGATCCGCACGGTCCTGATCGGCCGCGACCTCGTCGGCGCCGACGGGCCCGCACGGGCCAAGGCGGTCGCGGAGGCGCCGCTCATCCACGCCTGCGACACCGCAACCGCGACGCTGCTCACCGTGACCCGGCGCGTCCGGCTCCGCAACGGACTGCCGCTCATCGCGATCTCGGCGCTCAACACCGCGCTCGCCGTCGCTGCGCGCCCACGCACCCACGGAGGACGACAGGCATGACCACCTACCGGAGCGGACCCTTCTGGCGGGTCTACACCGCCCTCGCGGAGCGGCTCGACCATCGCGTCGGCTGGCACCGGCTGCCGGTCCCCGTCGCGCTGGGTGTGCTCATCGGCATCCGCACACGGCTGCGCCAGCAGAACCTCGTCGACACGCGCAGTCTGCCCTCCGTCGGCGCGCCGACACCGCCCGCGCGGGAGGCGTCGCAGCTGACGCATCGGGCCGCGGACGGCAGCTGGAACGACCTGAGCGACGGCGCGATGGGCATGGTCGGCACTCGGTTCGGCCGCAACATACCGCTCGCTGACATCGCCCCCTCGGCACCCGAGGACGTGCTGGCGAGCCCGAGCCCGCGCGAGGTCAGCCGCCGCCTGATGACCCGCCATCAGCTGGACGCCGTCGCCGGGGGCAACTCCCTGATCGCCGCCTGGCTCCAGTTCATGATCCACGACTGGTTCAGCCACGGCGCCAGCCCGAAGGACAACCCGTGGGTCGTCGAGCTGGCCGACGACGACCCCTGGCCGGACAAGCCGATGACGATCCTGCGGACCATGGACGACCCGACGCGGCCGCCGGGTTCGACCGCGCCGCAGACGCGGATCAATGTGCTCACCCACTGGTGGGATGGGTCGCAGATCTACGGCGAGTCCGAGGAGCTGACCGCGGCGCGCCGCAGCAAGGTCGACGGGAAGCTGCTGGTCAACGCGGACGGCTCGCTGCCGTGGCCGAAGGAGCCCAGTCAGGACCCGTCGCGCACCACCGGCTTCTGGACCGGGATGGCCATGCTCATCACGGTGTTCACGCGGGAGCACAACGCCATCTGCGACCACCTGCGTGCGGCGTACCCGGGCTGGGACGACGAGGAGCTCTTCCAGCGCGCCCGCCTGGTGAACTCGGCGCTGCTCGCCAAGATCCACACGGTCGAGTGGACGCCGGCGGTCATCAACAACCCGACCACCGTCATCGGCATGCGGGCGAACTGGTTCGGCCTGGCCGGTGAGCGCGTGCACAAGATGTTCGGGCGGGTCAGCGGGAGCGAGGTCATCAGCGGCATCCCCGGCAGCAGGACCGACCACTACGGCGTGCCGTATGCGCTGACCGAGGAGTTCGCGGCCGTCTACCGCATGCACCCGCTGATTCGCGACGAGTGGAGCCTGCGACGGGCCCGGGACGACGAGACGATCCGAGACTGCCTCTTCGGCGACCTCACCGGTCCGCACGCGCTCGAGGTCCTCGCCGAGATACCCATGAGCGACCTGCTCTACTCCTTCGGAACGCTGCCCCCTGGCTTCGTCAGCCTGCACAACTACCCCCGCTCCATGCAGGAGTTCGTGCGGCCGGACGGACGGCTCCAGGACCTGGCGGCGACCGACATCCTCCGCTCCCGAGAGCTCGGAGTGCCGCGCTACAACGCCTTCCGGCGCCTGATCCACCTGGAGCCCGTGTCGACGTTCGAGGAGCTCACCGACAATCCCCACTGGGCGCAGGAGATCCGCGACCTCTACGACGGCGACATCGACAAGGTGGACCTGCAGGTGGGGATGTACGCCGAACGCCGGCCCGCGGGATTCGCGTTCAGCGACACCGCGTTCCGCATCTTCGTCCTCATGGCGTCGCGCCGTCTCAACAGCGACCGCTTCTTCACCGACTACTACACGCCCGACGTCTACACCCCGGAAGGGTTCGCCTGGATCAACGACAACTCGATGAAGTCGGTGCTCCTGCGCCACTATCCGGAGCTTCGACCGGCACTCGTCGAGGTGCCCAACGCGTTCGCCGCCTGGCGGCGGAGCGCCTGAGGAAGGCCAGTCGTGTCTCGGGAAACCTTTCGGCCGGTTCGGCTCGCCGGCGCGACCGTCCTCGTCACCGGCGCCTCCGGCGGTCTGGGCGCGACGATCGCGCGGCGCCTGCACCGTGAGGGCAGCCGCCTGGTCCTGAGCGGACGCCGGGAGACGGAGCTCGACGATCTCGCCGCCGAGCTCGGCGGTGAGACACGCGTCGTGGTCGCCGACCTCGCGCGCGTGGACGACGTACGCCGGCTGGCCGAGGAGACGGCGGGGGTCGACGTGCTCGTCGCGAACGCCGGGCTGCCAGCCAATGGGCGGCTCCTCGACATCGGAGTCGAGGAGATCGAGCGCAGCGTGGACCTCAACATCCGCTCCACGCTGCTGCTGATCCGCCTTCTGCTGCCGCCGATGGTCGAGCGCGGCTCCGGCCACGTCGTCATCATCGGCTCGCTCGCCGGCCTGGCCTGCACGCCGGGGTCATCGGTCTATCACGCCAGCAAGTTCGCCCTCCGCGGCTTCGGCCAGGCACTGCACGAGGAGCTGCGTGGCAGCGGCATCGGCGTCTCCCTGGTGAGCCCGACCTTCGTGTCCGGCGCCGGCATGTGGGCCGATACCGGCGCTCGCGCCGCCCATCCCGAGGTCACGCCCGAGCAGGTCGCCGACGCCTGCGTCGAGGCGATCGCCAAGAACCGCGCCGAGATCCTGGTCGCACCGGCGCTCCAACGCCTGGCCGCTCGTGTCGCGGTCATGTTCCCCCAGCTGCTGCAGCCGGCCCTCCGGTCCTCGGTCGTCCCTCCGGAGGCCGTTGCAGCTCAGAAGCCCAAGATGTCAGCCCGCTAGGAGACGAGCCATGAGCACACCGAGCGTCAAGAACTGGTTCGGCGGGATCACCTCCTCGCCGCACACGATCGTCGAGGTGACCACGGTCGAGCAGATCGTGGAGATCATGAAGGATCGCCAGACCTACCCGGCCCCGGTGCGCGCCGTCGGGTCGAATCACTCGACGACCGCCTGCGGCACGGCCGACGACGGCACGTTGATCGTCATGCGCAAGATGGACCGGATCCTCGAGATCGGGACCGACACCGTCACCGCGCAGGCGGGCGCCCTCTACATCGACGTCAACGAGGCGCTGCGCAAGCGCGGCCTGCAGTTCAACGTCAACGTCGAGCTGGGCAACCTCACGATCGGAAGCGCGTGCTGCGGTGGCACCAAGGACGCCTCGATGCCGGGCGAGTTCGGCCAGATCGCGTCCTACGCCGTCGGCATCAAGATGGTCCTGCCCAACGGCGAGCTGTTCGAGGTCGACGAGAGCGACCCCGAGCTGCTCCAGGTGGCGCGGTCGAGCTACGGGCTCTTCGGCATCATCTACGAGGCGACGTTCAAGGTGCGCAAGCTGGCCGCTCTCGAGGTTCACCACGAGCACTTCACCTTCGACGAGTTCGCCGCCAAGCTGCCCGAGCTGCGGGAGCGCGGCGAGTCGATGATGCTCTACATCAACCCGTTCAAGGACTCCATCACGATCGAGTTCCGCCGCTACCACGACCTCCAGCCCGGCGAGCACCTCAGCCGATGGCAGTGGAAGCTGCGTGACGAGGTGTGGAGCCATCTGGCGCCCATGTGGGGCTTCAACGTCAGCAGACTCGTCACGTGGAAGTGGCTGAGCTCCGCGCTGGTCGACTTCTACAACCGGTTGATCGTGCTCGCGCTCACGAACATCATCAAGGGCAAGTCGACGCTGCCCATGGCACAGCAGATCCGCTACCCGGCGGTCTCCAACAACTCGCGCTACCTGTTCAGCATCTGGGCCTTCCCGGAGGAGCGGTACGTCGACTGCCTCAAGGCCTACTTCGACCTGTCCAAGGAGCACTACAAGCGGACCGGCTACCGGATCAACCTGCTGAGCGTCGGCTACCGCATCCTCGCCGACCAGAGCTCGCTGTTCTCCTACAGCTACGACGGCACCATCATCACGTTCGACCCGGTGTCGACGGGCAACTTCGGCTGGGACACGTTCCTCCGCGAGTACAACACCATGTGCAGCGAGCTCGGTGGCACGCCACTGTTCAACCAGACCAATCTTCTCACGCGGCGTCAGGTCGTCCGCGCCTTCGGCGACCGCCTCGGGGTCTTCGAGAAGTACCGCCAGCGCTTCGATCCGACCGACCGACTGCTCAACAACTACTTCCGGGAGCTCTTCGCTCCCGAAGGCGAGGCCTGAGATGACCCAGATGTCCCTCGAGGAGGTCAAGGCGGTCGCCACCAGCTACTTCGAGCAGCTGACCAACAAGCAGAACGTCGACTTCGCCGACGAGCTCTTCACGCCCGACATCGCCTTCTACGACCCGGCCATCGTGCCGGACGGCGAGGCGCACGGCGTCGAGGAGGTCAAGCAGTTCTTCTCGGTGTTCTTCAAGGTCTTCCCCGACGTGCACTTCGAGATGAACGACTTCTTCGCCGAGGGCGACAAGGCGGCCATCCGGTTCACCTGGACCGGCACGCACAAGACCGAGTTCCTCGGGATCCAGCTCAAGGAGCGGCATGTCTCGGTGCCTGGCATCGACATCTTCCACATCCGGGACGGCAGGATCGCCGAGGTCCGCGTCGCGTTCGACAGAGGCAACCTGCTGCAGCAGCTCGGCGGCATCCACCACCCGTTCTAGACGACTGCGACGCGACCGGGAGCCGAGATGACCCATCAGGTGGCGCTCACGATCAGCGGCAAGGTGCCGCGGAGCCGGTGCGGTGAGCTCGAGGCCCTGCTCGAGGCGATGGCGAAGGACCCCGGCGGCAACCGGGTCGTCCCGTTCTCCCGGTTGCCACACGCTCACTTCGCTCGTGTGGTCCTCCTCGAGCCGACGCCCGGCTCCTCAGAGGCGACGCTGCTGATGACGCTCGACTGCGACGCCTCGGTCACCGAGCGTCTCGAGGAGCTGGCTCGGATCGCCGGGACCGGGCTCGACGACCTCCTCGGGTTCTGCGACGACTATCCCGCGTCGCCGGACCACAGCAGCCGGCTCGCCTTCCTCCGCTCGCACCTGCGCAGGTCGACGGTCTTCTACGTCCATGCGGTCGGGCGGACGCTGCCCCAGGTCCGGGATGAGGCGCGGCTGCGCGGAGCGCTCGAGACCTTCCTCGACCAAGGGGGTGAGACGCTCGCGCGGCTCACGCCCGTCCAGGTCCGCGACGCCCTGCGTGTGCATGTCGCCGAGGACCCCGACCTGGCCTGGGCGCTGGTGCCGGCGGCCCCACCGGCGCTCGGGTGGCGCCTGCGCGAGGCCCTGCACAAGGTGGCGGTCCCGGCGCTCCTCGTGGTCACCTTGCCTGTCGGCCTCCCCGCTGCACTGGTCTGGCTGGCAGCGCTGCGCTGGCACGAGCGCGTCGACGCCTTCCCCGAGATCGAGCCCGACCCCGACGAGCTCCGCCGCCTGGGCGACCAGGAGGACTTCGCTGTGCAGAACGCCTTCACCAGCCGTGCACCGATCCGGCCCGGCCGCTTCTGGTCGCTGACCTCACGGCTGACCGAGCGGGTGGGCGACTACTGCGCGCGGCACCTCTTCACGACGGGCAGCCTGTCCGGGCTGACCACCGTCCACTTCGCTCGGTTCATGCGGCTCGACGACGACCAGGTGCTGTTCACCAGCTACTACGACGGAAGTCTGGAGAGCTACAACAACGACTTCGTCGACCAGGTCGCGTGGGTGCTCAACACCGTGTTCGGCCAGCAGGCCGGGTTCCCGCGGACCCGCTGGATGGTGCGGGACGGCGCGCACAACGAGCGCTGGTTCAAGAACTTCATCCGCGGTCATCAGGTGCCCACGCAGGTCTGGTACTCGGCGTACCCCGACCTGGCCGCCGTGACCATCGACCAGAACGCCCGGCTCCGGGCCGGGCTGAGCGCCGACCTCGGCGGGAAGGAGCTCGACGCATGGCTGAGCATGCTGTAGCCGGGCCGGCTCGACGAGGTCTGGGCGTGGAGAGCCGCGACGTCCAAGGCCTCCTCCTGCAGGGATACGGCAAGCTCCGGGCCGCCGGCTATCTGATCCTCCGGATCACCGACGCGACGCTCGCCCGCGACTGGATCGGCGCGCTGCTCCCGGAGATCACCTTCGGCCCCGACCGGCCCGAGGCCGGTGCGGTGAACGTCGCCTTCACCGCGACCGGACTGGTCGCGCTGGGCCCAGCGTCCGACACCGTCTCGGGGTTTCCTCCCGAGTTCCTCGAGGGCATGGCGAGCGCGCACCGCAGCCGCCTCCTGGGTGACGTCGGCGCGGCGGCTCCCGGGCAGTGGGCCTGGGGAGGTCCGGAGAACCCGCAGGTCGACGGGCTTCTCCTCGTCTTCGCGCGCGACGACGCCGAGCTCACGGAGTCGCTGGCCCGGCATCGCACGCTCATGGCGGACCACGGGGTCGTCGAGGTCGGCGCCCTCGACACCCAGGACATCGGCTTCCGCGAGCACTTCGGGTTCCGCGACGGCCTCTCCCAGCCGACGATGGCCGGCGTCGGGAAGGGAGGCGATCCGCTCCACGAGGTTGCCACCGGTGAGTTCGTGCTCGGTCACCTCAACGGCCACGGGCAGTATCCGCGCTCACCTCTCGTCCCCGCACACCTCGACCCAGACGACCTGCTTCCGCCCCGGCCGGACCCCTCGCCGGGGGTGTCGGCCCCCGTGCCCGCGTCGCTGGCCGACGGGCACGACTTCGGTCGCAACGGGAGCTACCTGGTGGTGCGCACCCTCGACCAGGACGTGGGCGGCTTCTGGAGGTACGTCGACCAGCAGGCCCCACGCCACGACGGTGTGGTCGACGGCTCAGCGCGCACCGCCCTCGCCGCGAGGATGGTGGGGCGTTGGCCCAGTGGCGCACCGTTGACACGATCTCCCGAGGTCGACCGCGTGGATCTGGCGACGGAGAACGGGTTCGGCTACGACGCCGACGACCGCGAGGGGACCCGTTGTCCGCTGGGGAGCCACATCCGTCGGACCAACCCGCGCGACTCCCTCCCGCCCAAGCCCGGCACCAGCGCCTCGGTCGAGGTGGCCAACCGCCATCGGCTGATCCGCCGCGGGCGCTCCTTCGGGCCTCGGGTCGAGCCCGAGGAGTCGATGACCGAGGACGCGCAGTCCGCACCCAGTCGCGGCCTGCACTTCATCGCCCTGTGCGCGGACATCGCTCGCCAGTTCGAGTTCGTGTCTCACACCTGGGCCATGAACCCGCAGTTCGCCGGTCTGTTCGACGACGCGGACCCGCTCCTCGGCGGCCACGGTGATCGCGGCACGTCCTTCACCATCCAGGCCTCCCCCGTCCGACGCCGGCACACGGACGTCCCCGCCTTCGTCACGCCCCGTGGCGGCGCCTACTTCTTCATGCCCGGCGGCCGGGCGCTGCGCTATCTGGCGGACGACCGTCGGACGTCGGCGTAGTCGACGACCGTCAGGCGTCGGCGTAGTCGACGCCCGTCGGACGCCGGCGCAAGTGGTCTCAACTGGCGTCCACAACCCGAGGCGAAGCCGCCCCTTGAGACCAGTTGCGAGCCACCCGACGTCGGCGGAATACGCACGCAATCAGGCCGGGATCGGACCTGTGCCCCTCCCGCCGCCGCGAGAACATAGGCGTGTGCTGGAGCTACGTCCGAACTGCGAATGCTGCGACAAGGACCTGCCGCCGACGGCAGAGGACGCGATGATCTGCAGCTTCGAGTGCACCTTCTGCCGTGACTGCACCGACAGGACCTTGCAGGGCATCTGTCCCAACTGCGGCGGCGGTTTCACACCGCGCCCCGTCCGGCCGCCCGACGCCCTGCTCCGGCATCCGGCGTCCACCGTCCGCGTGCTCGCGCCGGACTGCGGAGCGGCCGACCGCGTCCCCTGAGCGATCAGCGCCTACGCCGATCCATCCCGCCCGATCCATCCCCGCCCGATCCCCCCGCCCGAACCGACTCCGCGCGCGAAGCCCGGAGCCTGGGGACGTCCTCCCAAGGTAGGACGCGCCCGTCCCGCAGCTGTTCTACGGTGAGGCCGTGGAGCGAGTCTGGCGCTTCCTCGTCGCTCACGGCCTCGACATCCTGATCGTGGTCGCGGCGCTGGAGAGCGCCATCGGGACGACACTGCGCACGGACACCGAGGCTCCCGACGGTGCGCGGCTCTGGCTCGAGACGTTGCTCATCGCCGGGCTGGTCCTCGTCCTGCTGGCTCGCGGGCGCTTCCCGTTCGTCGCTCCGGCGATGTTCTGGATCGGCACTGCCGCAGCGAGCTTCCTCGACGGCCGGCTGATCTCGAGTCAGGCCGGCATCTTCGTCGCCGGCCTGTTCGCCGCCGTGCTGCTGGGCAGTCTCCGCAGCGGCGTCCAGTCCCGAGCCGGTGTCCTCATCGTGCTGGTGTGCTCGGGGCTGGTCGTCTCCAACGTGCCGACCAGCAAGCCGGCCGACCTGCTCTTCACGCCGTTGGTCTTCGTCGTCGCCTGGGTCGCCGGGTTCGCGCTCCGCGAGCGCAACCTGCAGGCGGAGACGGCGTTGGAGCGCGCCGAGCGGGCAGAGCGCGCCCGAGAGACCGCCGCGAGGCTCGCCGTCGCTGAGGAGCGCGCGCGGATGGCGCGCGAGCTGCACGACGTGGTGGCGCACGCGATGAGCGTGATGGTCCTGCAGGTCGGCGCCGTCCGGCACCGGATGCCGCCGTCGCCGGAGCGCGACGCGCTGGGGAACGTCGAGCAGGCCGGTCGCAACGCGCTGACGGAGATGAGGCGTCTGCTGGGCGCACTTCGCGGCGGCGACGACGCACTCGAGCTGGCACCACACCCCGGCCTCGGTGACCTCGAGACGCTGGTGACCGATGTCCGAGCCGCTGGGCTCGACGTACGCCTCCACCTGACCGGCGAACCCGTGCCCCTGCCCGGGGCGCTGGACCTCTCGGCGTACCGCATCGTGCAGGAAGGGCTCACGAACAGCCTCAAGCACGCCCGAGCCGCCCACGCGGACGTGACCGTCGACTACGCCCCCGACGAGGTGCGGATCGAGGTGCGCGACGACGGCCGCGCGGGAGTACGGCGGCGAGAGGTGCCGATCGAGGAGCCGACGAACCCACAGGGCAACGGGCGCGGGAACGGGAACGGGCTGATCGGCATCGGCGAGCGGGTGAAGCTGTACGGCGGCAGCATGTCGACGTTCACGCCCTCCTCAGGCGGCTTCGTGCTGCGCGCGTCGCTGCCACTGCCCGGAGGCGACGCATGACGATCCGGGTGCTCGTCGCGGACGACCAGGCGATGGTGCGGGCCGGCTTCCGGATGCTGCTGGGCGACGAGCAGGACATCGAGGTCGTCGCCGAGGCGAGCAACGGCGTGGAGGCGGTGGCGCAGGCGGCACGCGTGCGCCCTGACGTCGTCCTCATGGACATCCGCATGCCGGAGCTCGACGGGCTCGAGGCGACCCGGCGGATCCTCCAGGCCGACCCGTCGGCGCGGATCCTGATCCTGACGACGTTCGACATCGACGAGTACGTCTACCGCGCGCTGCGGGCCGGCGCGAGCGGCTTCGTGCTGAAGGACGACCCGCCGGAGCAGCTGATCGCGGCCGTCCGGACGGTCGCCCACGGCGATGCGCTGCTGTCCCCCTCGATCACCCGGAAGGTGATCGCGCAGTTCACGCGCGTCCACCAGCAGGCGCCACCGAAGGCGGTGGAGACCCTGACCGCGCGGGAGGTGGACGTGTTCCGGCTGATCACGAAGGGCTACTCCAACGCCGAGATCGGGCAGGAGCTGTTCATCAGCGACACCACGGTGAAGACCCACGTCACCCGCTTGCTGCAGAAGCTGGACCTCCGCGACCGCGCCCAAGCCATCGTCCTCGCCTACCAGACCGGCCTCTTCGACACGGCCGACCGAGGGCCGGGCCTCTCCGGCTGAGTCCGACTTTGGGAGGACCCCCGGTCCGCGGAAGGTGCCCTGACGAACGCGACCTGGCGACGACGCGCGAGACCCTCGCGGTTCCTAGCGTCGTCACCATGATCACGATCGAGTCACTCACCAAGAAGTACGGCGCCTCCACCGTCGTGCGAGACCTCACCTTCACCGCCCGACCCGGCCGCGTCACCGGCTTCCTCGGCCCCAACGGGGCCGGCAAGTCGACCACGATGCGGATGATGGTCGGCCTCACGACACCCACCGAGGGGTCTGCCACGATCTCAGGCCGCCGCTTCGCCGACCTGCCCAACCCGGGTCGGGATGTCGGCGTCATGCTCGACGCGTCGGCACAGCATGCCGGCCGCACCGGTCGGGAGATCCTCACCATCGCCCAGCGTGTCATCGGCGTCCCGGCCAGTCGGGTCGAGGAGATGCTCGAGCTGGTCAGCCTCAGCGAGAGCGAGGCCGACCGGCGGGTCGGCAGCTACTCGCTCGGCATGCGGCAACGGCTCGGGATCGCGGCGGCGCTGATCGGCGACCCGCAGGTGCTGATCCTGGACGAGCCGGCCAACGGGCTCGACCCGGCCGGCATCCGCTGGATGCGCGACCTGCTCCGCGATCACGCCGACCACGGCGGCACCGTCCTGCTCTCGTCCCACCTCCTCTCGGAGATCGAGATCGTC
Organism: Nocardioides sp. AN3; assembly: GCF_054653495.1. Classification (NCBI taxonomy): domain Bacteria; kingdom Bacillati; phylum Actinomycetota; class Actinomycetes; order Propionibacteriales; family Nocardioidaceae; genus Nocardioides; species Nocardioides sp. AN3. The sequence continues at coordinate 66,173 of NZ_BAAIGC010000029.1, forward strand.
GCCGACGACATCGTGATGATCGGCCAGGGCCGACTCGTCTGCCAGGGCTCCAAGGCCGAGCTGCTCCAGGCGGCCGGGACCGTGGTCCGCGCCGCGGACCTTCCCTCCCTCCAGCGGGTGCTGGCCACCGCCGGCATCACGACCACGGTGTCCGACGACGGGTCGCTTCGCGCCGACACGGAGCCTGCGGTGGTCGGAGCGGCGGCGTACGACGGCGGCGTGGCCCTCACCGAGCTGCGCTCCGCCGACAGCGGCGGCCTCGAGGAGATGTTCCTCGAGCTCACCGCCGACACCCAACGGGACTCACGTCCAGAGAGGACAGCGGCATGAGCACCACCGCCCACACGAGCACCGCCCACACCGCCAGCGTCGTCGACCGCGTCCGCGATCGGCGTACCGAGGCCGCCCCCATCCCGCTCAGCCGGACCGTGCGGGTCGAGCTCCGGAAGATGTTCGACACCCGATCGGGGTTCTGGCTGATCGCGAGCATCGGGATCACGGGGCTCGTCGCGACGGTCGCGACGATCGCGTTCGCGCCCGATGCGGACCTGACCTACTACACCTTCGCCAAGGCGATCGGCTTCCCGATCACGGTGATCCTGCCGATGGTCGCCCTGCTCTCGATCACGAGCGAGTGGAGCCAGCGCAGCGGTCTGACGACGTTCACCTACGTGCCTGACCGCGGCCGGGTCATCGGCGCCAAGACGCTGTCGTCGGTCGCTGTCGCCATCGGCTCGATGGTGTTCGCCTTCGCGATCGGCGCCGTCGGGACCGTCGCGGGCAGCGCCATCGCCGGCGTCCCTGAGGTCTGGGACATCTCACTCGGGCACGCGCTGACCATCGTGCTGGGGAACCTGACCTGCCTGCTGACCGGCACCATGCTCGGCATGCTCCTGCGCAGCTCCGCCGGCGGACTGGTGACCTACTTCGTGATCACGCTGCTCGTGCCCACCATGTCCGGGCTGCTCGCCACCAGCCAGCAGTGGTTCGCCGACCTGCAGCCCTGGGTGGACCTCAACTACGCCCAGAGCTTCCTGTTCGACGGCATGCGGAACGGCGCGGACTGGGCACACATCGCCACTGCCGGGACCATCTGGATCGTCCTGCCCGGGATCCTCGGTCTCCGCCTCGTCATGAGGTCCGAGGTGCACTGACCGCTCACCCAGCACGGCCCCGCCACTCCGATGGCGGGGCTTGAGGAGTCGGTGCCTTGGGGCACACTTGAGCCACCCAGCCACCGGAGGATGCCATGAGCACGAGCGACGCCGCACCCCTGATGCCGGCAGCGTTCTTCGGGCACGGCAACCCGATGAACGCGCTCTCGGAGAACCGGTACACAGCTGCCTGGCGCGCCTTCGGGGAGTCGGTCCCGCGGCCACGAGCGATCCTCGTCGTCAGTGCGCACTGGTACATCAACGCCACCGCCGTGACCGCGATGCCACGGCCCCGCACCATCCACGACTTCTACGGCTTCCCGCAGGAGCTGTTCGACGTCGACTACCCCGCGCCCGGCATGCCGGAGCTGGCGGCCGAGATCAGTGACGTCGTCAAGCCGACCTGGGTCGGAGCCGACATCGACAGCTGGGGCATCGACCACGGCACCTGGTCGGTGCTCGTGCACGCCTTCCCCGACGCCTCCATCCCGGTGGTGCAGCTCAGCATCAACGCCGACAAGCCCCTCGACTACCACCTCGAGCTCGGCGCAAAGCTCCACGCGCTGCGGTCACGGGGAGTCCTCATCGTGACGAGCGGCAACGTGGTGCACAACCTGCACGGCATGGACTGGAAGCTGGCCGACGACGGCTACGACTGGGCACGACGCTTCGACGAGGCAGCCAAGGAGCGCATGCTGCACGACCCGACCCGGTTCGCGGCCCTGGACGCCCACGGCGACTACGCCCACGCCGTCCCCACTCCCGACCACTTCATCCCGGCGCTGTATCTGGCGGGCCTGGCCGACGCGGCCGGCCAGACGAGCGACACCCGCGTGCTCGTCGACGGCTACACCTACGGGTCGCTGTCGATGACGGCGTACACCTTGGGCATGTCGTGCGCGCCGACCTCGGCTGCAGGGGGCGCCCCTCGACCGCCCTCGGATGTCCCGCCGGACGCCTCCAACATCTAGGAGACGAGCTGCAGGCGGGCGGGGGTGTCGACGCCGGCACGGTCTGCCTCGACGGCACGCCGGATCCGGTCGAAGACCGCCGAGAGCGGGATGCTCGGACGGAGGTCGGCGGCGAACTCGGCGAGCACGTCGCGTACGGCGGGGGTGGCCCACTCGCAGCCGTCGACCCGCTCCATCCGGTTCGCGGTGATCGCCGCCGCAATCTGCTCGTCGCGGGAGAGCTGGCTGCTGGCGGTCATCACGATCACTTCCATCCGGGCATCGACATCTTCTGCCCCCCAGGCTGCTACGCGACGAGCAGGCGCACACCCGCGGAACTACGGATGTCGGTACGTATCTCCGGAGTACGTAGCGCCGTCCCTTCTGTTGTCTGTGCGGGCCCGCCGCGGACGCCGGACGACGGCGGGGCGTCGCGCTCGACCTGCGAGCGCGGCGGAACTGGTCTGAATGGGCGCTGCGGTTGGCCTCGGCACTGGACGTTGAGACCAGTTGCGGAGCGGTGACGCGGCCGGTGCCCTCCCAGGTGGAGCGGTCTCTTGCCTGGCCGCTCGGGGTGTCCCTTCGGGCTGGCATGTGCTCTCCGAGGGTGGCGGACGCTCGCTGCTGCTGTGTCGGTTCAGCAGGCTGGCTCAGCAGCGTCTGTTGATGCGGATGCGTCCGGGTCGGAGTTGTTCGATGGTGTGGTCGGGGTGGTCGGCGAGGGTGTGGTGGCGC
>NZ_BAAIGC010000030.1:0-63908 GCF_054653495.1 Nocardioides sp. AN3
GGTGTGGCAGTGGGGCAGCGGAGCCCAGGACCAGATCGCGTCGGCGCCGTTCTACAACACTCAGGTCCCGGCGATCACCAGCTACTGGCGGGCGCTGCCCAGCTGGCAACGCCTGATCGCCGACACCGCCAGCGACCTGGTGACCGCCGGCCGCGGCACCCACATCGCCCCGATCGTCTCGGGCGGGTCCGGCAAGTACCTGTTGAATGACTCCGACAGATACGTGACCGCCTCGCGCACCCCGGACGGCACCCTGGCCGTGATCTACATGAGCCACCCCTCGACCATCACGATCGACGAGTCGATGATGGTGCCCGGCTACAGGGCCACGTGGGTCGACCCCGCCTCGGGAGCCACCAGGGCCGCCACGCCGGGGCCGACGTACAGCTCGGCCTCGCAGGGCTCGAACTCGGTCCACGACGCGGACTGGGTCCTCGTCCTGGGGGCGTACACGGGGGGCCCCTCGACGCCTCCGCCGCCTGGCTCCGTGACCTACCGCAGCACAGCACACCTGGCGCCCCGCTCCTGGGCCAAGGGGCGCACGGCGGCCGGGTTGCGTGCCCGGTTCCGCCTCACGTACGCCGGCTGTTCGGCATGTGGCGGCGTCCACCGCCCGATCACCATCGAAGGACGCCTCGCCCATGGCTCGTGGCGCACGATCACCACGCAGACCTACCGGGGCTCGAACGTCCTCACCGTGCGGGTGCCGTACAAGTTCCGCCAGATCCGCGTGAGGGCACGGGCGCTCCGGCGCAGCACCTCCACCACCTACGCCGCGGTCGTGAGCAACAGCGTGCGAGTGCCCAAGCGACCACGCTGAGGTGCGACGTCATGACCCCCGAGCCACGGCGTCATGAGGTGAGCGCGACCGGAACCTCGATCGGGAGGATGGGCACACCGCCGGGGTTGGGCTGGCTTCGCCACAGCGCCCACGGGCTGCAGCCGCGCCGGTAAAGATCCTCGAGGTGGGTGCGCTCCTTCAGCGTGTCCATGGGCGCCCAGAAGCCGTCGTACGACACTGCGCGTGTCCGCCCGTCCTTGGCTGCCTTGACGCAGCCGTCCATCACCAGGTCGTCGCCCTCGTCGAGGTAGTCGAAGATCCCCTGGCGCAGGACGAAGTAGCCGCCGTTGATGCGGAACGGCAGGTCGCCGGCCGGCACCAGGTCCTTGACCCGTCCCTCGTCGTCGGTCTCGACGACGTGGAAGGAGTCGCCGGGCTTGACCGCGATGAACTGGGCGACGGCGTCGGTCTCGGCGAACTGGTCGATGAGGTCGTTCATGGGCGCGTCGGTGAGGACGTCGCCGTAGTTGGCGAGGAAGTACTCGTCGCCCTCGAGGTAGGGCCTCACCCGGCGAAGACGCTCGCCGATCGGGGTGTCCATGCCGGTGTCGATGAACGTGATCGTCCATTCGCTGATGTCGGTGCTCAGCATGTCGACGTGCTTGCCGCCCTTGGTCAGGACGAAGTCGTTCGACGCGGTCTCGCGGTAGTCGAGGAAGTAGTCCTTGACGGCCTGGGCGCCGTGGCCCAGGCAGAGGATGAACTCGGTGTGCCCGAAGTGCGCGAAGTAGCGCATGATGTGCCACAGCACCGGCCTGCTGCCGATCGGCATCATGGGCTTGGGGAGGGACTGGTTGTCGGCGCGCATCCGCATGCCGAGCCCGCCGCAGAAGAGAACGACCTTCATGACGCGTCCTTTCGGGAAGGGGTGGGCGCGGCGCGCCCGGTCAGCTCGTCGAAGACGGCGCGGTACGCCGGGGCCTGGTGCGCCCAGGCGAGCTGGGTCTCGACCCGCTCCCGGCCGAGCTTGCCCATCAGCTGGCGCGACTCCGGGTCATCGAGGAGTGCGACCAGAGCTTCGGCGAAGCCGCGCGCCCCGGTGGCCGGGTCGACGTAGACCGCACCGTCACCCGCGGAGACCCGCGTCTCGACCAGCTCGAAGGCGACGACGGGAAGCCCGAAGGCCATGTACTCCATGGTCTTGTTCATGGTGGAGACGTCGTTGAGCGGGTTGAGCGGGTCGGGGGAGAGGCCGACGTCGGCGGTGGAGAGGACGTCGGCGACGTAGGCGTCAGACACGCGTCCCGGCAGCTCGACGTAGTCCTGCAGCCCGAGCTGGTCGCGCTCGGCGACGAGCTCGGCGTGACAGTCGCCGCCGCCCATGAGCGTGAAGGAGATGTCGGTGCGCCCCAGGCCGTGGACGACGTGGTCGGCGGCGGCCAGGACGACGTCGACCCCGTCCTGCGGTCCCATGACGCCGAGATAGGCGACGAGGTGCGCGCGCCCGCGTCGCTCCGCCGGCACGGGCGCCTTCGCCTTCATCACCTGCGGGTCGGGACCGGTGCGGACCACGCTCACCTCGGCGGGTGGCTTGCCGCCACGCCGCATGGCGATGCTGCGGTAGGACTCGTTGGTCGAGGTCACCCGGTCGGCGGTCCGGAAGGTGGCGCGCTCCAGCAGCCTCAGACCCTTGAGCGCCAGGCGCGAGCCGGTCGGGAAGCGCGACTCGAAGAGCTCGGGGCACAGGTCGTGGTGGTCGAAGACGAACCGCGTGCCGTCGCGCAGCCGCAGCCAGCGGGCCAGCGGCCAGAAGATGTCGGGTGGGTTGCACGCCTGCACGACCGCGAACCCGCCGCGACGACGCGCCTTGAGCGCGAGGCGGAGCGTCGCCAGGAAGGAGTAGGCGTACTCCAACACGTAGCTCAGCGCGCTGCCACCCGGCGCGTAGGGGCGGTATCCGTGGATCGTGACGCCGTCGACCACCTGGTAGGCGCCGGTGTCCTTGCCCCGCGGGCAGATCACCGTGACGTCGTACCCGGCGTCGCGGAGCGTCCGGCACTCGAGCCACACCCGCCGGTCGAACGGCACCGGCAGGTTCTGGACGATGATGAGGACCCGGGGGGATGCAGTCACCAGCCCACCCCGCTGTAGCCCGGCAGAAGCTCGACGTCATCCTCGAGCCGGCCCGTCAGGTCGATGACGTGCTCGGGCGCCGCGGCGACCAGGGCGGCGCTGACCGCCTCCGACGTGGTCCCCACGAGGACCACCTCCGCACCCTCGAGTGCCTCCTCCGGCGTGCACACGAGCAGGCGGCTCAGGTGGGGGAGTCGTGCCTCGACGTGACGGCGGTTGGCGCCGACGAGGCGTTCGGGGTTGATGATCGGGTCGTAGATCCGGACCTCGAAGCCCTTGCCGAGAAGGCGCTCGGCCAGCTCGACGTTCGGGCTCTCCCGGAGGTCGTCGGTGTCGGACTTGAAGCTGAGGCCGAGGAGTGCGACGTGACGCAGCCCGAAGTCGATCACCCGCTCGACGACGTCGCGCACGACCAGCTCGTTGGTGAGGGCGGTGCCGGCGAGGAGTGGAGCGTCCACCCCGTTCGTGCGCGCCATGTACTGCAGGGCCCGCAGGTCCTTCGGCAGGCAGCTGCCCCCGTAGGCGAACCCGGGCCGCAGGTAGGTCGGCGCGATGTTGAGCTTGGTGTCCTCGCAGAAGATCTCCATGACCTCGCGCGAGTCCACGCCGTAGCCGCGGAACACCCGGGCGAGCTCGTTCGCGAAGGAAACCTTGGTCGCGTGGAAGGCGTTGCAGGCGTACTTGAGCGACTCGGCGGTCGCGACGGCGACGTGCCGGACCTCGATGTCGAGGAAGGAGAAGAGAGCCGCGATCGTGGAGTGCGTCTGGTCGTCGGCCGTCCCGACCACGACGAACGGGGGCGCGAAGAAGTCCTTCACGCTCACGCCCTCGCGCAAGAACTCGGGGCACATCGCCGTCCCGATCTCCCAGCCGGGCACGCCGCGGGCGAAGACCGGCGCGACCACCTGGTCGACGGTCCCGGGTGGGACCGTGCTCCGCACGACCACGGCGTGGAAGCCGCTCGGCGGGGGTGCGACGTGCTCCATCGCGTCGCGGATCTCGACCACGACGCGCGCGAGATAGGTGAGGTCGGTGTTGCCGTGGCTGCCCGACGGCGTCCCGACGCAGATGAGGGAGACGTCGGCGCCCGCGATGGCCTCCGCGACCGACGTCGTCGCGTGCAGCCGCCCGCTCCGCACGCTGTCGTCCACGAGCTCGGTGATGCCCGGCTCCACGACGGGGCTCTGGCCGTCGTTGATGGCGGTGACCTTCGCGTCGTCGACGTCGACGCCGACGACCTCGTGGCCGCTGTGGGCGAGCCCTGCCGCCGTGACCGTGCCGACATAACCCAGGCCGAAGACGGCGACCTTCATGACGAATCCCCCGATGTGAGGCGACTGGTGGTGCTGGCCCGTATGGGCCCTCGACGTCCCTCAGCGTGGATCGAGGCGTTGCGGACACCGTGTCGCGTCGGCTTCCTTACTCAAGACTGGGGAAGGTCGCCCGGCGGCCTCGGACGGTTTGTCACCGAACCACGCCTGCCTGTTCATCTGCCGTCCACCGACGAAGGGGCGTTCGGTCGTCCGTGATGTCCACGCTTGCGCCCTGTGGGGCTGGCAGCTGAACTCGACGACGTACCCGCCACTGAGGACCGGCCTCGCAGGATCACCCTCGTTCGGGACACTCCGGACAAGATCTTCCGCGGTGTCGCGACGGGCAGTGGCGTGGTCGTGCTCTCCATCATGCTGCTGGTCGGCATCTTCTTGAGCGTGCGCGCCTACCAGGCGCTGAACCAGGCTGGCCTCTCGTTCCTGACGACGCAGGCATGGGAGCCGGACAAGGGCCACTTCGGAGTGGCCGCGGTCCTGACCGGCACCATCCTCATCGCCACCGTGGCGGTCCTCGTCGCGTTCCCGCTCTCCACGGCGACGTCGCTCTACATCACGCAGTATGCGCCGGACCGCATGCGCAGCCTGCTGGTCTCGGTCATCGACCTGATGGCCGCCATCCCGTCGGTGGTCTACGGCCTGTGGGGGTTCTTCTTCCTCCAGTCGAAGGTGGCGCCCGTCGCCGCCTGGCTCTCGCGTCACTTCGGCTGGTTCGGGCCCTTCCACGTGGACGGCGTCTCCCACGACGACCCGCTGCCGTCGATGACGGTGTTCACGGGCTCCACTCTCATTGCCGGGCTGGTCGTCGGCATGATGATCACGCCCGTCGTCACCTCGATCATGCGGGAGGTCTTCTCCCAGGTCCCGATCGGCGAGCGCGAGGGGGCGTTCGCCCTCGGCGCCACCAAGTGGGGCGTGATCCGCTCGGTGGTGCTCCCGTTCGGCAAGGGCGGCATGATCGGCGGCACGATGCTCGGCCTCGGCCGGGCGCTCGGCGAGACGATCGCGGTCTACATGATCATCACGCCGGTCTTCGAGCTGCAGCCACACCTCCTGCAGAGCGGCGCGATCTCAGTGTCGTCGCTCATCGCGCTCGACTTCGCCGAGGCGAGCCCGTTCGGCCTCTCGGCGCTGATGGCCGCAGGGCTGACGCTCTTCGTCCTCACTCTCATGATCAACTTCGCGGCATCCTCGGTCGTCGCCCGTTCGCGTTCTGGAGCAAGCAGTTGACCGAGGTCGCCGAGCCCGTCGCGGGATCCGTCGTCGTGCCCGAGGAGCCGCTCACGGGCTCCACCATCACGCCCGAGGAGGAGCTCTTCGGGGCCTCGACCGTCCTGCCGCGGAAGGAGGCGACACCGGCGACCCCTGAGGCGCGTCGCTTCACCAACGGCGTCAGGATCGGCGATCTGCTCTCCCTGATCGGTGCCGGTGTGGCCTCGCTCGCGCTGACGATGGTGATCTCCACGCAGGTCGCGCCGATGCGTGGGCCTCTGGCCTTCGTCGTGGTGGCCTACGCGCTGTTCCTCGCCGTCTACGCCGTCCTGGTCGCCCTCGACGAGACGGGGCCGGTCGTCACCGACCGGGTGATCGCCGTCCTGGTGCAGTCGGGCGCCCTCCTGCTGGTGGGCACGCTCGCCTCGGTGCTGATCTACACGGTCGGGCGAGGCTTCCGCTCGATCCTCCACCTCAACATGTTCTCCCAGGACATGACGCTTGCCGGGCCGCTCGACCCGCTGACCAAGGGCGGCGTGCTCCACGCCATCGTCGGGACGCTCATCCAGATCACGATCGCGCTGGCCGTCACCATCCCGCTCGGCGTGACGACGGCGCTCTTCCTCTCCGAGGTGCCGGGGCCCTTCGCGCGCTTCGTCCGCACGATCGTCGAGGCGATGACCGCGCTGCCGTCGATCGTCGCCGGCCTGTTCATCCTCGCGACGTTCGTCCTCATCCTCGGCTTCGACAAGTCCGGTCTGGCTGCGGGTCTCGCCATCACCGTGATGATGCTGCCGATCATGATCCGGGCGGCCGACGTGGTCTTCCGGCTGGTGCCGCACACGCTCAAGGAGGCCAGCCTCGGTCTCGGGGCGAGCCAGTTCAAGACGGTCATGCACGTCGTGCTGCCGACCTCGCGCTCGGGCCTCACCACGGCGATCATCCTGGCCACCGCACGCGGCATCGGGGAGACCTCCCCGGTCCTGCTCACCGCCGGCTTCACCGCGTCGCTCAACGCCAACCCGCTCTCCGGGCCGATGGTCTCGCTGCCGCTGGTGACCTTCCAGTTCGTGAAGTCGCCGCAGCAGACCGTCATCGACCGCGGCTTCGGCGCCGCCGTCGTGCTCATGGGCCTCGTCCTGATCCTCTTCGTCCTCGCGCGGGTGCTCGGCTCGCAGGACGTCGCCAAGCGGGCCGCGCGGCGCAAGCGTCGCCAGGCCCGCTCGGGCCGCATGTCGGCGCTCGCCGGCACGGCCGGCGCCCTCGTCCGTCGTCCAGCCTCGCCGGACCCGTCCGCCCAGCCGTCCGCCCAGCCGTCCGCTCAGCCATCCGCCCAGCCGTCCGCCCAGCCGTCCGCGGAGTCTCGCCACAGGAGAACCAGTGCATAGGAACCGTCTCGTCGGGCTCATGACGGCGGCGGTGGTCGCCGCCGTCGCGTGTCTGGGCCTGGCCGCCGCCCCCGCCATGGCTGACGCCTACACGCCGATCACAGGGGAGGGCTCGTCATGGGCCGCCAACGCGATCGACGACTGGCGCGCCTCGGTGGTCAACGCCGGCATCAAGGTCAACTTCGCCGCCACCGGGTCGGTCGCCGGCCTCACCGGCTTCGCCCAGGGCAACAGCGACGACTTCGCGGCCAGCGACATCCCCTACGGCGTCAAGGACACCAGCCCCGACCCGCCCGGACGTGCCTTCGCCTACATCCCGGACGTCGCCGGCGGCACCGCGCTGATGTACAACCTGACCGTCGCCGGCAGGCGCTTCACCAACCTCAAGCTCTCAGGCCCGACCATCGCGGGCATCTTCGCCGGCAGCATCACCAAGTGGAACGACCCGAAGATCGCCGGAGAGAACCCCGGCGTCGCGCTTCCCCCGCTCAAGATCACGCCCGTCGTCCGTTCCGACGGGTCGGGGTCGACCGCGATGTTCACGCAGTGGATGGCCCAGCAGTTCCCGTCCGTCTGGCACTGCGGCCAGCTCTCCTTCTTCACCCAGTGCAGCGACTACAAGGCGACCGTCCACCAGGCGAAGTCCGGTGACAACGGGGTTGCCGGCTTCGTCGCCCAGGCGGGCAACGTCGGCAGTGTCGGCTACGTCGAGTACTCCTACGCCCTGCAGAGCGGCTTCCCCGTGGCGAAGGTGCTCAACAAGGCGGGGTTCTACACCCTGCCGACGGCGTCCAACGTCGCGGTCGCCCTGCTCAAGGCGAAGATCAACATGGCAGCGGGGCCGACGTACCTCACGCAGAACCTCGACGGGGTCTACGTCGACCCCGACCCGCGGAACTACCCGATCTCGTCGTACTCCTACTTCGTCGTTCCCACGCAGCTGCAGAACGGGTTCACGACCGCGAAGGGGAAGACGCTGAGCGCGTTCGTGCGCTACGCCCTGTGCGACGGCCAGCAGAAGGCGCCGACCCTCGGCTACTCGCCGCTGCCCATCAACCTGGTTCAGGCCGGGCTCTCGCAGGTCAAGAGGATCCCGGGCGCCGCGACTGCGGCGATCGACATCAAGAAGTGCAACAACCCGACGTTCTCCTCCGACGGCACCAACACGCTCGCCAAGAACGCCCTCTACCCGGACCTCTGCGACAAGGCCGGGGCGAAGGCCGGCTGCACCTACGGCACCCCGGCGAACGGCACGAAGTCCGCCAGCACCGGGGGCCAGGGCGACCAGAACGCCGTCGGAGCAAAGGGCGGCTCCGCCACGGGCCAGGCCACCAGCTCGACCGGGTCGACGGGGACCGGCGCGACGGGCGGCTCCAACAGCGGTACGCCGGCCTCCGCCGGACGGGGCGGCGCCGCTCCCGGACCGGGCTCAGCGGTGGGGACCGGCGGCGGATCGGGGACCGGCACGCAGACGAGTCTGCTCAACCCCGACGGCAAGACCTCGTGCGACCAGGACACCGGCCAGTGCACGCAGCTCGCGGCGTCGCCGACCGAGGTCGCCTCGGATCCGCTCTCGGGCCTGTCGCGGTGGGCCGTGTGGCTCGTGGTCGGGCTGCTGCTGGCGCTCATCCTCGCCCCGCCGCTCCTGGCGCTGTCGAGCAGGCGGACGAGGTCCTGATGGCCAGCACGCCCTGGTTCCTGCGCTCGCGACGCCTCCGGCGCGTCGCCGCGGTGGCGCTCCTCCTCGACCTGGGTCTGGGTCTCCTCTTCACGGCGTTGGCGGTCTCGGCCGGCACCGCGGAGGCGGCGGGCCCCTCCGGTGCGTCGGCCACGTCGGGTGTGGCGTCGGCGACGACGAGCAGCTCGGTCACGGTCTCGTGGACCGACGACCGCGCCTCGTTCGATCCCGACTATCGCGACAAGGATCAGCTCGACCCGGCCGACAAGAACCAGCCGCTGTTCAAGGACCTCCAGGTCACGGTCTCGCAGACGCAGGACCTGACCGACCAGGGCCTCCAGGTCTCGTGGACGGGCGGGAAGGCGACCGCGCCGAGCGGCGCGGCCAGCAACTTCCTTCAGATCATGCAGTGCTGGGCGAGTCCCGGTACATCGGGGCCGGCGCCCGAACAGTGCCAATGGGGCACACCCGCGAGCTCGATCGCAGCCCGGACCGGTGCGGCGGCGTCGACGCGCGACCTCCTGACGGGCGACGAGGCCGACCCGAAGCAGGATCTGGGTGCCGCCTACACCCATGCTCCGTTCGGGCTCGGTGAGCAGCACCTCGTGCCCTTCTGGAGCGTCGACGACCCGAAGAAGGCCGATCTGGGCTGGACCAACGACTCCGACGCCCAGCCACCGTTCGGATCCGCCCAGTCCAACGAGGTGACCTACGCCCGCACGGCTGCCGACGGGTCCGGTCAGTACATCGTGAACCTGCAGAGCGCGCTCTCCGCGCCGTACCTCGGCTGCGGGAACCCGACGCTGAGCAACGCGGGCTACTCGTGCTGGCTGGTCGTCGTGCCGCGCGGCGAGTACAACCTCAACGGCGCCCGGGCTGCCGACCACGACGACTCCCTGCCGCCGAACTCCCAGTACGTCGCAGGATCGCCGCTCTCGGCCTCCGCGTGGCAGGACCGGATGCAGGTGAGGCTCTCGTTCTCGCCCATCGGCGCCAGCTGCCGGCTCGGCGCCAACGAGATCCCGACGGCCGGCTCCGAGCTGGTCGCCTCGGCCTTCAGCTCGTGGCAGTCGGCACTGTGTGCGCAGGGCACGACGCTCGGCTACTCCCAGATCGGCGACGGGCAGGCGCGCTCCACGGTCCTCGGTGCCACGCCGAGCGCGCCGGGTCTCACCTTCATGACCGACCCGGTCGATCCGGCGACGGTCGGTGGCGCGACGCTCGAGTACGCGCCCGTCGCCACGTCGGCCCTCGTGGTCAGCTACCTGATCGACAAGAACTACAACACCAACGAGAAGACCAACCCGGACCTGGGCGCGAACGGCACCCTCGTCACGGACCTGCGGCTCACGCCGCTGCTGGTCGCGAAGCTGCTCACCCAGTCCTATCTCAACGACATCCCGGGCGACGGCGCCAACTCGGCGGTGCGCAAGGACAACCCGCCCAGCCTCACGCGCGACCCCGAGTTCCTCGCTCTCAACCCCGCCTTCGCGCACTTCTACCGCGACGCCGCACCGGACGGCCTCATGGTGCCCTTCGGCGACACCGACGCGGCGCAGGCGGTCTGGTCCTGGCTGCGCTCGGACACGGCGGCTCGCAACTTCCTCGCGGGTGAGCCGGACCGCTGGGGCACCACCATCAACCCGGCCTACCTCGACCTCGACCTGGACAGCGACACGACCCTCTCCTCGTTCCCGAAGTCGGACCCCTCGAGCTACGTCACCGGCGACGCGCCCCCGCCGGGCTACGGGACCCTCGACCTGCGTCCCTACACCGCCAGCTTCACCGATGGCGGACGCCGGACGGTCAGCGCGACCGCGGGCTCGAAGGTCTTCTGGGACACGACGAAGGTCCCACCGCAGTATGCCGGCGGGTCGCCCCAGACGCCCGGAAGCCGCTTCGAGCTGGCCCTGACGACGGCGCAGGCGGCGAGCCTCTACGGTCTGCCGACGGCCTCCTTCGTTCCTGACTCCGCGGCCACGGGTGCCGGCGTCTCGCCGACCGTCGACGCGATGGACAAGCAGCTCGCAAAGCGCGTCTCGACCGACGTGCCCGGTGTCTACCGGGTGGACCCGATGAGGACGGCGTCCGGCGGCTATCCGCTGACGATGCAGACCTATGCCGCGATCAACGTGTGCGGGGCCTCGACGACCGAGCTGGCGGCGTACGCGACGTTCCTGGACTACGTCGGGTCGGCCGGCCAGTCCTCGGGCACCAGGCTCGGCCAGCTCCCGCTCGGCTATGCACCGCTGAGCGCGCCGGACAAGGCAGAGGCGAGGTCGGTGGCCGCAGACCTGCGGGCGGAGGTCCGCAAGCCGCAGTGTGCCTCTCACCGGGCCGGCACGACCCCGCCGCGCACCCCGCCGTCGAAGACGCCGTCGTCGTCGACGTCACCGCCGACGACGACCGGGCCGTCAGGGCCGTCAGCCCCGTCGGGGGCGACGGCGCCTGTGGCCGCCGCGGCCGGTGGTGGGGGGCGCCACGGAGCTGCGAGCGACGTGGTCGATGCCGCGGCCCTCGGCGTCACGCCGGTGGCCCGCGTGAGCCCGGCGGCGAGGTACGCCGTCCTCGCCGCCCTCCTGTTCGCGCTTCCCTGCCTGGTGGCCGGGCCGACGGTCATCGCGGCCGCGCGCCGGTGTCACTGATTCACAGCTTGTTCCACGCCCATTCACCGACGAAACCCCCAGCGCTTCCACCTCACTCCTAGCGTCCGGATCGTGTGCGACCGGCCGGGCGGTGGCAGCACTCCAACCCCTTGAAAGGAACACTCGATGAAGGTCACCACCTTCGCCAAGGCCTCCGTCAGCGCCTCCGCAGCTGCGGCGCTGGCCCTCGGCCTGACCTCGACCGCGTTCGCGGTGGCGACGCCTCCGACCGCCGCCGACGAGGACGCCGCGATCACGACGCCCGTTGCGAGCACCACGCTGGTCGGCGTGGGCTCCGACACCACGCAGGACGTGATGTACGGCATCGCCCAGGCGATCAACACCGCTGCCGGCAAGCAGGTCATCGCCTCGTTCACGGCGACGGGTGGCAGCACGATCACCTACCGCAGCGGCAAGGTCGCCAACCGCCCCAACGGCTCGGGTGCGGGCTTCAAGGCCCTGACGGACTCGATCGGCCTGACCGCGGCCGGCAACGCCAACATCAACGACGTCGACTTCTCGCGTGCCTCCGGCGCTCAGGCGATCAGCTCCACCGTCAACAGCAACGGCACCGTCACCGACGTCCCGTTCGCGACGGACGCGGTCAGCCTCGCCGTCCCCGCGGGAAGCCCCTTCCTCCTGACCAACGGCGGCAAGGGCGTCTCGATCACGGACCTCGTCAACATCTACACCGGCACGGACACCTACGTGACCAAGGCCGACGGTGCGCTGGTCACCCAGGCCGCCTACGACGCCGCCGCGGACAAGTCGCTCTACCTGCCGATCAACGCCTTCGTGCCGAAGGCCGGCTCGGGCAGCCGGCAGTTCTTCCTCGCCCAGCTCGCCACCCAGGGCGGCGGCATCAACCTCACCGCCGGCGGCAGCACCAAGGGCGACGGCCTGTGGCCCTCGACCACGCCTCCGACCGGCACCGACCCCTACATCGGCGCGGTGGGCTACGGCGCGACCGGCCCGGTGCAGGAGCACGACGCGACCGTCCTGACGAGCGCCCCGGCGACTGCGGCCGCGATCGCTCCGTTCTCCGGCGCGAAGTTCATCGGCTACCACAACCACACCATCGCCGACCCCGACGCAGGCAAGGTGGCGGGCACCGACTACCAGCTCGTGCCGCTGTTCTCCTCGGTGTCCGACGCGGCTGCCCTTCCCTACACCGGCGACGCGTCGACGGACGCCACGCTGGCGCCCGACCCGGCCTATGTCACCAATGCCAAGCAGGGCGGCTCGGAGACTCCCTTCGCGCTGACCCGCCTGGTCTACAACGTGATCCCCGCCGCCGCCTGGCGGACCCCGACCGCGAGCGCCAAGCTGCAGCTGATCCACGACACCTTCGTCGGCACGACGTCCTCGGTGTGCCAGCAGACCGCGGCCATCCAGCAGTACGGCTTCCTGCCCCTCACGGCCTCCTCGGGCGCCAGCTCGTGCGGTGACACGAGCCGCACGTTCGACGCTCCGTCGACGGCGACGGTCCTGGCGAGCAGCACCACCGGCACCGCCGGCAAGAGCGCGACCGTCACGGTGGGCGTCCAGTCGAACGGCAACGGCGGCGGCACCGTCAAGCTGACCGCCGGCGGCAAGGACTACACGGGCACGATCGCCGCGGGCGCCACCTCGACCTCCATCACCATCCCGACCCCGACGGTCGGCTCGCTCGGCTACACCGGCGTCTTCACCCCCGCCCTCGCGGGCGTGGCGACCACGCAGGTCCCGGCCGGCACGATCGCCGTGAAGGCCGCGCCGATCGTCAAGGTCAACCCGGTCGTCCGGGCCGTCGCCCCGAAGGTGAGCCACACCAAGAGGGCCAAGGTCACCGTCACGGTCACCGCCTCGGGCACCGTGCCCACCGGCAAGGTCACCGTCGTCGTCAAGAAGCGCACGAGGACCCTCGTCACGGTCGCGAACAAGGGCCTCGTCGGCGGCAAGGCCGTCGTCACGCTCACCAAGAGGCTCAAGAAGGGCTCCTACACGGTCTACGTCTCCTACACGGGCGACGCCAAGGTCAAGCCGGCTCCGCTGAGGGCGCTTGCCACCCTCAAGGTCACGTGACCTTGTCGGTCCACGCATCCAGCGAACCGAGCACCGCCCCGGCCCCGGCCGGGGCGGTGCTCCGCCGCTCGGCGAGATCTCTCCGCGAGCGCATCGCCCGGGCCCCTCGACGCGCCATGGACCGCCTCGCGACCCTCGACACCTCCGCTCCCTCGGATCTGCGACGTGCCGTCCCGCTCCCGTCCGAGACGACCATGCTGCGCGTCTCCGGCTGGGCGATGATGCTCTTCGTCGTCCTGCTCGCCGGCTTCGTCGCCCACCTCACGCTCATGTCGCACCTGGCCGAGCAGCGCAGCCAGCGGCTTCTCTACGGTCAGTTCCGCGCGGACCTCGCCGGCGGCACCGCACCCGTCGGCCAGGTCGACGTCAACGGAGCGCTTCTCCGGCCTGGCATGCCGGTGGCGCTCCTCAGGATCCCCGCGCTCGGCCTCACCCAGACGGTCGTCGAGGGCACGTCGTCGCGCACGCTTCTCGACGGGCCAGGCCATCGCCGTGACACGCCGCTCCCCGGTCAGCAGGGGGTGAGCGTCGTCTACGGTCGCCAAGCGGCGTACGGCGGTCCGTTCCGCGCCATCGCCAGGCTCGTGCCCGGTGATCGGATCACCACTGTCACGGGCCAGGGGACGGCGACGTATCAGGTGAGCGCCGTCCGGCGCGCCGGTGCCAAGGTCGCCGCGCTGCCGGCCAAGGCCGGTCGGCTCACGCTGGTGACGTCCGCAGGGTCGATCTTCTCCTCCGACCGCGTGGTGCGCGTCGATGCCGACCTCGTCGGGATCGCGAAGCCGGCTCCCCAGCCGGTGCTCCGCCTCGGATCGCTGAGTAGGGCCGAGGACCCGCTCGGCACCGATCCGAGCGGCTGGCTGCCGCTGTTCCTGCTGCTCGAGCTCGCGATCGCCGCGGGCGCGGGGCTTCTCTGGTCGCTGCGCCGGTGGGGCCGGTGGCACACCTGGATCGTGGCCGCGCCCGTGGTTCTCGCGCTCGGGGCGCAGATCGCCAAGCAGGTCGTGGTCGTCCTGCCCAATCTCTACTAGCTCACGTTATTATCTACTGCTTCAAATCATCTACTGGTTCAAACCGGCGCACCCGCGCACGACCGCGGTTGCTCTCAAGGAGTCTCATGCCCGCCTCGCACTCGCAGGACAGCACCATGGTCATGCCGGCGCTGCCCGATGCCGCAGACCCGGACGCCATGCCGGTCGCCGTCGCCTACGACCAGGGTCTCGCCGAGCTCGAGGCCGTCGACGTCTCCTGCTGGTTCGGCGAGCGCAAGGTGCTCGACCGGGTCTCGCTGACCATGCCGGCAGGCAAGATCACGGCGCTGATCGGGCCCTCGGGATGCGGCAAGTCGACCTTCCTGCGCACCCTCAACCGCATGCACGAGATGGTGCCGAGCGCGTCGCTGGCGGGGCAGGTGCTGCTCGACGGCGAGGACATCTATGACGCGTCCGTGCGGATCACCCGCGCTCGCCGCGACATCGGCATGGTCTTCCAGAAGCCCAACCCTTTCCCCGCCATGTCGATCTACGACAACGTGCTCGCGGGTCTCAAGCTCACCGGCAAGAAGGCCTCGAAGTCCGAGAAGGACGAGCTCGTCGAGCGGTGCCTGCGCCTGGGCGGCCTCTGGAACGAGGTCAAGGACCGCCTCGACGCACCTGGCGGCGGCCTGTCCGGCGGTCAGCAGCAGCGCCTCTGCATCGCGCGCTCGATGGCGATCAAGCCTCGGGTGCTGCTCATGGACGAGCCGTGCTCGGCCCTCGACCCGACGTCGACGCGCGTCATCGAGGAGACGATGAAGCACCTCGCCGAGGAGGTCACGATCGTCATCGTCACCCACAACATGCAGCAGGCCGCGCGTGTCTCCGACCAGTGCGCGTTCTTCCTCGCCGCTCAGGGCACTCCCGGCGCCATCGTCGAGCACGGCGACACCAAGGCGATGTTCACCAACCCGCAGGACGAGCGCACGCATGACTACGTCAACGGCCGCTTCGGCTGAGCAGGCGCGAGCAGTCGCAGATGTTCATGCGCTCACCGATGCGCGCTGCGGTCTTCGTGGCGCTCGCGGCCGCCGCCGTGGTGGGGTTCGCCTCCGTCGTCGTTGACAGCGGGACGGCCTCCTCCGACGTACCCCTCATCGTGCCTCTCGCTGCGAGCCCGACCGCTCCGACCACTCCGTCCGCTCCGGCCGAGCCGGCGCCGGCGGCGAGGGCACCCGCTGCCGCCCACGGTCCTGAGCTGGTTTCGCCGGCCTGGGTCGCGTCGACCGCAGCCGCGGCCGGCATCCCCGGCCCTGCGCTGAGGGCGTACGCCGACGCCCAGCTCCACCTCGCCTCGGAGGACCCCGGCTGCCACCTGGGCTGGACCACGCTGGCCGGCATCGGCTGGGTGGAGTCGCAGCACGGGACCTACGGGGGACGGACGCTGGGGGAGGACGGCCTGTCGTCCTCCCCGATCCTCGGCCCGACGCTCGACGGGTCCGGGGACCTCGCCGCCATCGGCGCCGACGGCTCCGGCACGTCCGAGTGGGCACAGGCCGCCGGGCCGATGCAGTTCATACCGTCGACCTGGTCGCGATGGACGGCCGATGGCGATGGCGACGGCGTCGCGAACGTGCAGGACCTCGACGACGCGGCGTACGCCGCCGGCCGCTACCTGTGCGCCTCCGGCTCGCTGGCCGACGGCTCCGGCTGGGCACGGGCCGTCCTCTCCTACAACCACAGCCAGGCCTACGTCGACCAGGTGTACGCCGCCGCCCAGACCTACGCGTCCCGCACCTCCTGATCTCGGCGAGGTCAGCTGCCGTTCTGGCTGAAGTGCTGCAGGTCCTTGAGCGAGTGCCAGGTGCCGCCCCAGGTCCAGCCGATCCGGGCGAAGGCGCGCACGACGGGGCCGCGGGGGAGGATCATCCCGGGGCGGACGTCGCTGCGGTCGCGATAGGACGACGCCAGCTCCGGCAGCACGAGGGAGCCGTTCTCGTAGGGGTTCTGGAACGGGTCGACGTCGACCGCGAGCCCGTAGGCGTGCTGCGAGAAGCCGCTCTTCTGGCCCGCCTTCGGCCGGCAGTTGAAGGAGCCGGTGTCGTTGCCGTCCCCGGTCGGCGGCGCCGTCTGCTCGGCGCGCGTGGTGATGCGCATCTCCTCGATCGGGAAGCGCGCACGGTAGAGGTCGCCGAAGACCTGCACGATCTGCTCGGCCACCGACGAGTTCACCAGGAGCTCGCCGGTGTGCCGGGCGGCGTCGAAGCCCCAGAACCTCAGCCGCACCCAGGCGAGGTCGGAGGCGGCGACAGGGCATCCGGGAACCCACGTGGAGCGCGCGATCACGTCAGCGGGAGCAGGGGCGGTGATCCGGCTGGTGAAGCCCGTCCCCGGCAGCATCGGCACCGTGTCGGGCAGGGTGAATCGCCGGTCGCGCAGCTCCTCCGGGGTCGGGAGGATGTGGCCGTATCCCGCGGCCGTGGTCGGCAGCACGCGCGTGCCCAGCCAGGACGGCGGGACGGTGCCCGGCGCCGGCGACGTCGCGGTGGGGCTCGGCGTCACCGTCGCCGTCACCGTCACGGTCGGCACAGTGGGCGTGCTCGGCGCGCCCGGGGCCGCCGAAGGTTCGTTCGCGCAGCCAGCGACCAGCACCGCGAGCACCACGAGTGCGAGGAGGCGTTCCCCGACACCTCCGGGGTTCACGACAGCGATGCGACCCTCACGGTCGTTCCCTCGAGGAGCGCCGTGAGGTCATCGGGGTCGGAGGTGAGCACGACGACCGGTCCAGGCAGGCTGGCGGCCGTGGCCGCGACGACGGCATCGACGGTGAGGTCGCGCTGCTTGCGACGGCGGACCCGCGCCCGCATCGCACCCGCGGCGTGGGCGATCGCGGGGGTGACGTCGTGCACCGTCACCTGGTTGACGAGACGGCGGACGCGGGTGTCGCGTGAGCTGCCGTCGGTGACCTCGGCGATGGTCACCGCGCTGATGCAGAGCGGGCGATCAGCCCGGAGAGCCGCTTTGACCCACTCGAGCGAGATCCGGTCCTCCGCCGCCGTGGAGGCGAGGGCCGTGGCGTCCAGGACGACGGTCGACGCGGCGCTCACGTGAAGTACTCGTCGATGATGGCCTGGACCTTCGTCTCGTCGGCCGGCCCGTGCTTGGCCTCCATCCGCTCGACGAGGTCACGCAGCCCCTCCATCTGCATCCGGTGGCGCACCGCATCTGTGACATAGGCGGACACCCCGCCGCTCCCGGCCCGCTCCTTCACCTGCTCGACGAGGTCGCCCGGCATCGAGATGCTCACCTTCACGTACTCCGCCACGATCATGATGCTACCCCCGGTGGTAATGCCTTGCTCGGGCGACAATCGTGCTCGCCGCACGACCGCAGCAGCAACAGTCTTTCCCGCCGCCTGTGGACAACCCCTCGCCCCGTAGACTCGCCTTCGTCCCACCCCCCGTCGCCAGCCGACCGGGGGCGCTCGTCGTGCCGCTCGAGGAGACCCCATGTCCCGCCCCCTGTCCGCACTCGCCGACGCTGTCCTGGCGGAGCCGACCCTCATGGAGGTCGTCGCAGACGCGCGCGGCGGCGCCGTCGCGACCCTGGACGTCACCGGCCCTGAGGCGCTGCGCCCGTTCCTCGTCACCGGGCTGGCACGCGCGGGCCGACCGGTGCTCGCCGTGACGGCGACGAGCCGGGAGGCCGAGGACCTGGTCGCGGCGCTCGGGAGTCTTCTCGATCCCGAGGGCGTGGCCTACTACCCGAGCTGGGAGACACTTCCGCACGAGCGGCTCAGCCCTCGCTCCGACACCGTCGGCCGTCGCCTCGCGGTGCTGCGCCGCCTCGTGCACCCCACGCCGGACCATCCGGCCCTCCAGGTCGTCGTCGCTCCGGTCCGCTCGGTCCTGCAGCCGCAGGTCAAAGGTCTCGGCGACCTCGAGCCGGTCGAGCTGGTGCCCGGGCAGACCGCTTCCCTGGACGACGTCGTGGGCCGCCTCGCGGCCGCCGCCTACAGCAGGGTTGACCTGGTGGAGAAGCGCGGTGAGTTCGCGGTCCGCGGCGGCATCGTGGATGTCTTCCCGCCCACCGAGGAGCACCCGCTGCGGGTGGAGTTCTGGGGCGACGACATTGAGGAGATCCGCACCTTCTCCGTCGCCGACCAACGCGCGATGGACCCGGCGACCGGCAAGGTCGACCGCCTCTGGGCGCCTCCGTGCCGCGAGCTGCTGCTCACCGACGAGGTCCGTGCCCGTGCGAGGGCGCTCGGCGAGGTGCACCCGCAGCTCATCGAGCTGACCGACAAGATCGCCGCCGGCATCGCGGTCGAGGGGATGGAGTCGCTCGCGCCGGTGCTCGTCGACGACATGGAGCTCCTCGTCGATCTCATGCCGGCCAACGCCCAGATCCTCGTGCTCGACCCGGAGCGGGTGCGCCGCCGGGCGCACGACCTGGTCGCGACGAGCGAGGAGTTCCTCGGGGCGAGCTGGGCGGCGGCCGCGAGCGGTGGCAGCGCGCCCATCGACTTGGGCAAGGCGTCGTACTGGGATCTCGGCGACGTCCGCTCCCACGCCCTCGCCCGCCGGCAGAGCTGGTGGTCGATGAGCCCGTTCGGGCTGGCCGACGACACCGGCGCGATCACGGCCGACACCGCCGGCGTCCCCGTCCTGACCCTGCCGCACAACCCCGTCGACCCCTACCGCGGCGACGTCGAGAAGGCGATCGCGGACCTGGATGCCTGGCGGCTCGCGGGCTACCGCACCATCGTCGTCCACCCCGGTCACGGCCCCGCGCAGCGCACCGTGGAGGTCCTGGCGGAGCGGGACGTCCCCGCGCGGCTCGACGAGGGTCTCGATACGCTCGCTGGCGCTCGCTACTCGACCAGCGATGGAGCTGGCGACGGCGACGGGTCTGGCGCGGGCGACGGCGTCGTCCTCGTCACCTGCGGCTCGATCGCGACCGGCCTCGTCGACGACGAGACCAAGCTGGCGATCGTCACGGGCGAGGACATCTCAGGCCAGAAGTCCTCCACCCGGGACATGCAGAAGATGCCGGCGCGCCGCAAGCGGCAGATCGACCCGCTCGAGCTCAAGACCGGCGACTACGTGGTCCACGAGCAGCACGGCGTGGGCCGCTTCGTCGAGATGAAGCAGCGCGAGGTCGGCGGCGCGGTCCGCGAATACCTCGTCCTGGAGTACGGCGCCAGCAAGCGCGGCGGACCGCCGGACCGCCTCTACGTCCCGGCCGACGCGCTCGACCAGGTGACGCGCTACGTCGGCGGTGAACAGCCCAGCCTCGACCGGCTCGGCGGCGCCGACTGGCAGAAGCGGAAGAGCCGCGCCCGCAAGGCCGTGCGCGAGATCGCCGCCGAGCTGATCAAGCTCTACGCCGCCCGCCAGGCCACCAAGGGCTACGCGTTCGGGCCCGATACCCCGTGGCAGCGCGAGCTCGAGGACGCGTTCCCGTTCACCGAGACCGCCGACCAGCTCTCGACGGTCGACGAGGTCAAGGAGGACATGCGCCGCAGCGTCCCGATGGACCGGCTCATCTGCGGTGACGTGGGCTATGGCAAGACCGAGATCGCCGTCCGGGCGGCGTTCAAGGCCGTGCAGGAAGGCAAGCAGGTCGCGGTGCTCGTGCCGACGACCCTGCTCGTCACCCAGCACCTGAGCACGTTCACCGAGCGGATGAGCGGCTTCCCCGTGGTCCTCAGGGGCCTGAGCCGGTTCCAGTCCGACAAGGAGTCGAAGGAGATCATGGCCGGGATGGCCGACGGATCCGTCGACATCGTGGTCGGCACGCACCGGCTGCTCAACCCCGACATCAGGTTCAAGGACCTCGGGCTGATCATCGTCGACGAGGAGCAGCGCTTCGGCGTCGAGCACAAGGAGCAGCTCAAGCGGATGCGCACCGCGGTCGACGTGCTGTCGATGAGCGCGACGCCGATCCCGCGCACGCTGGAGATGGCCATCACCGGCATCCGCGAGATGTCGACGATCACCACGCCGCCGGAGGAGCGCCACCCGGTGCTGACCTACGTCGGCGGCTACGAGGACCGGCAGGTCGTCGCCGCCATCCGTCGTGAGCTCCTCCGGGAGGGTCAGGTCTTCTACATCCACAACAGGGTGCAGTCGATCGAGAAGGCGGCCGCGCGGATCCGCGAGCTGGTGCCCGACGCCCGGGTCGCCACAGCCCACGGCCAGATGAACGAGAAGCAGCTCGAGCAGGTGATGCTCGACTTCTGGGAGAAGCGCTTCGACGTGCTCGTCTGCACCACCCTGGTGGAGAGCGGGCTCGACGTCTCCAACGCCAACACGATGATCATCGAGCGGGCGGACACGCTCGGCCTGAGCCAGCTGCACCAGCTTCGCGGCCGGGTGGGCCGCTCGCGGGAGCGGGCGTACGCCTACTTCCTCTACCCGGCCGAGAAGCCGCTGACCGAGACCGCGCACGAGCGGCTCGCCACCCTCGCGCAGCACTCCGACCTCGGTGGCGGCATGGCGATCGCGATGAAGGACCTCGAGATCCGCGGCGCCGGCAACCTGCTCGGCGGCGAGCAGTCCGGCCACATCGCCGACGTCGGCTTCGACCTCTACGTCCGGCTGGTCGGGGAGGCGGTCAACGACTTCAAGGGCGAGACGGAGCCCGAGCTCAACGAGGTCCGCATCGAGCTGCCGGTCGACGCCCACCTGCCGCACGACTACATCCCCTCGGAGCGGCTGCGCCTGGAGATGTACAAGCGGCTCGCCGAGGTGCGCTCCGACGAGGACGTCGACGCCATCGCCGAGGAGCTCGACGACCGGTACGGCGAGCCGCCGCAGGAGGTGGCCTCGCTGCTGTTGGTCGCACGGTTCCGGGCCCGTGCGCGCAAGGCCGGGGTGGGCGAGGTGACGATCGCCGGCAAGAACGTGCGGTTCGCCCCCGTCGTGCTCCCCGAGAGCCGCCAGGTGCGCCTCCAGCGGCTCTATCCGAAGTCGCTCGTCAAGGGGCAGGTCGACACGATCCTCGTGCCTCGGCCCATCTCCTCGGGCTTCCCGGCGAAGCCCCTCGACGGCATCGCGCTGCTGCAGTGGGCGCGCGGTGTGATCGACTCGGTGATCGACCCGGTGACCGAGCCTGTCGGGTGAGGCGCGAGACGATCGATAGGGTCTGGCCATGACGATGGAGGCGTTCGGCGAGGAGTTCGGCGAGGAGTCGTCGCGATGGGAGCTGCCGGAGGACACCGAGCCCGGCTGGATGACCGAGGAGCAGCTCGCCGAGGCCCGCGGACGGGTCCCGATGCTGTACGTCGAGGCGCTGCCCGTCCGCGTCGACCCCGACGGTCGCGTCGCGAGCGTCGGCCTGCTGCTGCGCGGCTCGCCGACCACGGGCCGGATCACGCGGTCGCTGGTGTCCGGTCGCGTCATGCACGGCGAGCGGATCCGCGACGCGCTGATGCGCCACCTCGAGAAGGACCTCGGCTCGACCGCGTTCCCCGTGCTTCCGGTCAGCACGGTCCCGGCAGCGGTGGCGGAGTACTTCCCGTGGCCCGACCGACTCCACGACCCGCGTCAGCACGCCGTCGCGCTGGCCTTCGTCGTCCCTGTCTCAGGGGAGTGCCAGCCGCGACAGGACGCGCTCGAGATCACCTGGCTCACGCCGGAGGAGGCGGTCGCCGCGGAGGTCGCCGGCGACATGGAGGGCGGACGCGGCTCGCTGCTGCGCCAGTTGCTGCACCATGCCGGGGCCCTCTGAGTAAGGTGCAACCGTGCGTCGTGTCACCCTCCTGGCCGTCCCTGTCCTCGCCCTGTCGCTGACCGCCTGCGGCGGCTCCGGCCCTCAGCCTGGCACCGCGCTCGCGTTGGGCGACCAGCGCGTGACCACGCGGCACGTCGCCGACGTGGCCGCCCACTACTGCTCCGCGCTGACCAAGGTCGGCAGCGCGGCGAGCTCGCAGACGGTGCAGAACCAGGTCGTCGGCGCGCTGGCCGCCCGGATGATCGCGAAGCGGTTCGCCGAGGAGCGCGGGATCGATCCCGGTGCGTCGTACCGGCAGCAGCTGGCCCAGCTGCGGCCCCAGCTCGCCCGGTTCGACCAGGCGACCCAGGACGCGATCCTGGAGGTCGAGGGGTCGCAGGCCTACGTCTCCGCCATCATCGACCAGGTCGGCGAGCAGTCGTTCACCCAGTGGCTCGACAAGCAGCACGTCACCGTCAACCCCGTCTACGGGCTCTCCATCGACGGCTCGACCTTCGCCCACCACGACCCCAGTCTCTCGGTCGCCGCGAGCGACCTGGCGAAGTCCGCGGCCAAGGCCGCGGCGAACCCGACCGCCGCCCCGGCGTCCGGCAACACCAGCTGTGCCTGACCACGCCACCGGGGAGGGCTTGGTCGAGTTCCTCGACCTGATGAGGACGATGCGCGAGCGGTGCGCCTGGAAGGCCTCGCAGTCGCATGGAAGCCTCGCGCGCTTCCTGCGCGAGGAGTCCGACGAGGTGCTCGAGGCGATCGAGGAGGGCGACCCCCGGCACCTCGCCGAGGAGCTGGGCGACCTGCTGCTGCAGATCTACTTCCATGCGGCGATCGCCGAGGAGGCCGGCGAGTTCACGATGGACGACGTCATCTCCGGGCTGACGGAGAAGATGAGGCGCCGCAACCCCCACGTCTTCGGGCCCGACGCCGAGGCCGCCTGGAAGTCGGGGCGTCGCTACACGATCGAGGAGATCGAGGAGCTCTGGCAGGCCGCGAAGGCGGCGGAGAGGTCGCCGAACCCCGGGTTGTAGTCCTCCGAACCCCGGGTTGTCGTCCAGCGAGCTCCAACAACCCGGGGTTCGGAGGACTACAACCCGGGGTTCGGCGTGAGTGAGGGATCCCGCCAGACGACGGCGGACCCGTCGAGCACCACGACGCCGTCGGAGTTGGTGATCGTGGTCGCGAGCGTCGTGACCGGCTTGTCCGTCCGCGCGGAGGTCACCTCGACCGTGGCGGTGATCTCGTCACCGGGTCGCACCGGCGCGAGGAAGCGCCACGCGACCTCGAGGAACACGCTGCCCGGCCCCGGGAGGTCCTCGGCGACCACGGCGTTGAGGAGCCCGGACGTCACCCCGCCCTGGACGACGATGCCGCCGAACCGGGAGCGTGCGGCCAGCTCGTCGTCGTAGTGGATCGGGTTCCGGTCGCCACTGATCTCGGTGAAGAGCTCGATATCGCGTCGGCTGATGACGCGCGTACGGCGCGCCACAGCGCCGACGGCAGGAGCAGTGATGGTCATGATCCGAGGATCCGTGCACGACCTTCCCCGAACCTTCCACCTCCCGACTCAAGCGGAAGGCCAGCGGAAGGCGGCACGGCGACGGTGTTCGGCGAGCGGTGCCACACCGGGTGGCGCCGCCGAGCATCGAAAGGCTCATCATGACACTCACCCAGTCCAGGCCGACGGCCCCTCGTCCGGCTCGCAACGGCGTCGACGTCCCGACCCTGTTCGCCACCCTCGACGCGGTGAAGGGGACGCCCGCGATCGCCCAGTTCCAGTTCCGGGCCCGCAACACCTGGGAGTCCGGCACCCACAGCCGCACGGTCTTCTCCGACTTCTTCGGCGCCGGGCAGGAGATGGAGCACCGCCAGAAGACGGTGGTCGAGAGCGACCACCCGGAGGTGCTCGTCGGAGCGGACCACGCGCCCACGCCGGTGGAGTACCTCCTGCACGCCATCGCCGCCTGCATCACCTCCGGCGTCGTCAACATCGCCTCTGCCCGCGGCGTCACGCTGACGAAGGTCTGCTCCACCGTCACCGGCGACATCGACCTGCGCGGGATCCTGGGGCTCTCCGACGAGGTCCGCAACGGGTACGACGGCATCACCGTCTCGTTCGAGATCGAGGGCGATGCCGACGAGGAGACCCTGCGCGGCATCGTCGAGCAGTCCCGGCGCCGGTCCGCGGTCTACGACGTCCTGACCAACGGCACCGCGGTCGAGGTCGACGTGGCCGCGCGCCGCGCCTCCTGAGGTCGGTCCGCCATGGTCACCCACGTCGACACCGTCGTCGTCGGGGCCGGTCATGCCGGCCTCGCGGTCAGCCACCTGCTCGCCGGCGCCGGGCGCGACCATGTCGTGCTCGAGCGGGGCAGGGTCGCCGAGTCGTGGCGCTCCGAGCGCTGGGACTCGCTGCGGCTGCTCGCCCCGAGCTGGATGTGCCGGCTGCCGGGGTGGCGCTACAGCGGCCCTGATCCGCACGGCTTCATGAGCGTCGCACAGCTTGCCGGCCATCTCGAGGAGTACGCCGCCCGTCTGCCCGTGGAGACCGGCGCGACAGTTCATTCCGTCGACGCCGTCCGTGACGGCTACCGCGTCGTCACCGACGGCCGGACCTGGCTCACAAGGCGGGTGGTCGTCGCCACCGGCCCGACGGGCCGGCCGGCCAAGCCGGCGGGGCTCCTCGGTCTCGACCCCGGCGTCGAGGTGGTCAGCCCGCTTCGCTACCGGCGCCCGCACGACCTGCCCGCAGGCGGCGTCCTGGTCATCGGCGCGAGCTCGTCGGGCGTTCAGATCGCCGAGGAGCTGGCGTCGGCCGGCCGCCGCGTCGTCCTCGCCGTGGGCGGGCACACCCGCATGCCGCGTCGCTACCGAGGCGTGGACCTGTACTGGTGGCTCGAGCGCACGGGCCGGCTCTCGCGCACCATCGACACGATGCGCGACCCGGTCGCAGCACGGCACGAGCCGTCGTACCAGATCGTCGGGCGGGCGCCCGGTGATCCCCGCTCGGCCGACCTGGACCTGGGCACCCTTCAGGCGCTCGGCGTCGAGCTGGTCGGGCGCTTCGGCCACGCGGAGGGACATCGGGTCCTGCTCGGCGACTCGGCCGAGCTGGCCGCGACCGTCGCCGCGGCCGACCGCCGGATGCACCGGTTCCTCGACATCGCCGACCACTGCCTGCACCTGGACGCGATGCGCGACCGCCTCGACGAGTGGCCGGCCGCGCCCGAAGGTCGACCGAGCCGGCCCGGTCGGATCCGCATCGGCCCGACCCGTGAGGAGATCGACCTTCGTGGTGAGGGCATCGCCGCGGTGGTCGTCGCGACCGGCTACCGACCGCACCACCCGTGGCTGCGGGTGCCGGTCACCGAGGCCGACGGCACGATCCAGCAGGTCCGCGGCGTCACGCCGGCGCCCGGGCTCTACGTCGTCGGCCAGCGCTTTCAGCACCGCCGTGACTCGGCGACCCTCGACGGCGCGCGCCACATCGCTCGCGACGTCGTGGCGCACCTGTGCGCCGAAAGTGCACGCGACTGCACGGCCGAGCTGTGCGAGATGGAGGAGACAGGATGAGGTACGACGTGATCGTCGTCGGCGCCCGGGTCGCGGGCGCCTCGACCGCCATGCTGCTCGCCCGGTCCGGGGTGAGTGTCCTGCTGCTCGACCGCGCCCGGCCCGGCACCGACACCGTCTCCACCCACGCGCTGATGCGTGCCGGGGTCCTCCAGCTCTCCCGCTGGGGAGTCCTGGACCGGGTCGTCGCCGCCGGCACCCCGCCGATCGCCTCGACGACGTTCCGCTACTCGGGCTCCGAGCCCGTCACGGTCGGCATCCGGCCGAGCCCCGGTGTCGACGCGCTCTACGCGCCGAGGCGCACCGTCCTGGACACGCTGCTGGTCCAGGCAGCCGCCGCGGCAGGCGCCGAGGTGCGCCATGACACCGCAGTGACCGGTCTCCTGTGGGACCGGTCCGGACGGGTCTGTGGCGTGCGGACGACCGGGGGTGACCTGGGCGCGCGGTTCGTGGTCGGGGCGGACGGCGTACGCTCCCTCGTCGCCGCCCAGGCCGGCGCCGCCACGGTGGCGGTCGGTCGTCATGCGAGCGCCGTGCGCTACACCTACGTCGAGCTGACACTGCCCGGGACCGAGTGGTTCTACGGGGAGGGCGTGGGCGGGGGCGTGATCCCGACCAACGGCGGCGCGTCCTGCGTCTTCGTGGGCAGCACCCCCCGGCGGCTGCGGCGACGGTGGTCCTCCGGCTCGCCCGACGACGTCTTCCGGGCTCTGCTCCACGAGATGGCGCCCGAGCATCCGGTCGTCTCTGCGCGCCGCGCCGACCGGTTCCACGGCTGGAGCGGCCTCCCCGGCTCCCTGCGGCAGGCCTCCGGCCCCGGCTGGGTGCTGGTGGGCGACGCCGGCTTCTACAAGGACCCGATGAGCACCCACGGCATCACCGACGCCCTGCGGGACGCGGAACTGGCCTCGCGGGCCGTGCATGCCGCCCTGGCGGGCGAGGAGTCGGCACTGGGCGACTACGGCCGCAGACGCAACGGGCTCGCGCTGCCGATGCTCGACGTGAGCGACCAGATCGCGTCCTACGCCTGGCGCGGCGCCGACGTCGCGCCGCTCGTGAAGCAGCTGAGTGCGGCGATGGCCGCCGAGGTGACCCTGCTGGAAGGCCTCGCCGACTCGGCGCCTCTTGTCGGCTGAGGGGCGAGTCGGCGCAGCTCCGAGGCGCCGACTCGGCGATCAGAGCTCGACGACCCGGCCGATGCCCCGCGCGGTAATGCTGGCGGCGACGTGATGGAGCATCCGCAGCGACGCCGCGTCGGCGCCGGCCAGGTCGTCGATGACGAGCAGCAGCCCGCGCGAGCGGCCGCGGTCCGGAGCGCCGGCGGGCGCCGACGCGGGGCCGGCGAGCGCGTCCAACCGGTCGCGCAGGGCCGCGAGCGTCTCGCGGTGGGGAGCTGTCCACTCGGCGTAGAGATCCTCGGGGAGCAGGTCGCCGGGATGGTCGGCCAGCACCTCGGTGGCCTCCTGGGGAGAGCCGGTGCTCAGCGCCTGCTCGGCACGTTGCTGGAACTCGACGGCGTCGACGCGGACATCGGCGTCCGGCAGCAGCGTCACCCGGTCATGCCGCATCACCACCCCGTCGCGGCGACCCAGGGCGGAGCGCGCGTAATGCGCCGCCTGGTGCAGTCGCGGGAGCGCCGAGGACACAGGCAGCTCGGGCCACAGCAGGTCGGCGACCTGCTCGCGATGCAGCGCCCGACCCTCGCTGAGGGCGAGCAGCTTGACCACGCTGCTGGCGGCCCGGCGTCGCCAGGCGCGGTCGGGCACGCGCACGCCTGCGATGACGACGGAGAACCCACCCAGCACAGTGATGTCGACGCTCATGTCACCACCCTCGCCCTGCCGGGCCCCTGGGGCATGGGGGTGAGCCCCCTACATTTGTGCGGCGCCGACCCTCGCCGCCTGGGACCGGGACTCGACACCGAGCTTGGTGAGGATGGCGGAGACGTGGTGCTCGGCGGTCTTCGCGGAGATGAACATCCGATCGGCGATCTGCCCGTTGGTCAGCCCCTCGCGCAGCAGCGCCAGCACTTGCAGCTCCCGGTCGGTGAGACCGGAGGGGTTGGCAGCCGTCGCACGGCGGGGGCGTCTCGGCACCGGGACGTGCAGCTCGCGCATCCGGTTGGCCGCTCGGTCGGCATCGCCCCGCGCCCCGAGCTCGTCGAGGGTCGCGAGCGCCCTGCGCAGCTGGTCGGGGTCGCCCAGGTCCAGCCGTGCCAGCGCCGCGTCGTACCGGCATCCGAGCTCGTCCCAGAGCACGGCCGCCTCTTCGTGGTGACCGGTGATGAGGGCGGCGTACGGCCGGGCTGAGACGGCGAGCCGCGGGTCGTCGGGGGAGAGGACGCCGGCTCGCACCAGGTGCCAGCCGAGCTCGCCGACCGCCCAGGCATGCTCGAGCGCGGAGGCCTGCTCGAAGACGGGGAGCACCCGGTCGGGCAGGGGCCCTGCCACGGCCCAGGCCGCTTCGGCCAGCCCGGCCGCGGCCGGCCACAGGCGCTGGAGGTCACCGGTCGGCTCCGCGAGCTGCCAGGCCGTGTCGAGGTGGTGGCCGGAGGTGCCGAGCCGCACCGCGAGACGCCCCAGGGTGGTGTGGGCGACGATGCGGGTGACGAGGTACGGCGCCTCGGCGACTGAGGCCGCCAGACTCTGGGCCCGCCGGAAGTCGCCCTGCTCGAGGCAGACGCGCGAGAGCCATGCCGTCGCGTAGCCGACGTAGATGTCGATGTCGCGGTCGGTGCTGTAGGTCAGCGCCTGCTCCAGCCAGCGCCGAGCCTGGGTGTAGTGCCGGACTTCGCCCGCGCCGCAGCCGAGGTTGACCAGTGTCAGCCCGGCGTGCTCGTCGTCCTGCATCGCCTCGGCCAGCTCGAAGGCCTGCAGCATGAGCGACTCAGCCCCCTGGGGCTGGGTGAACCACGACGCGGTTCCGACGGCGTGCAGCGACTGGGCGAGCAGCCGCCGGTCGTCCCGCCGGCGGGCGAGCTCGATCGCGCGCCGTCCGGTCGTCACCGAGGCGTCGATCTCGCGCGAGAGCATGTGGAAGGTGCTGGACATGGCGAGAGCGGCCAGCTCGCCGGCGCCACCGGGCACCGAGCTCGCCGCATCGAGCGCCGCCTCGAGGGAGCCGCGCGCGTCCGCGCCGCGCCCGGCGCGCCACAGCATCTGGGCATGGGCGGCGAGCTGCTGGGCCAGGAGGTCGGCGTCGCCGAGCGTGCGGGCGTGCGCCACCGCCTCCTCCGAGGACGCCAGGGCGGTCGGGACGTCGCCGGCCACGGTGAAGGCCTCCGCCTGCGCGCGCAGCAGGCGCACCGCCTGCGGCTGGTCGAGGTGGTGGACATGCCCGGCGGCGCGCGAGAGGTGGACGCAGGCCTCCTTGCGCGCCCGCTGCCGGGTCGCCGCGCTGGCCGCGCGCAGCCCGTAGGTCACGGCGGTCTGGTGATCGCCCGCCCGGTCGGCGTGATACGCGACCGCTGCATCCTGCGCGCCGGAGGTGTGGAGGAGGGCCGCGAGCACGGCTGCGTGCCGGTCCCGGCGCAGCGCGCCCGGCAGGGAGGTCTCCACCGCCTCGCGGCCCAGCTCGTGCCGGAAGGTGACGCTGTGGCCGTCGGACATCAACAGGCCTGCTCGCTCGGCCTCCTCGACATCTGCGGGGTCGGCCGGGCCGGCGGCGTAGACGACGTCGAGCTCAGCGCGGTCCGGCACGACCGACACCGTCTCGACCGCACACCGCGCGCCCGGGGTCAGCTGCGCGAGGCGGGCGAGCACCGTGTCGCGGACCGAGGCCGGCAGCTGCCCGCTCGGCGAGGCGACCAGCTGGCTGACGAAGAAGGCGTTGCCGCCCGTCACCTCGCGCACCCGGCCGGCGTCGAGGCCGGTCCCGGCGGTCAGCTGGGCCACCTCGTCGCCGGTCAGCGGCGGTACGACGATCCGATGGCTGTCCGGCAGCGACGCCAGATGTCGCAGGACCTCGGCCACGCGCGGACTCGCGGAGAGCTCCTCGTCGCGTGCGGTGACCACGAGGGCGACCGGGCGACCGGTCAGTCGCCGGCCGAGATAGACCAGCAGGTCGAGGGTCGCGTCGTCGGCCCAGTGCACGTCCTCCACGACGGCCACCGTCGGCTCGACCCCGATCTCGTCGAGCGTCTCGGTGAAGACGTCGTGCCGGCCCTCGTCGCCGGCGAGGGCAGCCGCCACTCCGCTGCCCAGGGTCGCCGCCCAGTCATGCAGCGGGAGCAGCGGCCGCGTGGTGGCGAGGGGCTCGCTGGCACCCCAGAGCACCCGTTCGTCGCGGTCGGCCACGAGGCGCCGGGCGAGCGTGGTCTTGCCGATCCCGGGCTCGCCCGAGACGACGAGGACGCGTCCCTGACCGACAGTCGCCTCGTCGACGAGCGCACCCAGCTGCCCGAGAAGAGCCGAGCGGGTGGCCGCGGGCACGCTCTCATGGTAGGCGAGCGGACGCAGATGACCGCGGGGCTAACACCGAGTTTCCCCACTCGATGCCCGCCCCGCGGTCATCTGCATCCGCTCGCCTGCGGCGTCAGGCCCAGGCGACGGCCTTCTCCGCGTCGACGCGGGGGAGCCGGTCGAACCAGGCGGCCTCGCCCGGGTGGCCGATGTTGACGACCATGAGGGTCGTCCAGTCGCCCTCGGGGAAGAACTCCGCGTCGATGGCGTCCTTGTCGTAGCCGGCCATCGGGCCGGCGGCGAGACCCGCCGCGCGGATGGCGAGGATGAACGCGCCCGCCTGGAGTGCGGCGGAGAAGTTGCCGGCGCCGTGCCGCGCGGCCTCGTCGGACTCGAAGTAGTCCTTCATCTCCGGGCGGATCGGGAAGACGTTCGGGATCTCCTCGTGCCAGCGCTTGTCGTAGGCGACGATCGCGGTCACGGGCGCAGAGGCGGTCTTGGCCCGGTTGCCCTCGGCCATGTGCTCGACGAGTCGGTCCTTGCCCTCCGGCGTACGCACGAAGACGACGCGCATCGGCTGCGTGTTCGCCATGGTGGGGGTGAAGCGCGTCAGCTCCCAGATGTCGCGGAGCTGCTCGTCGGACACCGGCACGTCGGCGAAGGTGTTCACCGTGCGGGCGTTGGTGAAGACGATCTCGCGGCCGCGCGCGTCGAGCGGCTCGAGGGTCGTGGCGGAGGTGGACCCAGTGGTGGCGATCATGTCGCTCTCAACTTCCGTGTCGCTCTGACTATTCCTGTAACTCTGAAAATAAAAGTAACACCCGGAATGCGGTCGAGTCGACGTACTCTTGACCCATGACCGTCGGTGACGTCCGTCACGAGCCCCGCGAGTGTGCCGCGGCGCTGGCGCGCGCCTTCGGGTTCCTGGGCAAGCGGTGGAACGGCGTCCTCATCAGCGTCCTGCTCGGTGGGCCGGCGGGATACGCGGAGATCAAGCGGGCCGTGCCGGGCATCAGCGACTCGATGCTCTCCGAGCGGCTCTCGGAGCTGACGAGGGCCGGGCTCTTCGAGCGGAACGTCGACGCCGGCCCTCCGGTCTCCGTCACCTACCAGCTGACTGCGTCGGGCCAGGCGCTCGCGCCCGCCTTCGCGGCGATCACCACCTGGGCCGAGGAGAACCTCGCCGGCGGCGAGTGCAGCGAGGAGCACTGACCGGGACCCGCGCGAGACGCCCGCCGCCGCGCAGGCCGGGCGACCACTAGGCTGATCCGCGGTCCACCGACCCCATCGACCTAGGAGTGCATCAGTGTCAGCGATCGAAGCCGTCGGAGCCCGCGAGATCCTCGACTCGCGCGGCAACCCCACCGTCGAGGTCGAGGTCCTCCTCGAGGACGGCACCTTCGCCCGTGCCGCCGTCCCCTCGGGTGCCTCCACCGGAGCCTTCGAGGCCGTCGAGCTGCGCGACGGCGACGAGCGCTACGCCGGCAAGGGCGTGCTCAAGGCCGTCGACGCCGTGGTCGAGACCCTGGCTCGCGTCGTCGAGGGGCTCGACGCCGACGACCAGCGCCTCGTCGACCAGGCGATGATCGACGCCGATGCCACGCCGAACAAGGCGAGCGTCGGCGCCAACGCGATCCTCGGCGTCTCGCTCGCGGTCGCCCGCGCCGCGGCCGACAGCTCCGGGCTCCCGCTCTACCGCTATGTCGGCGGCCCGAACGCCCACCTGCTCCCGGTGCCGATGATGAACATCCTCAACGGAGGCGCCCACGCCGACACGAACGTCGACATCCAGGAGTTCATGATCGCGCCGATCGGCGCGCCCACCTTCCGCGACGCGCTCCGCTCCGGCGCCGAGGTCTACCACGCGCTGAAGGCCGTCCTGAAGGGCCGGGGCCTCGCGACGGGCGTCGGCGACGAGGGTGGCTTCGCGCCCGACCTTCAGTCGAACCGGGCCGCGCTCGACCTGATCGCCGAGGCGATCGGCAAGGCCGGCTACGAGCTCGGCAAGGACGTCGTGCTGGCGCTCGACGTGGCCGCGACGGAGTTCTACGCCGACGGCGGCTACGCCTTCGAGGGCTCCACGAAGAGCGCCGACGAGATGATCGCCTACTACGCCGACCTCGTGGCCTCCTACCCCATCGTCAGCATCGAGGACCCGCTCAACGAGGAGGACTGGGAGGGCTGGAAGGCCATCACCTACTCCCTCGGTCCCCAGACCCAGCTGGTCGGCGACGACCTGTTCGTGACCAACGTCGAGCGGCTCGCCCGCGGCATCGAGGGAGGCCAGGCCAACGCGCTGCTGGTCAAGGTCAACCAGATCGGCTCCCTCACCGAGACCCTGGACTCTGTCGAGCTCGCCCACCGCAACGGCTACCGCTGCATGATGAGCCACCGCTCCGGTGAGACCGAGGACACCACGATCGCCGACCTCGCCGTGGCCACCAACTGCGGCCAGATCAAGACCGGTGCCCCGGCCCGCTCCGAGCGCGTCGCCAAGTACAACCAGCTGCTCCGCATCGAGGACGAGCTGGCCGAGTCGGCCCGGTACGCCGGCCGCGGCGCCTTCCCGCGCTACCAGGGCTGATCGACCCCCGGGACGTCATACGGGCTGGCCGTTCAGGCAGCCGGACCGTATGACGTCCCGCCGCGTTTCACTCCCCGATTCGGCCACGTCCATCGGGGAGAATCCCTCCCATGGCCGACCAGCGACGCAGCTCCGCACGGGGCCCGCGCGGCCGCACCGGCCCGGGACGAGCCCGCGCCGAGCGGAGGGCTGCGGAGGCACGCGCCGCCACGGCAGCCGCCGCCGACCGCCTGGCTCGGATCGACCCGCGCGCCCACCCGAAGCTGACCGGCCGCGCGGCCGTCCTCGTGCTGGTGGTGGCGGTGCTCGTCGTCTCGTTCGCCTCCTCCCTCAAGGCCTATCTCCAGCAGCGCGACCACATCGACGCCCTCCGCGCGTCGATCGCCCAGCGCACGCAGGCGATCGACGAGCTCGAGAGCGAGAAGGAGCGCTGGCAGGACCCGGCCTACGTCGCGACGCAGGCGCGTGAGCGCTTCGGCTACGTGATGCCGGGGGAGACGGCGTACGTCGCACTCGATGCCCACGGCAACCGGATCCAGTCGGAGGCGACGCTGTCGGCCCCCGACTCGGTGGGCTCGCACAAGCCCCAGGCATGGTGGGAGGATGCCTGGGCGTCGGTCGAGCTCGCGGGCGACCCGCCGGCGCTCGACCAGGGCGAGCCCGCCCGGAAGATCAACGGCCTGAAGGAACAGCAGTGATCGATTCCTCCGACGAGGCGGCAGTCGCCGCCCAGCTCGGACGGCTTCCTCGCGGCATCCACGAGATCGGGCACCGCTGCCCGTGCTCGCTGCCGGACGTCGTGACCACCGAGCCCCGGCTGCCGGACGGCACCCCCTTCCCGACGACGTACTACCTGACCTGCCCGCGTGCCGCATCCCGCATCGGCACGCTGGAGGGCAACGGCGTCATGAGGCAGATGCAGGACCGGCTCGGCGCCGACCCGGAGCTCGCGGCGGGATATCGCCACGCCCACGAGCGCTACCTCGCGGCGCGCGCCGCGCTCGGCAGCGTCCCCGAGATCGAGGGCGTCTCGGCCGGCGGGATGCCCGACCGGGTCAAGTGCCTGCACGTGCTGGCCGGTCAGGCACTGGCGCAGGGCCGCGGCGTCAACCCGCTCGGCGACGAGGTCCTCGACGAGCTCGGCGCCTGGTGGGAGAGCGGGCCGTGCGTCGAGGTCGCCTCGGCATGAGCGCCAGCCCTGTCGCCGCCATCGACTGCGGAACCAACACGATCAAGCTGCTCATCGGCACCCATCGCGCCGACGGCCTCGAGGTGGCGGTCCGGGAGGCGCGGATGGTGCGGCTCGGGCAGGGCCTCGACGCCTCCGGCGTCATCGCCGACGAGGCGCTGGAGCGCGCGTTCGCCGCCATCGACGAGTACGCCGCCCTCATCCGCGACCGCGGCGCCGAGCAGATCCGCTTCGTGGCGACCTCGGCCACCCGGGACGCCGGCAACGCCGAGGAGTTCACCGCCGGGGTGCGCGACCGTCTCGGGGTCGAGCCCGAGGTCGTCACGGGCGCCGAGGAGGCCGCGCTCTCCTTCGACGGCGCCGTGCGCAACCTGCGCTGCTCGCCGGACGTCCCCATCCTCGTCGTCGACATCGGTGGCGGCTCGACGGAGCTGATCCGCGGCTCCTCGCTCAGCGCCCCACCGTCGGCCGCGCACTCCATGGACATCGGCTCGGTCCGGCTTCACGAGCGGCACCTGCGCACCGACCCGCCGACGATGACCGAGGTCGCCGCCTGCGTGCGCGACATCGACGACCACCTCGACCAGAGCCCGGTCACGCCGGCACGAGCGGCGACCGTCGTGGGGGTCGCGGGCACGATCACGACGATCGCGGCAGGAGTGCTCGACCTGCCGGCGTACGACCGTGAGGCCATCGACCAGGCCCGTCTCGCCGTCGACGAGGTGCACGCCCTCGTCGACCGACTCGTCGCCATGACGGTCAACGAGCGCCTCGCCCTCCCGTGGATGCACCCCGGTCGCGCCGACGTCATCGCGGCCGGTGGGCTCATCCTGAGCCGGGTGCTGCGACGCGCCCCCGTCGAGCACCTGGTCGTCTCCGAGAGCGACATCCTCGACGGCATCGCGTGGTCGATCGCCGACTGAGGACACCCGCCCCCATATCCCAATCGGCAGAGGAAGCCGCCTTAAAAGCGGCGCAGTCTGGGTTCGAGTCCCAGTGGGGGCACGCGCGGCGCCGAGCCACCGGTCGAGCGCCTACTTCGGCGTGGCCGTGATCGCGTAGCGGTGCAGCGAGAACCTGGCCTTCTTCGACTGCGTGATCTCCCATCCCGTGTTGACCTGCGTGATCACGGGCGCCGACGGGATGAATCCGTGAGAGGCCAGCCACTCCATCCCGCCCTTGATGTCGATGGTGCCGCTGGACTGTTGAGCGCAGGTGCCGGGTCCGCCCGGGCCGTCCAGGACGAGGATGATCTCCGCCCCGGCGCCGCCGTATCGATGTGCGGTCCACGTCTGCCCGTCCATGCTGAAGTGCCCGAGAACCCCGCCGTCCGGGCCATCGGTGTCGTGGCAGCGGCCGTTGGTGTCGACCCAGAACATGACGTCTGACTCGTAGCCCTGTTGCCAGATGTCCGCGGCGAACTCGTAGGCGTTGGCCGAGCCGCCGGGGGAGGTCTCGGCGTAGTCGACCTTCAGCGCGGACAGGGCACTCAGAGGCGGGTTCGCCTTGCCGTTCCAGCCACCGGCGCCCCAGTTGTCGAACAGCTGCTGGGTGTTGGGGAAGGTCTGGACGCAGCCGCCGCACGGGCCGATGTCGGAGACCACCTGCCAGTTGCTGGCGCTGGTGGCGGACAGGGTCTGGGTGCCGACGCCCTCCCAGCCCACATCCTGGTTGGAGACGTAGGTGTTCCAGCCGTCGGAGTTGGGGATGGCGCTGGCGGTGTAGCCGGACTCGCCGTTCGGGCCGGACGTGTCGGGGCAGCTGTCGCCGAGCTGGACCACGCACGGGTGGGCCGCCGACGTCCCGGACGAGGTCGGGGTGGCCGTCGGGCCGGTCCTGGCCCCGATGACCTTGCCGACGACGAGGAGGAGGAGCAGCCCCGCGGCGGCCAGGGCGACGATGCGAGGAAGGGTCACGCGGCCTCCCGAGAGGATGGTTCGGCCCGGTCTAGGCCGGTCAGCAGCGTGTCACCCCCGTGGCCAGCCGACACGCCGGTCGCATGCTGTCTCCCTGAAGTGGGGTATGAGCGATTCCTCGATCGGCGAGCGATCCAGATCAGGCTATTTTCAGGTTCGGTCCGGAACGTCGCTGCCGATCCGGGCGTTGTACCAACTGATGGTGCCTAGGATGGCGCCATCAGGTGCTGTCAGAGCGACGGCCCTCGGCGTCCGAGGAGAGACCATGCAGAGCAACAACCCGGTGTTCCGGAACTCCGATGGCTTCAGCAAGAACGCCTACGGCAACGCGACGTACGCCGGCAACGGGCAGGCCTACGCGGGCTACGGCTCGGGCTCCGGCTACTCCGACCCGAGCACGTGGGGAGTCGGCACGCCCGGTGCGCCCGCGCGCACCTCCACCGGCCCGATGACGATCGACTCGGTCGTCCAGAAGACCGCCATCTCGGTCGGCCTCGCCGTCCTCGCCGCGGTCATCACCTGGGTGATGACCCCCGACGTCACGGACCCGACGGTCAACCTGGGC
Organism: Nocardioides sp. AN3; assembly: GCF_054653495.1. Classification (NCBI taxonomy): domain Bacteria; kingdom Bacillati; phylum Actinomycetota; class Actinomycetes; order Propionibacteriales; family Nocardioidaceae; genus Nocardioides; species Nocardioides sp. AN3. The sequence continues at coordinate 36,162 of NZ_BAAIGC010000030.1, forward strand.
TCCCTCTACGCCGCCCTGACCATCGGCAGCCTCGGCGCGTTCGCCCTGTCCTGGGTCAACTCCCTCAAGCGCATCGTGAGCCCGGCGTTGGTGCTCGCGTTCGCCGCGCTCGAGGGCGTGGCGCTCGGCGCGTTCAGCAAGGTGCTGGACGCCTACGCCGGCGGCGGCATCGTGATGCCGGCCGTGCTCGGCACGTTCGCCGCCTTCGCGGGCACCCTCGCCGTCTACCGGTTCTTCGACATCAAGGTCGGCAGCAAGTTCCGCACCATGGTCATGGCCGCCGTCCTGGGCATGGTCGGGCTCTCCGTCCTCACGCTGGTCCTCAGCCTCTTCGGGATCGATCTGGGCATCTTCGGCTTCGGTGCGCTGGGCCTGCTGATGGCGGTCGTCGGGGTCGCGCTCGGCGTGTTCATGCTGGTGCTCGACTTCGACTTCGTCGAGCAGGGCATCCGCAACCAGCTGGACGACCGTGAGTCGTGGCGCGCCGCGTTCGCGATGACGGTCAGCCTCGTCTGGATCTACACCAACCTGCTGAAGATCCTCGCGATCCTCCGCAACTGACACCACGTCACGCACGATCACGACGAAGCGGCCGCCGGGACTCCCGGCGGCCGCTTCGTCGTGTGAGGCGTCGTGAGCCGCACGGCGTCAGTCCGCCGTGGCCTCCTCTGCCGTCGGCGTCTCCCGATGGACGGCGCCGCGGCGACGCCGGCGCAGGGTGACCCACAGGCCACGGACGCCGAAGCGGCGCGGCGGCATCTGGGTCGGGTCGAGCTCGGTGCCCTGCCGGTTGACCGCACGCAGCGCAGCGGCGGCGATCGGGAGGACGACGCGGCCACGGACCGCCTCGAGGTCGGCCTCCTCGTCCTCGACGAGGCCGAGCGCCGCCAGCGCCGACGGCACCAGCACGGCGGCGAGCGCGGCATACCCCGGCGCACTCGGATGGAACTTGTCCGGGCCGAAGAAGAAGCCCGGCTGCGCGCGGAACTCCGCGCCCAGGATGTCGGCGAGGGACAGGGTGCGTCCGCCGGCGCGGATCGTGTGGACGGTCTGCTCGGCGGCGATGCGGCGCGACCACACCCGCACGACCTGCCGCAGCGGCGGGAGGATCGGCTGGACTGTGCCGAGATCGGGGCAGGTCCCGACGACGACCTCGATGCCCGCCTCGCGCAGGCGCCGGACCCCGCGGGCGAGATGGCGCACTGAGACCGACGGCCGCTTGAGCCTCACCACGTCGTTGGCGCCGATGAGGATCACCGCGACGTCGGGCCTCAGCGCGATCGCCCGGTCGACCTGGAGGTCGAGGTCGGCTGAGAGCGCACCGACCACGGCGACCTCGTCGAGCCGCACCGGCCGGCCGGTCTGCTCCGAGATCCCGCCGGCGAGCAGCGCGCCGGGCGTCTCCTCCACGTCCTCGAGCCCGTACCCCGCCGCCGAGGAGTCCCCGAGCAGCGCGACCCGGAGCGGAGCACCGGAGCGGCCGTGGCCATACCACCCGGTTGCATTCGGCGGCGGCTGCAGCTCGACCGCATGCACCGTGGCGTGGGCGAACTTCGCCTCCGCGGCCAGCAGACCCACCAGCCCGGCGGCAGCGGTGCCGAGGCCGCCGGCCGCGAAGGCGGCGGTGCTGGTGAGGCCTCGGCTGCGGGAACGCACGTCCCACACCCTAGAGGCCACCGGCGGATGGGCCCGGGACGCCCCCACTGTCTAGTGTGGCCACGTGGAGTATGCGAACTCGGTCATCGACCTCATCGGCAACACCCCGCTGCTCAAGCTCGGACGCACCCTCGACCTGCCGTCCGGCGACGGCGAGGCCGGCCCGCTCGTCCTCGCCAAGGTGGAGTACCTGAACCCGGGTGGCTCGGTGAAGGACCGGATCGCCACACGGATGATCGAGGCGGCCGAGGCGTCGGGTGAGCTCCAGCCGGGCGGCACGATCGTCGAGCCGACCTCCGGCAACACCGGGGTCGGACTCGCCATGGTGGCCCAGCAGAAGGGTTACAAATGCATCTTCGTGTGCCCCGACAAGGTCAGCGAGGACAAGCGCAACGTGCTCAAGGCGTACGGCGCCGAGGTGGTCGTCTGCCCGACCGCGGTGCCGCCCGAGCACCCGGACAGCTACTACAACGTGAGCGACCGGCTCTCCAGCCAGCCGGGCGCGTGGAAGCCCGACCAGTACTCCAACCCCAACAACCCCCGCTCCCACTACGAGACCACCGGCCCGGAGATCTGGCGGCAGACCGAGGGACGGATCACGCACTTCGTCGCCGGCGTCGGCACCGGCGGCACGATCTCCGGCATCGGCCGCTACCTCAAGGAGCAGAATCCGGCTGTCCAGGTGATCGGCGCCGACCCGGCGGGCTCGGTCTACTCCGGCGGCACCGGACGGCCCTATCTCGTCGAGGGTGTGGGCGAGGACTTCTGGCCCGAGTGCTACGACCGTGACGTCGCGGATCGCATCATCGAGGTCTCCGACGCCGACTCGTTCGCGTTCACGCGCCGGCTCGCGCGCGAGGAGGCACTGCTGGTCGGGGGATCCTCGGGCATGGCGGCGTACGCCGCGAAGCAGCTCGCCGCCGAGCTCGCCGCCGAGGGGCGCACCGATGCCGTCATCGTGGTGCTCCTGCCCGACTCCGGACGTGGCTACCTCACGAAGGTCTTCAACGACGCGTGGCTGGCGCAGTATGGCTTCCCGACCGGCGGCAAGACCCCCACTCAGACGGTGGGGGAGGTGCTGCGCGGCAAGAGCGGCCAGCTCCCGGACCTGGTCCACACCCACCCGAGCGAGACGGTCGCCGAGGCGATCCACATCCTCCAGGAGTACGGCGTCAGCCAGATGCCCGTCGTCCGTGCCGAGCCCCCGGTCGTCGCCGCTGAGGTCGCGGGGTCGGTCTCGGAGCGTGGCCTGATGGATGCGCTCTTCACGGGCAGCGCACGGCTGACCGACTCCGTCGAGCAGCACATGTCGCCCTCGCTGCCGACGATCGGCTCGACCGAGGCCGCCGGCGCCGCAGTGCAGCTGCTCGAGTCGGCAGACGCCGTTCTCGTGCACGAGGACGGGAAGCCCGTCGGCGTGCTCACGCGCCAGGACCTGCTGGCCTACCTCTCGCGGTAGCTAGATGGCGCTCGCTTCGCTCGCGCGACCGCGGATGGCACCCTTGTGAAGAGATTCACAAGGTGACGAAGGTCCCATGATCTCGGGCCCTTTGCGACCTTGTGAATGCATTCACAAGGTGTAGCGTCCGTGCCGTGGATAGCGTCCTCGATCTCGCGCGGTGGCAGTTCGGCATTGTGACCGTCTACCACTTCTTCTTCGTTCCGCTCACCATCGGCCTCAGCCTCCTCGTCGCCCTCCTGGAGACGACCTGGCTCGTCTCCAAACGCGAGGAGTGGCTCCGGCTCACCAAGTTCTTCGCCAAGCTCTTCCTCATCAACATCGCCATGGGCGTGGTGACGGGCATCGTCCAGGAGTTCCAGTTCGGCATGAACTGGTCGGACTACTCGCGCTTCGTCGGGGACGTCTTCGGCGCCCCGCTCGCGATCGAGGCGCTGCTGGCGTTCTTCCTCGAGTCCACCTTCATCGGGCTGTGGATCTTCGGCTGGGACAAGCTGCCGCGCGGCCTGCACGCCGCCTGCATGTGGATCGTGCACCTCGGCACGCTCGCCTCGAGCTGGTTCATCCTCGCCGCGAACTCGTGGATGCAGCACCCTGTGGGCTACCGGTACAACCGGACCTCGGGTCGCGCCGAGCTGACCGACTTCTGGGCCGTGATGTTCAACAAGGTCCAGCTCGGCACGTTCCCGCACGTCATCGCCGCGGCGTACATGACCGGTGCCGCCTTCGTCATCGGCGTCAGCGCCTGGCTCTACGTCCGGGGACGGCGACGCGAAGACCGGTCGCTCTACCGCCGCTCGATGCGACTGGGCGCGTGGGTCCTGTTCGGCGCCGGGCTCGTCGTCGCCTTCACCGGCGACGTCCAGGGCAAGATCATGACCGACGTCCAGCCGATGAAGATGGCGTCCGCGGAGGCCCTGTGGAACACCTCCGACACCTGTGCGCCGTTCTCGGTCTTCACCATCGGCACCCGCGACGGCAAGGAGAAGAAGTGGGCGCTGGAGGTGCCGTGCCTGCTGTCGTTCCTCGGCACCGGCCACTTCGACCAGAAGGTCGAGGGCATCAACCAGCTGCGGGCGGAGTACCGCCAGAAGTACGGCTCGGACCCGGGCGCGTCCTCCTACACGCCTGAGGACTACACCCCGATCATCCCGGTCACCTACTGGTCCTTCCGCTGGATGATGGGGCTCGGCGCAGCCGGGGCCGCCGGCGCGGCCCTCCTGCTCTGGCTCACCCGCAAGGGTCGGACGCCGACCGCCCGCTGGTTCGCGCCGCTTGCGATCACGGTGCCCGTGTTCGTGTTGCTCTCGAACTCGATGGGCTGGATCTTCACCGAGATGGGCCGCCAGCCCTGGGTGGTCTTCGGCCTGATGACGACGCGCAACGCCGTCTCGCCCGGCGTGTCGCCGACGGAGGTGTGGATCTCGCTCAGCAGTCTGACGCTGCTCTACGCGGTCCTCGCCGTCGTCGAGGTCGGGCTCCTCCTCCGCTACATCAAGCGCGGCGCGGACGACTTCGTCGAGCCGCCGTCGCCGACCTGGCGGCAGGACCCCGACGACGCCGACCGCCCCCTGAACTTCGCGTACTGAGAGGCCGATCATGGAGCTCACCACCGTCTGGTTCTGCCTCATCGCCCTGCTGTGGACGGGCTACTTCGTCCTCGAGGGCTTCGACTTCGGTGTCGGCATGCTGCTGCCCGTGCTGGCCCGCGACGACCGCGAGCGGCGCGTCATGATCAACACGATCGGCCCGGTCTGGGACGGCAACGAGGTCTGGCTGCTCACCGCGGGCGGCGCGACCTTCGCCGCGTTCCCGGAGTGGTATGCCACCCTCTTCTCCGGCTTCTACCTCCCCCTGCTCCTCATCCTGCTCGCCCTGATCGTGCGCGGCGTCGCCTTCGAGTACCGCCACCAGCGCCCCGGCTCCACGTGGGCCGGCTGGTGGGACCGGGCGGTCATCGTCGGGTCGTTCGTGCCGGCCTTCCTGTGGGGAGTGGCGTTCGCCAACATCGTGCACGGGGTGCCGATCGACGCCGACTTGGAGTTCACCGGGTCGCTGTGGACGCTGCTCAATCCCTACGCCCTCCTCGGCGGGCTCGTCACGCTGACCCTCTTCGCCACTCACGGCGCGATGTTCGTGGCGCTCAAGACCGACGGCGACATCCGGCATCGGGCCCGGGTGCTCGCCGTCCGGATCGGCCTCGTGGCCGCGGCGCTCGCCGTCGTCTTCATGGCGTGGACGCAGGCTCTGACCGGCAACGCCGCATCGGCCGTCCTCTTCGCACTTGCTGCGCTGTCGGTGCTGGCGGCACTGGTCGCCGCGGCACGCGGCAGGGAGGGCTGGGCCTTCCTCGGCACCTTCGTCGCGCTCGCATGTGCGGTGGCCGGCCTGTTCGTCGGGCTGTTCCCGGACGTCCTGCCGACGACGCTGGCCGACGGCGTCTCGCTCACGACATCCAACGCCTCGGCCACGCACTACACGCTCACGGTGATGACGATCGTCGCCGCGGTCTTCACACCCCTCGTCCTGCTCTACCAGGCCTGGACCTACTGGGTCTTCCGCAAGCGGATCTCGATCCACCACATCCCCGTGCACGAGCACGAGCTGGTCGCATGAGGCCGACCGACCCCGCCGTACGCCGCCAGCTCGTCGTCGCGGCCCGCCCGCTGGCTGTCGTGCTGGTGTGCGGCGTGCTCGGGGCGCTGCTCCTCGTGGGCCAGGCCTGGGCGGTGACCGGCCTCGTGCTGGCGGCGCTGCCGGCCGGCCCCGGAGGAGCGTCCCTGGCCGGTCCGGCCGCCGTGGTGATCGGTGTCTTCGCGGCGCGTGCCCTGGTCAGCTGGATCTCCGACGTGGCCGCGGCGCGAGCGGCGGTGCAGGTGGGGGCCGACGTACGCCGCCGTGTCGTCCGATCCGCCCTGCGTGGTGAGCGCGCGGGCTCGTCGGGGGCGGTGACCGCGCTGGCCACCCGCGGAGCTGCTGCGACCGAGCCCTACCTGACCCGCTACGTCCCCGCCCTCGTGCTCGCTGGTGTGCTCCCCGTGCTGGTGGTGGTCGCGATCGCCGTCGTCGATCCGCTCTCGGGGGTCATCGTGCTGGCCACGCTGCCGCTGATCCCCGTCTTCGGGATCCTCGTCGGCCTCGCCACCCGCGACCGCGCCGAGTCGCAGTGGCGAGCGCTCGCGGACCTGGCCGGCCACTTCCTCGACGTCATGCGCGGCCTGCCGACGCTCGTCGCCTTCCGCCGCGCCCGGGCGCAGTCGTCCGTCATCGCCGCGGTGACCGACCGCTACCGCCGCCGCACCATGCGAACGCTCCGGATCGCGTTCGCCTCCTCGGCGGTCCTCGAGCTGGTCGCGACGCTCTCGGTCGCCCTCGTCGCCGTCACCGTCGGCCTCCGGCTCGCGTCCGGCTCCCTCGAGCTGCAGACCGCCCTCGTCGTGCTGCTGCTCGCGCCCGAGGCCTACTGGCCGCTGCGCCGGGTGGGCGCCGAGTTCCACGCCGCCGCCGAGGGAGCTGCCACCTTCGGGTCGTCGTCCGCCGAGTCCGGGGTTGTGGTCGGTCGAGTCGCGAGCTCTGGGCCGTCAGCTCTCGGGTCGTGCGCCGTCGACGCCGTGTCCGTGACCTACCCTGGCCGCTCGGCGCCCGCGCTCGCACCGGTCTCCCTCGCGGTCGAACCCCGGGGCATCACCGCCGTCGTCGGCCCCTCCGGGTGCGGCAAGTCGACCCTGCTCGCCGTGCTCGCCGGCCTCCTCCCGCCGACCACGGGGTACGTCGACCTCCCGGCGCCCGACCGGATCGCCCTGCTGCCGCAGCGACCGGTCTTCCTGGCCGGCACGGTCGCTGACAACCTCCGGCTCGCTCGGCCGTCCGCCACCGACGACGAGCTGCGGGCGGTGCTGCGACGCGTGGCGCTGGACGACCGCGTCGAGCTGACCGACGAGCTCGGCGAGGACGGACTCACGCTCTCGGCCGGGGAGCGGGCCCGGCTCGCGCTCGCTCGGGTGATCGTCTCCGATCGGCCCTGGGTGCTGCTCGACGAGCCGACGGCCCACCTCGACCGCGACACCGAGCGCATCATCGGCGAGACCGTCGCCGAGCTCGGACGGTCGCGGGCCGTCGTACTCGTGGCACACCGGCCGGCCCTCGTCGCACTCGCCGACCGCGTCGTCGAGCTGCGCCGGCCTCCGGCTGCGGACCAGGTGCGGCCGCCCCGGACCGACGCCGCGGTGCGAGCGGATCGACCACTGGAGGTGAGCGGGTCGACCTCTCTGGCTGGGCGGATCGACGTCTCGGCGGTCCTGGGCGGTCTTGCGAGCACCGCCGGCGTCGCGCTGACGGCGACGGCGGGGTGGCTGATCGTGCAGGCGTCGTACGAGCCGGCCGTCCTGACACTGCTCGTCGCGATCGTCGGGGTGCGGACGTTCGGGATCGCCCGGCCGGCCTTGCGCTACGCCGAGCGGCTCCTCTCCCACGACCGTGCGCTGCGATTGCTCGCGACGCGGCGGGTGCAGGTCTACGACGCCGTCGTGCCGCTGACCCCCGGCCGCCTGGGCAAGCGCCGCGGCGACGTGCTGGCCTCGATCGTCGACGACGTCGATGCGGTCCTCGACCGGCAGCTGCGGGTCAGGCTGCCGGTGCGCGCCTTCCTCGTGACCGGTGTCGTCGCGACGGCCGTGACTGCGCTGCTCGACCTCCGCGCGGGCGCCGTCGTCCTGGGGCTCTGCGTGATGGGCGCCGCGGCCTACGGGCTGGCTCGTGCCGGCGCCACCCGAGCCGAGTGGGCGGCCGTCGCCGGCCGCGCCGCCGTCTCGGAACGCGTCGCGGAGGCGGTCGAGGCGGCGACCGAGCTCCGCATCTGGCAGGCCGAGGACCGCGCGATCGCCCGGCTGGACGGCGCCGGCGGGCAGCTGAGCGCGGCCACCGTCACGTCCGCGCGCTGGCTCGCCGCCGCGCGGGCCCTCGTCCTGGTGACCGCGGGCGTCGGCGTCGCCGCCGTCGCCGCTCTGGTCTCGGGCGAGGTGAGCGGGCCGGTCCTCGCGCTCCTGACACTCACGCCGCTCGCGCTCGCTGAGCCTGTCGGCACGCTGGCCGATGCGGGCGCGGTCGCGGCGCGCACCAGCGCGGCCGAGCAGCGCCTGGCCGAGCTCGAGAGCTGCGCGCCGGCCGTGACGGACCCGGTGCTCGTGGTGGCGCCGGCGGGCAGCGGCATCACGGCTCATGAGGTCGAGGTGGCCTGGGGCGAGCGCCGCGTGCTCGGCGGGCTCGACCTGGCGCTTGCTCCCGGCGAGCGCGTTGCGGTGACCGGCCCCAGCGGGTCGGGGAAGAGCACCATGGCGGCGCTCATGCTCCGGTTCGTCGACCCGACCGCCGGCGAGATGCGGCTCGGCGCGACAGCGATGCCGGCACTGGCGCTCGACGACGTGCGCCGCACGGTCGGCCTCGTCGACGACGACCCCCACGTCTTCGCCTCCAGTGTCGTCGAGAACGTCCGCCTCGCGCGGCCGGCCGCCAGCGACGGCGAGGTCGAGGCTGCCCTGCGGCAGGCACACCTCGGCGACTGGCTCGACGACCTCCCCGACGGTCTGCAGACCCGCCTCGGCGAGGGTGGTGCGCAGGTCTCCGGCGGAGAGCGGGCCCGCCTCGCCGTCGCACGGAGTCTGCTGGCCGACCACGACGTGCTGGTGCTCGACGAGCCGACTGCTCACCTCGACACGGCGACCGCCGAGGCGCTCGCGCGCGAGGTGCTCGAGACGCCGCGGCGCAGCGTCCTCTGGATCACCCACGCCGAGGCCGGTCTCGATCTCGTCGACCGCGTGGTCGAGATCGAGGACCACGTACACGGGTACACCGAAGTCGGTCCCAGGTCCGCCGGCCGAGCGTGACGAGCCCGCCGAATGGCGACTTCGGTGTACCCGTGTACGTAACCGGCCTCAGCCGACCTCGCCGTCGACGTAGAGCCACCGCCCGGCACGCTGCTCGAACCGGCTGCGCTCGTGCAGCTCGCCTTTGCCGTCTCGCGAACGGTAGGCGGAGGGCGGCGACATGCAGGCGGACAGGCCCTCCGCTTGCTTGCTGGGCGTAGCGTGATCCCCGTGCCTGAGACCCCCTCGATCACCACCCTGGGCGAGCTGCGCGCGAGCGGCCACGTCCACAAGCCGCTGCGCCGGGAGATCCGCGACAACCTGCTCGCCAAGCTGAGGAGCGGCGAGAGCGCCTGGCCCGGTCTGCACGGCCTGGAGGACACCGTCATCCCGCAGCTCGAGCGGGCGCTCATCGCGGGTCACGACGTCGTCCTGCTGGGCGAGCGCGGCCAGGGCAAGACGCGGCTGCTGCGCACCATGGTCGGCCTCCTCGACGAGTGGACGCCCGTCATCGGCGGCAGCGAGCTCGGCGAGCACCCCTACGACCCGATCACCGTCGCCTCCCGCCGGCTCGCGGCCGAGCTGGGCGAGGAGCTGCCGGTCGAGTGGCGTCACCGCAGCGAGCGGTACTCCGAGAAGCTCGCCACCCCCGACACCTCCGTGGCCGACCTGATCGGCGACGTGGACCCGATGAAGGTGGCCGAGGGACGGTCCCTCGGTGACCCCGAGACGATCCACTTCGGGCTCATCCCGCGCAGCCACCGCGGCATTGTCGCGATCAACGAGCTGCCCGACCTGGCCGAGCGGATCCAGGTCGCGATGCTGAACGTGATGGAGGAGCGCGACATCCAGATCCGTGGCTACGTGCTCCGGCTGCCGCTCGACGTGCTCGTCGTGGCCAGCGCCAACCCGGAGGACTACACCAACCGCGGCCGCATCATCACGCCGCTGAAGGACCGGTTCGGTGCGGAGATCCGCACGCACTACCCCTCCGAGCTCGACGCCGAGGTGGCGGTGATCCGCCAGGAGGCCGCGCTGGTCGCCGACGTGCCCGACCACCTCGTCGAGATCCTCGCCCGCTTCACCCGCAACCTGCGCGAGTCCTCGGCCGTCGACCAGCGCAGCGGCGTGAGCGCCCGTTTCGCCATCGCAGGCGCCGAGACGATCGCGGCGGCCGCCCTCCACCGCGCGACGGTCTTCGGCGAGGAGCCCGTCGCACGCGTGGTCGACCTGCACACGGCCGTCGACGTGCTCGGCGGCAAGGTGGAGTTCGAGTCCGGCGAGGAGGGTCGCGAGGCCGAGATCCTCACCCACCTGCTGCGCACGGCGACTGCGGAGACCGTGCGCCAGCACTTCCGCGGGATCGACTTCGCGCTGCTGGTCGACGCCATCGAGAACGGCGCCATGGTCACGACCAGCGGCCGCATGACGGCGTTGGACTTCCTCACCGGCCTCCCCCGGCTGGGGGAGTCCGACGTCTACGACCAGGTCTGCGACAGGCTCGGCGCGAGGAACGACGGGGAGCGCGCCGGCGCGGTCGAGCTCGCCCTCGAAGGGCTCTACCTGGCCCGCAAGATCGGCAAAGACACCGACGGCGACGAGGTGGTCTATGGCTAAGTACAAGAAGTACGCCGGCGGCGACCCGCTCGCCCCGCCGGTCGACCTCGCCGAGGCGCTCGATGCGATCGGGCAGGACGTCATGGCCGGCTACAGCCCCGAGCGTGCGATGCGCGAGTTCCTCCGGCGCGGCGGTCGCGACCAGCGCGGCCTCGACGACCTCGCCCGCCAGGTGGCGGAGAAGCGCCGCGAGCTGACCCGGAGGCACAACCTCGACGGCACGCTCAACGAGGTCCGCGAGCTGCTCGACAAGGCGGTGCTCGAGGAGCGCAAGCAGCTCGCCCGCGACGCGATGATGGACGACGCCGACAGAGCCTTCCGGGCGATGCGTCTGGACTCGCTGCCGCCCAACACCGCGGCGGCGGTGACCGAGCTGTCGTCGTACGACTGGCAGAGCTCCGAGGCCCGCGAGGCCTACGAGCAGATCAAGGACCTGCTCGGGCGTGAGCTGCTCGACCAGCGCTTCGCCGGCATGAAGGAGGCGCTCGAGGGGGCGAGCGACGAGGATCGTGCGGCCATCAACGAGATGCTCACCGACCTCAACGAGCTCCTGGAGAAGCATGCGATGGGGGAGGACACCCCGGAGGACTTCGCCGAGTTCATGGACAAGCACGGCGACTTCTTCCCCGAGAGCCCCCAGAACATCGACGAGCTCCTCGACGCGCTCGCCCAGCGCGCGGCCGCTGCCCAGCGGATGCTGAACTCGATGTCACCGGAGCAGCGCGCCGAGCTCATGCAGCTCTCGCAGCAGGCGTTCGGCTCCCCGGCGCTCATGGAGTCGCTCGCGCGGCTCGACGCCAACCTGCAGATGCTGCGACCCGGCGAGGACTGGGGAGGCTCGGAGCAGTTCGACGGCCAGGAGGGCCTGGGCCTCGGCGACGGCACCGGTGTCCTGCAGGATCTCGCCGAGCTCGACCAGCTCTCCGAGCAGCTCTCCCAGTCCTACGCCGGCAGCCGGCTCGACGACGTCGACCTGGACGCGCTCGCGCGGCAGCTCGGAGACGACGCGGCCGTCGACGCGCGCACGCTCGCCGAGATCGAGCGGGCCCTGCGTGACACCGGTCAGCTCGAGCGCGGCTCCGACGGCGACCTCCGGCTCACGCCGAAGGCGATGCGCCAGCTCGGCAAGGCGCTCCTCAAGGACGTCGCCGAGCGGATGAACGGTCGTCAGGGCCAGCGAGACCTGCGCCGCGCCGGTGCCGCGGGCGACCTGTCCGGATCGACGCGGCCCTGGGCGTTCGGCGACACCGAGCCGTGGGACGTCCCCCGCACGATCACGAATGCGGTCCGCCGCACCGCGGGCGGTCTCGATACGCCCTCGCCTAGCGGCTCGGGCCACTCGACCAGCGGAGCAGGCGCCAGCGGAGGGGTTGCTGATCGAGTAGCGAGCGCAAGCGAGCGTATCGAGACCCGGACGCCGCTCCGCCTCACCGTGGACGACATCGAGGTCCAGGAGACCGAGGACCGCACCCAGGCGGCCGTCGCCCTGCTGGTCGACACGAGCTTCTCGATGGCGATGGACGGACGCTGGGTGCCGATGAAGCGCACCGCGCTGGCGCTGCACACGCTGATCCGGTCGCGCTTCCGAGGCGACGACCTCCAGCTCATCGGCTTCGGCCGGGCCGCTCGCACGATGGAGATCGAGGAGCTCACTGCGCTCGATGCCATGTGGGACAAGGGCACCAACCTGCATCACGCCCTGCTGCTGGCGAACCGCCACTTCCGCAAGCATCCGACCGCCCAGGCGGTGCTTCTCGTCGTCACCGACGGGGAGCCGACGTCACACCTGGAGTCCGACGGCGAGGTCTTCTTCTCCTATCCGCCGCACCCGCTGACGATCGCCTACGCCGTCCGCGAGCTCGACAACGCCCGCCGTCTCGGCGCCCAGACGACGTTCTTCCGCCTGGGTGACGACCCCGGGCTGGCGCGCTTCGTGGACTCGATGGCCGACCGTGTGGAGGGCCGTGTCATCGCGCCGGAGCTCGACGACCTCGGCGCAGCGGTCGTCGGCTCCTACCTGGGGTCTCGCTCGAACCGCCCCGGGTTCGACGGCTTCGGCGGCTGGGGCGGCCGCGGCTGGTGGGCCGGCTGAGTCGCGGCCCAGGACGTCATACGGGGTGGCTGTCCAAACAGCCGGGTCGTATGACGTCCCGCGCACCCACTCGCACATCGCCGCTCACTCCGGCAGCGGCTGCATGATCCGGTAGGAGTTACCCGACGGGTCGCGGAAGCCGGCGTCGATCCCGTAGGGCCGCCGCTCGGGCAGGTCGGTGAACTCGACACCCCTGGCCGACATCTCCTCATAGGCCTTCTGGACGTCGTCTGTCTCCATGAAGATGCCGCCCGAGTGCCCCTTGGCCAGCAGCGACTTGATCTCGGTGACAGTCGAGTCGGGGAAGACCGGCGCGCCGGGGATGGCCATGAGCACCAGCGTCGGGGCGTCCTGTCCCGGTGCGCCGACGGTCACCCAGCGGAAGTCACCCAGCTCGGGGAACGACGCGTCCTCGCGGACCTCGAAGCCGACCTTCTCGGTCCAGAAGGCCACGGCCTCGTCCTGGTCGAGCACCCACACCTGGGCGGTGTTGATCTTGATCATCTGCTGCTCCTCACGGGTTCTCGGACCCGGCCGGGTCCGTCGGGGTCGACGCTACGGAAGGGGTAGGGGCGCCGTCTTCTCGAAACGTGCGCCGTTGGGGACGACCATGCACGCGGACCACGCAGCTCGGCAGCGGCACCCGGTCGGCGATGGCGGGGTAGGCAGCCCGGTACTCGGTCGGTGCGGCGCCGAACATCCGCTTGAAGCTGGTCGTGAAGCTGCCGACCGAGGAGAGCCCCACCATCACGCAGATGTCGGCGACGCTCCGGTCGGTGTTGCGCAGCAGCGCCGCCGCCCGCTCCAGTCGCCGTGTCAGCAGATAGGCGTGCGGACTCTCGCCGAAGGCCTGCTTGAACAGCCGGCTGAAGTGCGCGGGGGAGAGGCCGGCAGCACGGGCGAGGGCAGCGATGTCGAGCGGCTCGGCGTACCGCGCGTCCATCTGGTCCTTGGCACGCAGCAGATGCCGCTCGATGAGCATGCGTTCATCCTCTCGTGTGAAGCCATCAGTGACCCAGAGGTCACGCTGGACTTCACACCAGGGAGGATGCCCTCTGTGTTGTTGCTAGCCCTCGCCGCGGTCGCAGCGGGGTTCGTGGACGCGGTGGTCGGGGGCGGCGGGCTGATCCAGCTGCCGGCGCTCCTCCTCGGCCTGCCGAACGCCGCCCCGGTGCAGGTGCTGGCGACCAACAAGCTGTCGTCGATCTTCGGCACGACGATGGCCTCGGCCACCTACTACCGCCGCGTGCGCCCCGATCCGCGCACGTTCGTGCCACTGATGATCGCCGCCTTCCTCGGCTCGGTCATGGGGGCGACCGTCGCGTCGCACCTGCCGTCGAGCGTGTTCGAGCCCATCGTGCTCGTCGCCCTCGTCCTCGTGGGGGCGTGGGTGCTGTTCCGGCCGAGCCTGGGCGAGGTCACCGAGCTGCGGTTCGCCGGGCACCATCACACGATCGCGGCGATCGCCCTCGGTCTCGGCGTGGGGTTCTACGATGGTGCGCTGGGTCCGGGGACGGGCAGCTTCTTCGTCATCGGGCTCGTCGGCCTGCTCGGCTACAACTTCCTCGAGGCCTCCGCGAAGGCCCGCATCGCCAACGTCGCCACCAACCTGGCCGCGCTGTGCGTGTTCATCCCGCAGGGTGCTGTCATCTGGCGCGTCGGGCTCGTCATGGCGGCCTGCAACCTCTTCGGCGGCTGGCTCGGCGCGCGAACGGCGGTCTCGCGTGGGACGCGGTTCGTGCGGATCTTCTTCATCGTCGTCGTCTCCGGCTTCATCGTCCGGATCGGCGGCGACCTGTTGGGGGTGTGGTGAGCCACTACTTGACGATCGCGCGACCCGGCGAGGCCGAGATCGAGGTCAGGCGGTCCCGGTTCCTCGCCACCGTGCGGCGCGTCGGGTCCGAGGTCGAGGCGCGCGCCGTGCTCGAACGCCTGCGCCGGGAGCACTGGGACGCACGGCACCACTGCCTGGCTCTGAGAGTCGGATCGCCGCCGCAGCCCCTCGAGCGGTCCAACGACGACGGCGAACCGGCCGGCACGGCGGGCGCGCCGATGCTGGAGGTCCTCCGCGGTCACGCGGGAGGCGCGGGCGTCTCGGACCTGGTCGCGGTCGTCCCCCGGTGGTTCGGCGGCACGCTGCTCGGCGCCGGTGGGCTGGTGCGGGCCTACTCCGACGCCGTCCGCGCTGCTCTCGAGGAGGCCGGCACGCTCCGCCGTGAGCTGGTGCGCGAGCTGACCCTCACCGTGTCCCACAACGCCGCGGGCCGGGTCGAGAGCAGCCTGAGGTCGGCAGGGGTCGCGGTCCTCGCGACGTCGTACGACGCCTCGGCGCACCTCACGCTCGGCGCACCGCCGGACGACCAGCCGCGGCTGGCCGCGCTCGTCGCCGAGCTCACCGCCGGAGCCGGAGTCCTCGAGCAGGGTCAGGACCGCTGGGTCGACCGTCCTTGAGGATCCCGAGAGTCCTCGTGCTGGTCAGTGCGCACGCCCCGGCTCTAGGGTCGAGCACATGAGCTATCCGGTCGCAGCGGCCGACCTCGGCCTCGCCCTCGAGCAGTACGCCGAAGGCTACCTGCTCACGGTCACCGCCGACGCGACGACGCGGGCCGTCTCGGTGCGGCCGCGACTCCTCGACGGCCGCGTGGTCGTCGGCGCCGGACGCTCCAGCAGTGCCAACGTGGCGGCGAACCCGCACGTCACCCTGCTCTGCCCGCCGACGGCCGAGAAGGGCTTCACCCTGCTGGTCGACGGCACCGCGACTGTCGAGGGCGAGGAGATCCGAATCGAGCCGACGAGCTCGGTGCTCCACCGCGCGCCGTACCACTCCGACGGGCCCGCGCCGCCCGACTACGCCGGCGGCAAGGCCGTCTGCTGACGCTCAGTACCGATCAGCCCTCCGCAGCGCCGGCGGTCGGCCGTCGGGGTCGTGCAGCACGTCGAGCGGCAGCGCAGCC
Organism: Nocardioides sp. AN3; assembly: GCF_054653495.1. NCBI lineage: Bacteria > Bacillati > Actinomycetota > Actinomycetes > Propionibacteriales > Nocardioidaceae > Nocardioides > Nocardioides sp. AN3. Next base: position 51,801 of record NZ_BAAIGC010000030.1, read on the forward strand.
CAGCGGTGCTGCGCCGCGCTGAGCGGGGGGAGGGGGAGACGGCGCAGCCGCCCCGGCGGACGAGCCCCTCGCCTGCCCGAGGCGTGCCAGGCGTCGAGCTCGTCGGCCCGGTCGGCGTAGGCGTCGAACATGCCGGCCGGGTCGAGGCAGTCGCTCATCGTCGCCGCCAGACCTCGGTCGGCCACCTCGTCGAGCCGGTCGAGGTGCTCGGCGGCGAGGGTCAGCCGCAGGTCCCGGGCGTAGTCCTCGTCGAGCACGACGGCGGTCAGCTCGGAGTCGTGGGTCCAGGAGCGGCGGCTGAAGTTGTCCGAGCCCGTGCTGGCCCAGATGTCGTCGACCAGGCAGACCTTGGCATGCACGTAGACGGGCACGCCGGCGTGGTTCTCGAGGCCGTACGCCGCCACCCGGTCGGGCGCTGCGCGCACGAGCTGGTCGATCGCCCGGTGCCGTCCGAGCAGCTGCGGCACGCGGTTGAGGCCGTCGAGGTCGGGCACCACCGGGATGACGATGATGAGGCGCAGCTCCGGCTGTGCCCGCAGCTGCTCCTCGAAGACACGCCCGACGTCGTGGCCCCAGAAGTACTGGTCCTCGACGTAGACGAGTCGCTCGGCACGGCGTACCGCCTTGGCGTAGCCGCGCGCGACACTGCGCTCGCCACCTGGCGCGAACGGGTAGCCCCGTCCGACGCCGAGGTCCGGATAGGTCCTCAGCAGCTGCACGATGTGCTCGCCGGCCGGAGGCGGTGGCGGTGTCTGCTCCGGCAGGCGGTCCGGCGAGCTGTCGAGCCCGCGGATCCTGTCGGCCGCGCGGCGCCACGGCGCCCGGGAGAGCGGCGCCGGGTCGCACCAGCGCTCCCGGAAGACGGTCTCGACGTCGTGGACCGCGGGCCCCTGGAGGGAGACCTGGACGTCGTGCCACGGCGGATGTGCGCCGTACTCCTTCGTCAGCGGCTGCGGTTGGGGGTCGCCGCCGTGGTTTGCGTCGTCTCGCCGGTTGTGGGCGAGGTCGATGCCCCCGACGAACGCGACGTCGCGGCTCGGGTCGTCCCGATGCCGGATCACGACGAACTTCTGGTGGTGCGACCCGCCGGCGCGCACGCGCATGTCGAGGAGCACCTCGGCGCCCCGCCTCTGCAGCTGCTCGCCGAGGTGGCGGTTCTCGGTCGCGAAGAACCCCGTCTGGTCGAGGTGGGAGCGCCACACCAGACCGTGCACGGCCGCGCCACGTCGGTGGGCTCGGGCGATGACCTCGACGACCTCGCTGCCCGGCTCACCGGTGAGCCGCTCGTCGGCGTCGCCCTGCCAGTCGGTGAAGAGGACCAGGTCGCCGCGGCGGGTCGCCTCCAGTGCGTCGTGGAGCGCGCGGAAGTACGTCGCCCCGTGGATCAGCGGGCGGACGAGGTTGCCGGTCGACCAGGCCGCCTCACCCTCGTGCAGGTCGTCGAGCCGCGTCTCCGGGTTGGCGCGCTCCGACTTCGTCAGCAACCAGTCCGCGGGCTCGACCATGCCCCGAGCATGCCGCACTCGCGCAAGCGTTCGCATCTAGCGCCAGCGGTGCTGGTGGGTGCAGCCTGTGATCACGAGCCCCGCTACGGGAGAGGCCCACCAGGAAAGAGGCAGCAGGAGAAGAGGAGAGCACCATGAGTGAACGAGGTGTGCACGCCGCCGACGCCGGCCACGACGCGGACGATGCCCGCTTGGCCAGCCTGGGCTACCAGCCGCAGCTGCGACGAGTCCTCGGACTCTTCGCCAACTTCTCGGTCGCGTTCACCTATCTCTCCCCGATGGTGGGCATCTACTCCCTGTTCGTGCTCGGCCTCGGCACCGGCGGTCCGGCCTACATCTGGCTGAACCTCATCCCGATCGCCGGGATGCTGCTGGTCGCGCTCGTCTTCGGCGAGCTCGCCAGCCACTATCCGGTCGCCGGTGCGCTCTACCAGTACTCGAAGTTCTCCGTCGGCCCCGCCTACGGCTGGTTCGTGGGCTGGTTCTACGGCCTCGCGCTGCTGATCACGGTCGCAGCGGTCGACACCGGCGTGGTGGCCTACTTCGCCGCGCTCACGCACAACTGGTTCGGGTGGGGCCTCGACCCCGCCGACCACCTCACGATCCTGCTCATCACCGTCGGGCTCCTCCTGATCCAGACCGTCCTCAACATCACGGGCGCCCAGGTGATGGGCCGGGTCGCCCAGTTCGGGGTCTACGTCGAGATCGTCGGCACCTTCGGCATCGCCCTCATCCTGGCCATCCACGGCTTCCACCACGACCTGGGCTACCTCTTCTCCACGCAGGGACAGACGCACGGGGCCACCAACGCGCTCGGCCTGAACTTCCACGGCTCGTGGCTGGCCGCCGGGTTGATCGCCGTGCTGGCGCCGGTCTACATCTACTACGGCTTCGAGTCCGCCGGCGACATCTCCGAGGAGACCAAGGACGCCGGCCGCCAGGTGCCGAGGGCGATGCGTCTGGCCGTCATCTGGGGCGGGATCGCCTCGATCGTCCTCACTGCCGCCCTCCTGCTCGCGATCCCGGGCAACGGGCCGAAGGGCGTGAGTGCCGCCGTGACCGGCGGCGTGCCGTCGATCCTCGACCAGCTGCCCTCCGGCATCCAGGACTTCCTGCTCCTCATGATCATCTTCGCGTTCTTCTCCTGCGGCACGTCCATCCAGGGCGCCGGCAGCCGGCTGGCGTTCTCCTACGCCCGCGACGAGGCCCTCCCGGGATCGGGGTGGCTGCGCCGTGTGCACGAGCGGTTCCGCACGCCGGTCAACGCGCTCATCGCTGGCGCCGTCATCACCGCCCTGTTCGTGCTTCTGGTCTTCGCCTCGCCCACCCACGACAAGAAGTTCCTGTTCATCACCTACCCCGGTGGCGTCAACGCGCTCGTCGCACTGGTCTCGTTCGGGGTCAGCGGCATCTACCTGTCCTTCCTGCTGACGGTGATCGCGGCAGCCGTGGCCCGAGCCCGCGGCTGGGTGCCCGAGGGCAAGTTCACCCTCGGCCGCTGGGGCACGCTGGTGACCTGGCTCGCCCTCGCCTACCTCGGACTGATGCTGATCAACGTGGTGCTCCCCACCGGCCTGAGCTCGCCACGGGCCTACTTCAACCTCGACTGGATCACGCTGACCGTCATCGCGGTCATCACCCTGGTCGGGCTCATCCTCTTCGCCATCGCTCGCCCGGACCGCGGCGTCCGCCACCACCTCCACGACGACCTCGAGGCGACTGGAGCGGAACGGGCGGACTGACTTTCGCGCGCACGCCATCGCCAATCGAGGGGACGGTCTCTCGCGGCGGTGCCTCCCAGACGGCACTCTGGACGGATGGAGCAGCACTTCCAGCTGGAGATCAGGTGGTCCTGGCTGGTGCTGCTGGCGGCGTACGGCGTGGCCGGCTGGGTGACAGCCGTCGCCGGTGGCCACTTCCTCTACGGCGGCCGCGACGGGATCGTCGCGCACGCAGCGGCCTTCACCGGGCTGGCGGTGGTGGCCGTGCTGTTCCACGAGCTCGGGCACGCGCTCGTCGGAGTGGCCCTGGGCCGACGACCCCTCCGCCTCGTGCTCAAGGCCGGCGCGGCCGTCCAGATCGAGGTGGCCAGGCCCGGCTCGCGCGGTGACACCGCGCTCGCCGAGAGCCTGGTCGCGTTGGGCGGCCCGCTGGCGAGCCTGCTGATCGCGCTGGCATACGTCAACGTCAGCACGACCTTCACGACGCCGTTCGCCTGGGCGGGTCTGCTGGCGCTCTTCGACGGCCTGGTCAACCTGGTCCCGGGCGTCGCGCGAAGCGACGGCGACCGCGTGCTGCATGCGTGGGTCCGCCCACCCCCGAGAGGGGGAGGATCGGACGGTTCGCTAGGTCTGGGCTGACCGCCGCTGGCCGGTGCCGTCAGGTAGGGACCCGCCGGCCGTGAGGCGATAGGCCTCTGCGAGCTCGCGCAGCAGCGCCGCCTTCTCGCTCGCCTGCAATGCCGCCTTCATGTTCGACTCGGCCTGGCTCTGGATCGCGGCGTACAACGCCTCCTGGGCCGCACGCTTCGCCTGGTCCGCCATCGATCTTCTCCTCCCCGCGCGGGCCTTCTGCCGACGCACCCCCGGCTGGTACCCCCGCGCGCTCCACCGAATCGTCGTCAGGGGACCTCGTGGAACCACTCGCGGCCCAGCACCAGGCGCGCCGCGGGGCCGGGGAGGGCCAGGACGAGGGCGACGGTCCGGATGCCTCCGCCGGCCTGGGAGGCGTGCGCGGCGAGCGCGGCCCGCTTCGCGCCGACCTGGTCGCGTACGTCGACCCGGTGCGACACCTCCGCACGGTCGCTGTAGATCTCCTCGCCCGGGATCGTGAGGCCCGGCAGCAGCCGTGCCACCGGCCGGACGACCCGGAGGGCCCTCAGCAGCCAGGTCCGGTCCATGGTGGCCTCCCACAGCCGTGGGCGACGTGACGCGAGGCGCTGCGCCTCACGGGCGACCCGATGGACCTGGACGTGGTCGGGGTGCCCGTAGCCGCCGTTCGCGTCGTAGCCGGTGAGGACGTCGGCGTCCTCCTCGTCCACGATCGTCGCGACCGCCCGGGCGGGTGCGTCGACCCCTGCGTCGACGAATCGGTTCGCCGCGGTCGTCGGCGCCCCCGCCATGCCGGAGTCGTCGTAGCCCAGCCATGCGACGCGTGCGGCGCCCAGGGCGCGTGCGGAGGCCGCCGCCTCGGCTCGCCGCGCGGTGGCCAGGGCCCCCTGCTCGTGGGCGGCCGCCAGCCCGGCGCCGCCGTCGGTGGCGAACACCAGCACGACGCGGTCACCCGCGGCAGCACGCTGGGCGAGCCACCCGCCCGTCAGCAGTGCCTCGTCATCGGGGTGGGCGTGCAACGAGACGATCGTCGCCACCGCTGGCTCACCCCTCGATGGCCAGGGCCGACGGCACCAGCGAGGCCGGCGCGTCCGCGGCCGGGGCCACCCGTGCGGCCGCGGCGCGGTAGAGCGCCTGGGTGCGGTCCAGGGAGTCCGTCCAGTCGAAGGCCGGGGCGACCCGTCGGTTGTGGTCGGCGATCCGGTTGCGCAGGCTCGCGTCGCGGACCAGGTCGGCGACCGCGACGGTCATCTCGACGTCGTCGGCCGCGAGCACCCCGTCGACCCGGTCGCGGACGAACTCGGCGACACCGCTTGACCGGTGCGCCACGACCGGCAACCCGGCGCAACGCGCCTCGAGGGCTGCCAGGCCGAAGGACTCCTTGGCGGCCGGCGCGACGTAGATCGTCGACGCGAGCAGCTCGTCGATGACGCGCTCGCGCGGGATCCGACCCGTGATGCGGACGTGCTCAGCGAGGCCATGGCGGCGCACATACCGCTCCGTTCGACGCCGGAGGGGGCCGTCCCCGACGATGACGAGCCTGACGTCGACCTCGGGGGTCAGCTCGCGCACCCGGCGCAGCATCCGCAGGAGCTGGAGCGGGCGCTTGCGGGGCATGAGGCGCATCACGCTCACGAGAGTCACGGGACGGTCGTCGTCAGGCTCGGCGACGTCGCGCAACGCGGGCCGCCACGCGGCGACGTCGACGGCGTTGGGAAGTACCTCGACCGTGATGCCCTGGAGCGAGCGGCCGAACGTCTCCGCCGCTGCGCTGCTCACCGCCGACCACGCCACGGGCCAGCGGCGCAGACCCGCCAGTGCGGCCACTCGGAGGATGCCGCCGGCGCCGGCCCACATCGAGTGCACCGTCACCAGGGTGGGGATGCCCGCGGCCATGGCCGCTCGCGCCACGGCGATCCCGTAGGGCGACAGCATCGAGACGTGCACGTGCACGACGTCGTAGTCCCTGACGACGCGGCGGGCCTGGGCAGCGGGGAGCCGATGCACCCAGCCGGGGTCGCCCTCGCACGGTCGAGGCGGAGTGAGGACCTCCGCGTCGAGGCCACGGGACCGCTGCTGGCGGACGAGCTCGTCGACGTGCGTCTCGATGCCCCCGAGGCGGGGAAGGAAGACGTCGGTCACGTGAGCGATCCGCCGCGCCGGTCCGGGCGCTCGCATCAGCACCGGCGCGCGCCGCTCGGTGAGCCGCTGTCCGAGCAGCCAGACCCCGAGGGCGCTCCCGCCAACGGGGATCTCCACGGCGAAGATGAACAGGCGGTAGAGGACGGCGGCCGCGGTGACGCCCGCGGGGTCGCCGCCGAGGGCGAGGAGGGTGCCGACCAGCCCGAGGTCGGCGATCCCGACGCCTCCCGGGGTGATGGGGACGACCGTGAAGAGCCGCTCGACGGCGAAGGCGGCCAGCACCTCCGCCCAGCTGCACCCCGCGCTGGTCAGGTGCAGGCAGGCCCCGAGCAGCACGGCCTGGAGCGCCAGGTAGCCGCTGATGCCGAGCGACATCCGCAGCCAGCCTCGGACCACCAGTCCGACGCACTCGCGCCGGACCTCGAGGAGGGTCTCGACGACGTGGATCTCCCGGTCGCGATGGATCAGGCGCAGCGCTCGGCTCGCCAGCCGCTCGACGAAGCCGCCCACGACCTGGGCGGCGTGCGGACTCGCCAGGAGAGCCGTCGCGACGGCGGCGAGGCCGACGAAGCAGACTCCGGCAAGGATCGCCGCAGCGCGCAGCTGCCCGGTCACCTCGTCGGCATGGGCGAGCGCGAGCACGGCCAGGACGGGCAGGAGCAGCTTGGCGCCGACGTCCCACAGGTTGGTGAGGAACGTGTAGCCGGTGAAGTCGCGGGTGTCGATGCCCCACGCCTTCATCATCCGGCGGTTCAGCTCCACGCCGGCCGCACCGCCGAGCGGGAGCACGTTCGAGACGGCGCTGCCGGTGACGTTCAACGTCAGCGCGCGCCGGTGGGTGAGGCTGGGTGCGGCGGCGGTCAGAACGAAGGAGTGCACCCACAGTCCCAGCAGCCACAGGCCGACCAGCGCGACGGCGGCCGGCCAGTGGATCGAGCGGAGCACCGGCATGACGCCGTGCCAGGAGACGTCGACGGCACGGGGGAGCCCGATCGTGAGCAGGGCGATCGCCAGGGCCCAGGAGGCGAAGAAGCGCACCCGGGCTCGCACCCGCGCGCTACTCATGGGCGGCCGGCTCACGCTGCGGGTCACGCCGCACGTCACGCGGCACGTCACCGGGGGCGGGCACCGGGGCGGCGCGACCGGCCCTGAGCTCGCCGAGCCGCCAGCGAAGGATCCGGACGGCGGCCTCGCGCGCGACGTCGGTGGTCATCTTCGACGCCCCCGCGGTCCGCTCGGTGAAGGTGATCGGGTGCTCGGCGACGCGGAGCCCCGCGCGCTCGGAGCGCCAGGTGTTCTCGACCTGGAACCCGTAGCCCGTGGAGGTCGAGTCGAGCACGTGGGCCGCGGCCAGGCTCGAGCGCCGCCAGGCGCGGAAGCCGGACGTGGCATCGCGGGTCGTGAGCCGGAGCATGGACCGAGCGTAGGCGTTGGCGGCCCCGGACAGCATCCGCCGCTCCACAGGCCAGTTCACGGTGGCGCCCCCGGGCACGTAGCGCGACCCGATGACGACGTCATGGTCGTCCAGGAGGTGGAGCATGGCCGGAACCTCGCTGGCGGGATGCGACCCGTCGGCGTCCATCTGGACGATGGCGTCGTACCCGTCCTCGACGGCCACCGAGAACCCGGCACGATAGGCGGCGCCGAGGCCGTTCTTCGAGCCGCGGGTGAGGAGTCGGAGCCACTCGCCGAACGCGGGATGCCGCCTGATGACGTCCCCGGTGCCGTCGGGGCTGCTGTCGTCGACGACGAGCACGTCGATCGATGCGCCGGCGGCGCGCGACCTGACCGTGGCGATCTCCTCGAGGAGGGCGGCGACGGACGCCGACTCGTTGTAGGTCGGCACGACGATCATGCAGCGCATGATCAGACGGTAGGCAGGGGCGGATGAAGCGAGGATGAAAGGTGGCGACGCGATCTTCGCCGTTCCGCAGACAGGAGCGGCCCGCTGGGGCACCCTAGGGATCGAGCCTCCGGCGGCCCGAGACGCCCAGGGCTCGCAGGGTCGCCGGCGATCGGGGGATTCGCCGGCGGCCCGCCTCAGCCTTGCCAGGCCGGCACGGCCGGGCGCTCGGCGGTGGCCGCCTCGGTGACCTCGAGGATCGTCTCGACCACGTGGGCGTGTCCCGCGCGGGCGTCGCTCTCCGTGGCGTAGCGCAGCGTGTCGGGCGTGAGCCCCAGGACCCGGGGGTCCGGGGCGTCGTCGTCCAAGCGCTCGATGAGCGTGCGGTAGACCGCAGGCGCTCGTCGGCTGCCCGGCTGCCGGGGAGCAGGGACCGCTCCGACGTCGATGCCGAACCACAGCGTCGAGACCCAGTAGGGACCGACCCGCTCGCTGGCGACGTGCTCACAGCCCGGGTTGTCGAGGTGGAGCTGGACGTAGCCGGCGAAGTCGATCCGCTGACCGGCTCTGTCGTAAAGACGCGGCAGCAGCTCGGCAGCTCGCGGCGTGGCTGGGGTGTCCGAGTTCTCCCAGGGGGTCATGCTCACAGGGTCCCCCACGTCGCCCGGTCCGGCCAACTCGCACCGGCGCGAGGAGCCTCTGAACCGCTCGTTCTCGTCCGTTTGCGCCCGGAACCGGTCGCCGGCGTCGAGAGCGGCGTCCCTGGAGTGTGGGTCGGTGCCGCCCGCTACGGTTGCGCCGAGAAGATCCCCGATCGAAGGTGGTTGCCATGTCCTACGTCGTCGACTTCGAAGACGTCTCCACGGTCGGGCTCGAGTCGTCGCCGGTGGCTGAGGCGCTGGCCGGGCTGCGGGCGAACGAGGCACGCTACTTCAAGAACAAGTACTCACACGTCTTCACCGTCGAGCCGGCCAGTGAGGCCGCCGACGTCGTCGAGCGCGTGGATCGCATCCTCAAGGAGGAGCGTGACATCGTGATCGCCTCTCCTCCGCTGGAGGCGACGGAGTTCGAGGTCGACGGGATCCGGTGGTCCTACGTGTTCTACGAGTCCGGGCTGTCGATCAACGTGCTCTACACGCTGGCGGAGGGCGGGAAGCGGGCCGTCGGGTTCAAGCTCTCCGACGGCATGGAGGTCCCCGAGGAGCTCGCCACGCGGTTCAAGTTCGCGCGGCAGAAGTCGAAGCTGGCCGGCACGATCCGTGGCACGTTCTTCGTCGTCAAGGGCGAGTACTGATCGCCTCGCCCCTGACGACGACTGCTCAGATGGTGTCTGAGAGGGCCCGCCCTGTCTCAGAGGCCGCGGCGCCCGCGGGTGCGGCCGAGGATGAACAGCACGAGGGCGACGATGAGCAGGATGATGAGAATGGTCCACAGCATGGGGTGACTCCTTCGCTCAGGTGATCGGTCCGAACCGGGCGGCTCCGTCAATGCGAGCGCCGGCTCGGTCCTTCTTGTGCTGTCGGTGCCCGTCGCCGCCCCGGCTGAAACGGGCGACGCTCCGGAGGTCAGCGGCGAGGACGACCCGGACCACGACGTGCAGCGAGGTGTCGACGGCCAGGTTCGCCATCAGCGCGACGGGCAGCACCGCGGAGGCGAGGGGCAGGACGGGCGAGCGGGGCGCGGAACGGCGGGTGCAGGTCCGGGCGCGTACGGCGCAGGAGCGAGGTCACCAGCGACACGATCGCGAACGCGAAGAGGGTGCCGATGCTGATGCGGCACGCGGCTCATTCAAGACCGAGACCCCGGCGACCGCCTGCCATGATCCAGGCGAAGATCTCGCCGATGGTGGCGTAGGCATAGGTGTACGCCGAGCCGGCCGCCGGCACAGCAGCGCCAGCTCGGCGCAGCAGAGTGCCGAGGGCAGGCTGACCACGCCCGCGAGCACGACGGACAGGCATCACGGCAGGGCCGTCGTAGGCCTTCGCCGCGACGCTCGTGAGCGTGAAGATGCCGGTCCCGATCACGATCCCGATGCCGAAGCTCATCAGATCCGGGGCCGAGCCGCCGTTGCAGTCGCCCTGGCTCATCACCGGGCCGGTCGGCTCCGGTCAGGGCGGCTCCGGTCTCGTGGATCTCGTCGGCGGGCTTGGTTCGGGCCGGGTCCACCCGGGCCGGTTATCCGATGGGGAGGGCTCAGTCTCCTGGGTTGATGCCGCCGCGCCAGGAGCCGGTCTCGGTGCCGCGCGACTCGATGAACTTCTTGAAGTTCTTCAGGTCCGCGTTGACCTGGTGCTCGACCACGTTCAACATGTCGCCCGCCTTCTCGACCATGCCTTCTGGCTCGACCTCCATGCGAAGCGTCACCTTCGTCGCCGCTGTGCCGCCTGACGCGAACGACACCGTCCCGACATTCGTGGTCCCGTCGACGGCGCGCCAGGTGATGCGCTCGTCCGGGGTCTGGTCGACGATCTCGGCGTCCCACTCGCGGGTCACGCCAGCGATGCTCGCCTTCCAGTGCAGCCGCTTGTCATCGAGTTGCTGGACGTGCTCGACCCCGTCCATGAACTGCGGGAACGACTCGAACTGCGTCCACTGGTTGTAGACGGTGCTGATCGGGACGTCGACGTCGATGCTCTTCTCGATGGTGCTCATGTCATCTCCTGATTTCGACTTCAGAGCTGTTCAACAAGGCGGTAACCGCGTCGGGCGACGCGCAACCGGCCGCGTTCGGTTCTCCGGCCGCTATCGGCGTCTGAGTCAGCTGTGCAGCTGGAGCCGCGCGACGACCCCTCCTGTGCCGTTGCGCACCTCGGTGACCACGAGATCGCTCAGGTCGCCCTCCAGCCGGCATGCCTGCTCGTGACTGCCGAGCTGGAGGAGGATCGATCCGCCCGGCAGCAGGTGGCGGGTGGCGACCCGCACGCACGCTCGCGCAGCGTCGAGACCGTCTGGCCCGCCATCGATCGCACCGGGAGGATCGTCCGGGAAGTGTGCGGTCTCCTCGCTCGGGACCCAGGGCGGATCAGCGAGCACGAGCGCGAACCGCTCCTCCGGCTCGGCAGCGTGGTTCAGGTCGCGCTGCCGTACGTCGACCACCTCGCCCAGCCCCGCTGACGCGGCATTGCGCCGCGCGAAGTCGCACGCCGCCGCCGAGTCGTCCACAGCGACCAGCGGCCGAGGCTGCCGGCTGATCGTGAGGAGGCCGATGTGGCCTGCTCCCGCGCAGAGCTCGAGCACGCCACCCGCTGGCGCCTGCGTGAGGATGTCGGCTCCCCAGTGAGCCTGCAGCATCGTCCAGGGCCGGGGCGCAAGGATGCGCTCGTCGTAGGCGATCTCCAGATCGCCGAACCTCATCGTCTGTGACACGCCGCCTCGTTATCCCGCGTCGGCAGATCCATGCCGAGGTGGGTGCATGCTGCAGTTGCGGCCCCTGCGCATGCCGAAGCCGCAGGTGCGCATCGGGCAGCAGCTTCCCGAGACCTACCGCTGAGGTCGCTCACCGACGCGGCTCGTCACGGCGGGCAGCGTGGTTCTGGGTCGGGCCGGACGTCGCGCCGCTTGTCTGGCCGCTTCTCGCTCGTGTGTCGCGGCTCAACCTTCCGGGTGCCGTCGGCGTCGGTGATCCATTGGTAGCGGTGTTTGCTGGTCCAGAGGTATTCGCCTGGGCTGAGTCGAACGTAGTTCCAGTGGCCGAAGGTCTTCGCTCGGTGGTGGCGTCTGCATAACGGTGCGAGGTTGTCGGTGGAGGTCTGGGCGTCGGTTTCGTCCAGGCTGTCGGGCTTGTCGGGTTTGCGCTTCTTCTCGTCGTAGGGCTCGATGTGGTCGATGTCGAGCTTGAGTGAGGGCCGGTCGCAGTGGGGGAAGACGCAGGTCGGGTTGGTGGCGGTGACGTGGTCGCGGACGCGGTCGGAGGGCTCATAGCCGGTGGAGTGGAGGGTCTCGGCGAGGTCGAGGACGGGTTTGACGGTGATCTGTGCGGTGCTGGTGCTGCCGCACCAGTGTCGGATCTGGTCGGTGGTGACCGGTCCGAGTGGGTAGCCGGTGTGGCTGTGCAACATGCCGATCAGCTCGTCGGCGCCTGCGGCAGGCGGGTTGCCGGCGTTGCCGCCACAGCCGCTGCCGCCACAGCCGTTGCCGCCGGCACCGTTGCAGTGGTCGGGGGCGCTGCCGCCGGGTGCACCGAAAGGACTCCCGTCGCGCTGGGCGCCAGTGCCTCCATCGCTGCTGGCGTGGCCGCTGGTGTCGCTGCCGGTGCCGGTGCCGCTGCTGGTGCCGGTGCCGGTGCCGT
>NZ_BAAIGC010000031.1:0-61561 GCF_054653495.1 Nocardioides sp. AN3
GAACAGGGACATCCGGGCCGCCTCCAGCGGATAACAGATCGAAAGCCGCAGGTCAGCCGCGCTGGCCTGCGGCTTCGTCCGTCGATCACCTCGGCGCTGTCCCCGGTGTCATGGGCGTCACTCAGGAAGGATCTACAGGTTTCCTGAGTATTTGGCTAGCGTAGTCCCCATGACGCCGCTGACCCTGGGTCGATGCGCACGCGCAGACGTCGCAGCCGCGGAAGCCTTCGACCTGCGCTTCAACGTACCGCTGATGCTGGGGTCGACACTGAACCCGATCAACAGCTCCATCGTCGCGACCGCACTGGTGCCAATCGCGGCGGCACTCGGCGTCCCGCTGGGCCGCGTGACCCTGCTAGTCACGGTGCTCTACGTGGCGAGTGCGATAGCCCAACCGGCCATGGGTCGGTTCGGCGAGGTCTTCGGTCCTCGGAGGACCCTCTTGGCCGGAGTGGCTCTCGTCGCCGCGGCCGGCACCGTCGGCGCGCTCGCGACTAACCTTGCCACGCTGATCATCGCGCGCGTCCTGCTCGGCGTGGGCACCTCGGCGGGCTTCCCGAGTTCGATGATGCTGATCCGACGCCGTGCCGATACGACGGGCGCGGCAGCAGGCGGCGCTCTCAGCTCACTCGTGATCGCCAGTCAGGTGACCGCACTTGTCGGTCTCCCGCTGGGCGGCGTGCTCGTCAGCCTCGCCGGCTGGCGCGCGACCTTCTGGGTCAATGTTCCCATTGCCGCCGTCGTCCTGGTGATGATCTGGCTTTGGACGCCGCCAGACCCCCCGGGACCCGAGCGGACATCTCGGCAGCTGCTCTCTGACCTCGACGTTGCCGGGATCGCACTCTTCGGCGCCATGTTGGCGGCGACGCTCGTGCTCTCGTCCGGCTTGCACGAGACCCGATGGGCATGGCTGGTCGTCGCCCTGGTGTCGGGGACCGCCTTCAGCTGGCGGGAGCTCCGAGCATGCCGCCCGTTCATCGACCTGCGCAGTATGTTCGCCAACCGGAGCCTTGCGGCGACATATGCCAGGGCCGCCGGCGGCATGCTCGTCGCCTACTGCTTCATGTACGGCCTGACACAATGGCTGCAGGAGACCCGCGGTCTCGCTGCCACCTTGACCGGTCTCCTGATCGTCCCGATGAGCGCCGCAGGCGCCCTCGTGAGCGCGCCTGTCGGCAAGAGCAACCTGGTCAGGGCGCCGCTGGCGATCAGCGCAATCGTCAGCACCGGGCTTGCTCTGGCACTTCGCCTGACGGGCCAGGGGACACCTTTGGCGGTCATCGTCCTCCTGACGACCATTGCAGGGATCGCGGTCGGACTGTCGACGGTGGGCAACCAGGCAGCAGTCTTCGACCAGGCCGCTGCACAGGAGACCGGCATTGCCGCCGGCTTGCTGCGGACATCGGGGTACATCGGTGCGATCGCCTCCGGAAGCTTGATCGCACTCGCCTTCCAGCACGGGCCCAGTGACGCTGGACTCCACCACATTGCCTCCGCACTGTTGATCGTCAGCCTGGTTGTCCTCCTCCTCATCGTGGCGGACCGCCGACTGCCGCGACGGATCGCTTCGACGGAGGCCCGAACCGCTCGGGACTCTCAGCTCCGCGTGAGCGCCGACAAGCGTCACTGCGTCTAGCGCATCTATGATCATGGTTGTAATATTCAGCAGTCAGCGCGTCGCCTCACCGCTCAGGTCCCCGGCGTCGCCCGGCGCCACGAAAGGACGAACAATGACCTTCTCCCCTGACGATTCCGCCGCCCTGGTCGACGTGGTCTCCACCTTCGCGCGGAGGGAGGTGGCCCCGCGGGTCGCCGAGTATGACGCGGCCGAGACGATTCCCGCCGACATCCTCGCCAGTATGCGCAACCTCGGCCTCTTCGGCGGGACCATCCCCGCCGATCTCGGTGGCGCCGAGCTGGACCACGCCACGTACGCAGCGACGATCGAAGCCATGTCGACGGTCGATCACTGCCTCGGCGTGCTGATGAGCATGCCGTCAGCGCTCGTCGGATCGGGCCTGCTCAAGCACGGCACGGCCGAGCAGCAGAAGCGTTGGTTGACGCCTCTGGCCAGCGGCGAGATCTTCGGCAGCGCCGGCGTGACCGAGCCGCAGTCAGGCAGCAACGTGGCCGCGATGGAGACTTCCTACCGGCGGGTGGGCGACTCGTTCATCATCAACGGCGCCAAGACGTGGATCACCAACATCGATCGCGCCAGCTTCATCGTCACCTTCGCGACACGGGACCGTAGCATGGGGCGCGCTGGCGTCAGCGCCTTCGTGATCCCGCTCGATACGCCGGGACTCTCGACGCATCCATTCAAGAACAAGCTCGGCTTTCGCCCCCTTGTCAGCGGCGAGGTGGTTCTGGCAGACGTGCACGTCGGGCCCGAGGCACTGCTGGGCGAAGAGGGCGACGGTTACAAGATCGCCATGGGCGCTGTCGAACGGGGCCGCCTGTCTGTCGCGGCCCGCGCGGTCGGCATGGCCCAGGGATGCCTCGAGGATTCCATCGCCTACGCTCAAGAGCGCGTCATCGCCGGCACCCCGATCGCCGAACACCAGCTCATCCAGGCCAAGCTGGCACAGATGGCTACGGAGATCCAAGCCGCACGCCTTCTGGTCCGAGACTGCGCCGCAGCCATGGACCGCGGCGAGCGTGGACGCACCGAGGCCAGCATGGCCAAGATGTACGCCAGCGACGTGGCCCAGCGTGTCGCTACCGAAGCGGTCCAGATCCACGGAGCATACGGCGTCTCGCCCGAGTTCCGCGTAGGTCGTGCCTATCGCGACGCCAAGGTGTTCCAACTGGTCGAAGGCACCAACGAGATCCACCGCCTGTTGATCTCGCGTTCCCTCCTGCAGCGCTGATCACCACGCTGACGGAGCGAGTGGACCGCGCTCCCGTGGTGGAGACCGGGGGACGTCCGCTCGGGCGACACCAGCGCGAGATCGGCTGCCGGGGCGGCGTGTCATCTGACGCGCACAGACACCGTGTCAGAGACTCAAGCGGCCGACCACCCTCCGTCAGCCGTCACCGCCGCGCCGTTCACATAGGCCGCTTCGTCGCACGAGAGCCACGAGATGAGTGCGGCGACCTGATCGGCCTCTCCCTTCTCTGGCATCGTCGCCTTGGCTAGCTGGGCACGCTCGAACGCCCACCCCGAGCGCGGGGAGGACTTGTGCATCTCCGAGTGCACACCCCCAGGAAGGGCGGCATTCGAGCGGATACCTTGAGGGCCGTAGTAATAGGCGATGCTCTTCACCATGCCAAGCAGCCCATGCTTGGTGGTCGCATAGGCCAGGCCGGCGGGCCCAGCACCCAGCGAGGCCCGAGAGCCGACGGTGACGATCGCACCGGCGCCGGCTTCGAGCATCAGGGGCAGGACAGCCCGGCACATTCGCATGACACCTGTGAGGTTGACGTCAACGACACGCGTCCACGTGTCATCGTCGAGGTCGCCGAGCGGTCGATAGCCATCCATGGCGCCGGCGACGTTGGCGAGTACGTCGATCCGTGGCCCCACCCGGTCGACCAGGGCATCCACGTCGTCCTGACGCGTGATGTCAGCCCGCACCATCTCGATGTCCAACTCGAGCTCCGCGAAGTCCTGCGCGGCCCGGATGCGCGTCTCTTCCGTGCGGTTACAACCGATGACCCGAGCCCCCTCCCGGGCGAAACGGATCGCGGCGGCACGGCCGATCCCGCTCGCCGCTCCCGTCACCAGCACGACCTTGCCAGCGTGTCTAGAGCAGTCCATGTCAACGCGCCTTTCGGGAGCTCGGAGGGGCGACATCCCAGTTGGGAAGTTGTTCATCCAGATACGGGTCACCGTGAATATCTGCCGAAGTCCTGGTCAATAGGCCTCCGATCCTTGTCGTTGGCTCAGCCTTGCCCTCGGATCGAAGGCGCCGAGGAGACCACCAGCGCGCGGGCGCCGCGCCTGTCACGCAGGCTGCGCGAGCTATGGCTCGATGCGGACATGAATCGGACGATCGACCGCGTCCGAGACGATCGTCGCCATTGCCTCCGGGACGTGATCAAGCCCGAACGAGGCGGTGGTCAGCAGGTCGAGTGCAGGGCACTGCGTGTTGAGCAGGTCGACCGACTGCTGCAGTGACGCTCGGGTCTTGCTGACTGGCCCGACGAGACTGAGGCGGCGCAGGCTGATGGTGTCGGCCTCGACAGGAAGCTCCTTGCCGGCCCCCTTGATTCCTGCAAGCACCAGTCGGCCACCCGGCCGAACGGCCCTGATGCCCTGCGCGATCGGTAGGACCGAATGGGGCGTCGTGTCGATGACCACGTCGACCTCCCGACCGAGCGCGTCGCGGATCTCGCTCGGCTCGCGACCCTCGAGAGCCAGTCCTCGGTCCGCACCCATGTCCCTCGCCAACGTCAGCCGCTCAGTGTCGCGCTCCAACCCCGCAAGGGTCACCCGCGCCCCGACGGAGACCGCCGCGATCACGCAGGCCATTCCCCGCGGCCCGGCACCCACGACGACGACGTCGCTGCCCTTTGCAGCACCTCCGGCACGGACAGCCCACTCGAACCCGTTCGCGAGCGGGTTGTGGAAGGCTGCGGCCGCGACAGGGACATCGGTGCCCAGTCGCAGGATGTCCGCCCCCGGGGCCAGGTACAGATGCGTGGCCATCCCGCCCCACAGCCCTGGCCGCTCGTTCGGCGAAAGGGTTCCATAAGACCTCGATCGGCAGTCACGGTTTGCCGCGCAGTCCGTACAAGCGCCGCATCGAATCGCGGAGTTGACCACGACCCGGTCGCCCGGCCCGACACCCCAGCGCCGGGCTGCCGAGGGCCCGATCTCCAGGACCCTCCCCACGGCCTCGTGCCCGAGCGCCATCGGGCTGGGATAGCCCGGAAGGCCCCCGTCGTAGAACTCGACATCAGAGCCACACAGACCATTCGACTCGATCTCCAGCAGCCCGTCGTCGTCGCCGATCTGCGGAAGCGGCACCTCACGGACTTCCACCTGCCGCGGCCCTGTGAGCACGACCGAGCGCGCCATCGTCATCGTCATCGCCATCTCCCTTCGTCGGCCGGACCAACCTGGCCCCGAAGCCCCACGAGCGAACGCCAGCTCTAGACACTGTGAGCGAGGCCACGCATACTATGTCTACCATGACTAGACTAAATGACCAACCGCGCCAGATATGGCACGCCGGCTTCATCGTCGACGACGTCGAGGAGGCTAAGGCCGAGCTCAGTGCCGGCATCGGTCTGAGCTGGCTCCCGACCCATGACGTCGACAGCGAGGTGTACGGTCCGGGCGACACCACCTACCGGATCACCTCGCAGATCGCGTTCTCCTCCGACTTCCCGCTCGCCATCGAGCTCCTGCAAGCCAACCCGGGCACCCCGAACGTGCGCCGCGGGCAATCCGCGTTCCACCACCTCGGATACTGGTCGGACGACCTGGTCGCCGAGGACGAGCGTCTCACCGCCCTGGGCTACCCCTGCATCTACTACCGCGACGACCCGAAGAACGGACTACGGCGCATCATGCTGAGCGAGGGCCCTTACGGCATCATCCTCGAGTCCTGCCACGTGCTGACCGAGCGCGCCGGGCTCGAGCACTTCTACCCCAACCTGGAGGCCTTCAAGTGATCTGGCACATTGCCTTCGCCGTCCCGAGCCTCGAAGAGGGCATCGAGAAGTTCAGCGAGACCCTCAAGCTGCGGAGCTGGACCCCTATCAAGCACTTCGTCGGCGACGCCACTGACGGCGACGGGAAACCGTATGTGATCGACACGCGGCTGGCCTTCGCCACCGACGGCCCCGTCGCTTTCGAGCTCTTCGAGTCTGCCCCCGGGACTCCCAACGAACCGGCCGAGGGCACCATCTTCCACCACATGGGCTACTGGGCCGGCGCCCCGACGATTCCGCAGGAGGGGGAGCGTCTCGCTACGTGTGAGTGGTTCCGCACCGGTGGTGACACATCCGCTGAGTCCCGCGCCGCCTTCTTCGCCAGCAAGATCGGCATCTGGTTCGAAGCCTGCAACCTGAACGCCGAGCGCAAGGGCCTTGAAAGGTACTACCCCGCTCGTTGATCCACACCCCCCCTTGCTCCGGGGCAAAGCCCGAGGTCGAACCGGGCTTGCCCCGGCCACGGAAGCGCCTCTTCGAGGCACTAAGACGATCCAGAGAGGTCCGATGAACGACGCCGCCGAGGATGTGCTGCAAGTCGAGCACATCGATCGAATCGCCCTTCTCACGATGACCAGGCCGCGTCGGCTCAATGCGCTCAACCGAGCGATGATCGGTGAATTCAAGGACGCAATCGACAGATTCGAACATGATGAGGGGACGCGGGTCCTCGTCATCACGGGCGGTCCCCGGGCTGATGGGCGGCCGTGCTTCTGCGCTGGAGCCGACGTCCACGAGGGCGCGGCCCGCGGCTCCGCGGGGACTGGGGAGCGCGAGTTCGACCTGGCGCGCGATGTCGCCGGCGTCTTCGACGGCGATCACCTCGGTGCTCAGGGCATCCGTCAACTCTGGCACCGCCTCGAGACCTATCCGAAGCCAGTGATCGCCGCCGTCGACGGCGTGTGCACCGGCGGCGGCGTCGAGCTCGCCATGAGCTGCGACATGCGCATCGCCTCGACAACGGCGCAGATCAGCGACCTCCACCTGACCAACGTCGGGCATGTCGGCGGCGCGGGCGCGACGAGCAGGCTCAGCCGCATCGTGGGACCCTCTGTCGCCAAGGAGATGATCTGGACCGGCAGGGTGCTGGACGGACACGAGGCTCACCGCGTCGGGCTCGCCAACCGCGTGGTCGCGCCGGAGGACCTCCTCGACACCGCACTCTCCCTCGGCCGCGAGATCGCCAGGCGGGACCCCATCGGGGTGAGGTTCGGCAAGGTGGTCGCGAACGCCGGTCCGGACCTCACTCTGGAGCAGGCCCTGCGCTATGACTACCTCGCCTGGACCACGCAGATGATCGAGACGGGCGGATTCGCTGCCACCGCTGACTTCGCAAAGTCGCGCGGTCAGCACTGACCCGGACGCGTATGGGTCCGAGCCCTGCGTCGTCCTTGTCGGCACGTCGGATGCCGACCCTCCTTCACCGGATGGCGTTCAGCCCCAGGATCTCGCGCCCCGCCATCAGGCGCTGGATGTAGCCGGTGCCATCCGGCACCCAGAGCATGCGAGCGTCGCGAAGCCACTTCTCCAATGGAAGCTCGCACGACAGGCCCATGGCCCCGTGCACCTCGATCGCCATGTTCGTCACCTTCACCGCAGCCTCGGTGGCGTAGTACTTCGCCTGAGAAGACTCCAGACGCGGGAACTCCCCGTCGTCGAGCATCTTCAGCGCCCGGTACGCGAGGTACCGGCTGGTATCGGTCAGCGTCTGCATCTCGACGATCGCCTTCTGGACCAGCTGGAACGAGCCGATCGGCTTGCCGAACTGCTCGCGAGTCTTGGCGTACTCGATGCTTGCGTCCAGTGCCCGCTGCATGAGGTGCACCGACATGATCGCGATCATGCAGCGGGCGCTCAGCCAGGACCTGGTCAGCGCGGCGACGCCGTCGCCGGGCTCCCCGCAGAGGTTGTCGTCCGGCACGAACGCGTTGTCGAGGGTGACCTCCCCCAGGTGGTGACGCTTGAGCCCCATCATGTCGAGGTCCCGCGCTTCGAAGCCCTTGGTCTCGTGCGGGTCGAGGATGAAACGGCCCACGATGCTGCGGCCGCGCTCGTCGGTGCCGACACTCGCGGCAACGAGCAGCACATCCGCGACCGCGGCATGGCTGCTCCACACTTTCTGACCTGTGATCCGATAGCCGCCGTCGACCTTCTCGGCCCTGGTGGCGATGCTCGTGACGTCGGAGCCGGCGTCCGGCTCCGAGATGCAGGAACCGGCCATCAGCTCACCGCTGGCCAATCCGGGGAGATACTTCCTCTTCAGATCCTCGGATCCCCCCATGCACAGGCGCATCGCGATGATGTCGTTCGCGCTCACGTCCATGGAGATCTCTGGCGGAAGCTCCTCGTAGATCAGGCCCAGGTTGACGTTTCCGAGCCCCGAGCCACCGTCCTCCTCGGGGACCCGGGCGCTGAGCACGCCGAACGGCTCCAGCATCCTCAGGACCTCTCGACCGACCTGCTCTGGCAGCGGCGCCTCAGGAAGGCTGTCCAGCAGCGGGGTGATCTTGTTCCTGACCAGCTCGCGCACCGTTCGCTGCAGGTCCTTTTGCTCAGGGTTGAGCTCGATCATGACGACGTCACCTTCTTCTAGGAGTTCATGGCAGCTGCGGCGTCCGACTCAGTTGCCGAGGTGGACCACGCCGGCCTTCTGCAGTTCATCGAGCTGGTGCTGCGGCAGCTCGAGCGTGCTGGCGAGCACCTCCCTCGTGTGCATGCCCGGATGCGGCGGCGCGACGTACGACTGCTGGATGCCGTCGACCTTGATCGGGTTGCCCAGCAGCTTGAGGGATTCGCCGTTGTGCGCCGGAACTTCGACGATCATCTGGCGAGCAGCCGTCTGCGGGTGCGCGAAGGCCTCCTCCGGAGTGAGGACCTCGGAGTAGGCGAGACCTGCCTGATCGAAGAGATCGATCCACTCGGCGGCGGTCTTGGAGCGGAGGATCTCCGTGGCCATGGCGCTCAGGGTGTCGAAGTTCGCCTCACGAGCCTTCGGGTCGGCGAAGCGCGCGTCGCTGAGCCACTCAGGGTGGCCGAGAACCTTGCAGAAGCGCTCGAACTGCGAGCGTCTCGTTGCCGCGATGGTGAGCGGCTTGTCGGCGGTCGCATAGGTGCCCCAGAAGCGCGGCGCTTTGTCCATCTTGAGCGTTCCTGGGAAGTTGAGGATCTGGACGCCGAAGCCGGCCATCCAGGTCATGAGCGAGTCGTTCATGCCGATGTCGATCCTGCAGCCCCGGCCGGTGGTCTCGCGGTGATGCAGCGCGGCCGGCACGGCGACCGCGACGTACATGCCTCCCACGAGGTCTGCCATGGGAATCGGTGCCGCCTGCGGCAGACCATCCTCGTCCTTGATCTGGCAGAACTGGGTGACGCCCGACTGGCCCTGGACAGAGATGTCGAAACCAGCCCTGAAGCGGTAGTCGCCGGTGGCTCCGAAGGCGCTGAGCTCGCAGAGGATGATCTTGGCGTTGACCTTGGTGAGCGCCTCGTAGTCCACTCCCAGCTTCTTGGCCACGCCGGGACGGAAGTTGTTGACGACGACGTCGGCTTTGGCGACGAGAGCGTAAAGGAGCTCAAGGCCCACAGGGTCGCCTAGCTTGATGGCCACGCTGCGCTTGCTGCGGTTGACGCAGAGGAAGTACGAGTCCATGTCGTCGATGCGGTTCTGCGCGTCGATCACGTCCCGAGCGTGCGTGCCTGTGGGCGGCTCCTCGATCTTGAGCACCTCGGCCCCCAGGTCGGCCAGGATCTGAGTTCCGAACGGCCCCGAGGTCGCCTTGGTCAGGTCGATGACGCGCACACCGTCGAGCAGTCCCGTGGGAAACGACATGGGCAAATCCTCCTATTATAATAAGCATAGTCATGCTATGTCGGAGATCGGAGTGTGACAAGCCGGGGTCGATGTCCATCACGCCGCCCGCGTGCCGATCAGCCCCCACGACGCCGCTCGGTGGACGTGTCGGCGAGCCGCGCACAGGCCGCTCGCACGTAGATCAGTCGGCGAGTCCACCGCCGACGCTGACCGATGTCCCGTTCACGTACGAGCCAGCATCAGAGGCGAGGAACGAGATGACGCTCGCCACCTCGTCCGCCAAGGAGAGCCGGCCGATCGTGACCCGGGGGAAGCTCGAGTCGAGGCTCGCGCTTCCGTTGTCGCCGGTCGACAGTGTCGCGATGGTGCGATCTGAGACCATGATGCCGGGACACACCCCGACCACGCCGATCCCGAGTCCTCCGACGTCGCGAGCGAGGTTGCGGGTGAATCCGATCACGGCCGACTTCGACGCGTTGTATACGGCCAGGTCGTCAACGCTGATTTTGCCACCCTCTGAGGAGACGTTGACGATCCGCCCGGAGCCCCGGCCGATCATCGACGGGAGCACCGCCCGGCACATGTGCATGACACCGAGGAAGTTGACCTGCACAACGCCATAGAGGTCGTCCAAAGCGAGGTCCAGGAATGTGCCGTGGTGACTGACCTTCTCGCCACCCGTCTTGATCGACCCCGAGCCGCCCGCATTGTTGACGAGGATGTCGATCCGACCCCACTCGGCGAGGACCGCCTGCACGCCGGCGGCGACGCTCTCGGGGTCGCCGACATCGACCGTGACCGGAAGCGTGGGGACCTTCCACCGCTCCGCGACCTCCTTGGCTGCGAGCGCCGCCGTCTCGGCGAAGATGTCCAAGATCGCGACACTGGCACCTTGCTCTGCGAGCCGGTGTGCGGTGCGATTGCCCAGTCCCGAGCCGCCGCCACCCGTCACGACCGCGACCTTGCCCGTCAAGCTGAGGAGATCGGCCGTCGACCGTTCTTCGCGTCCGAACGGGATCCTGTCGAGGTGGTAACGGTCGACGATCGATGCTGCAATGCCTGCGAGCCTGTCTGTCATGAAGATTCCTTCCTCGGACGATGGGCGGTCGGACCCGCATCACGCCAGGTCGACCACGAGCTCCCCGTTGCGCACGAGGAGACCGGTGTCGAACCCGGCCTTCCGGGTCACATCGATCTGGTAGTCGCACACCGTCTTGAAGCGTGGGTCGTCCCCGTCCAGCGGCTCTGGCTGTCCGTCGCCATTGATGAGGCAGGGCACCATCGACACCTTGCCGACTCGGCCGTCCTCGATCTCGGCTCGCACGATCACGGTGTTCCGCGCATCCGGATGGAACGGATAGATCGGGTAGTCCGGGTAGTACTGGAGGCCGAACTCCCCGAAGTGCTCGCGCATCTTCTTGACGCCCGCGCTGTCCCTGTACGGGGCGAGGTCGACATCCATCACGAAGTTGCCGGTGCCGTGGAAGATGACCTTTCCCCGGTAGACCTCGACCGCCTTGAGGATGTGTTGGTGCGTGCCGAGCACGAGGTCGGCGCCCGCATCGATTGCCGCCCGACCGAACTCCGACTCGTAGTCGGCGAGCACCACGGGCTTGAAGTGGATCCCCCAGTGGGCGCTGACGACGACGACGTCCGCCTCGCGGCGAGCTGTCGCCACGTCTTCCCGTAGCATCGTCAGGGTGCCGGCGCGGACGCGGGTCGTCACCTTGGCGTCGCACCCGGGCTGCTCCGGCTCCTCCATCTCGTAATGGGTGTCGACGAAGATCGGCGCGCACCCGGCTTTGCCCTGACCGGCCTCGTACCCCGGCCACAGGATCGACGAATACGCCAAGAACGCGATCTTCACGCCACCGCGCTCGACGATGGCGGGGGTGCGGGCAGCAGCGAGATCCTTCCCTGCGCCGCACACCGCGATGTCGTGGCCTGCCAGGTGCTCGAGCGTCTCGAAGAAGCCCTCGTAACCTGCGTCTAGATGGTGATTGTTCGCGAACGAGACGACATCCACCCCTGCCCAAGACAGCCCGCCGAGTTGCTCGGGATCCGAGCGCACCACTCCGCGCGCCGCGGGATTGGCAGACCAGTTCCTTGCGTAGGTCGACTCGCAGTTGGCGAACGTGACGTCCGCGGTCTCGAAGATCGGCCGTGCAAGCGCCAGTGCCGACTGGGGATCGTCCCGATTGATGGCGACATCGCCCACGGCCACCAACGAGACGCTCTTCGCCTTCTCGGTCATGCTCACTCCACTCTCCTCACGGTTGCCCGTCCGCGTGACGATCGCCCTCGCCCCTCTTCGTCAACGGCGGCGGATTCCGCGCGACCCGATCCAGACGAGGAGGAGCAGCGCGCCAACCGCAGGAAGCAACCGCTTAACGACGACCGGGCCCACGAGAGAGGTCAGCGAGATCGAGTCCACGGACTGCGGTCGGACATCGGCGGCCGCGTGGATGGTCGACGCCCGGGTCTCCGCCCGGGTCTCCGCCCGCTCCTCCGCGACGGAGAGTCGCTCCGCGAGCGCGCCGGCGAACTGACCCAGAAGCTTGTCGCCGACGTCCTTGATGAGCCCGCGGCCGAACTGTGCGGGCTTGCCGGTGATGTCAAGATCGCTGTCGACCAGCACACGCGTCAGCGACGGACCGACAGCCTCGAGACGCGCCGCGATGCGAGTGGCAGCCGTGCCGTTCCCGCGTGAGTCTCGCCCTGACGCCGCGAGCACCAGGCGATGCCCGACGGGATCCTTCTCGACGTACTCTGCCGTTCCCTGGTACGTCATCACGATCGGCCCGAGCTTCAACTTCATCGTGCCTTCGAAGGTGTCACCGTCGAGCGACGTCAACGTCGCGCCAGGCATGCAGCTGGTGACCAGTTCGAGGTCCAGGAGCGAGTTGTACACCGAGTCAGCGGCACGTGGGACGTCGAACGAATGGCTGAGCTGCATAGCGGTCCTTTCGGAAAGGTGCATCGTGTCGGAGCGTCGTCATTTGACGGTCTGAAGGGCTTCCCACACGCGCAGAGGGGTCAGAGGCAGGTCAAGGCCCCGGAGCCCGAGGTGGGCCAGCGCGTCAGTCACCGCGCTGTGTGTCGCGGCGAGGGAACCAGTGGTGCCGGCTTCACCCAGCCCCTTGGCACCCAGCGGGTTGCGAGTCGTGGGCGTCACGGTGTGCGCCGTGTCGTACGACGGGAGATCCGCTGCGCTGGGCATCCCGTAGTCGGCGAAGGTCACGGTCAGGGGGTTGCCTGCCTCGTCGAACGAGCTGGTCTCGAACAACGCCTGCCCGATCCCTGCCGCCAGCCCACCGTGAACCTGGCCCTCCGCCAGGAGTGGGTTGATCACGACGCCGCAGTCGTCGACCGCCACCACGCGCCGAACCGTCGCCAACCCCGTCTTTCGGTCGACCTCGACGACCACGACGTGGGCGCCGAAGGGTGCGGTGCCGCTTCCCTGGTTGAATCCTGGGTCCGCGAACAACCGCGGAGCCAGCTTCGGCGAGCGGACGCGGTCGTCACGGACGGCGACGGCCAACTGGCTCCAGCTCAAGACCTGCCCTGGCACCGCTCGCACTCCAAGGCCTTCACCCGGGACCACCTCGATGTCAGCGGTGGATGCCTCGAGGACCCCGGCGGCCACCGCACGTGCCTGCTCGAGAACCTCGTCGGCGGCGCGACGCACGGCGCTGCCTCCGACCTGCGCCGAACGGGATCCACCGGTCCCCGCACCTTGCCTGACCCGAACCGTGTCGCTCTGCACGAAGTTGATCGACTCGACTGGGACACCCAGTGTGCTGCTCACGATCTGCGCGTAGGTCGTCCAGTGCCCCTGGCCGTGTGCGGAGGTGCCCGCGACCACGGTGACCTGCCCGTCGTCGTCGACCTCCAGCGACGCATACTCCGCCTGGAAGTCAGGGAACGCTGCCGAGTTCTCCACATAGACGCTGACGCCGATGCCGAGGAGCAGGTCGTCGCCCTTCTCGTGTCGACTCCGCTGCTCCTGTCGGAGACTGTCGTAGTCCGCCAGTCGAAGGGCCTCATCGAGTGCCTTCGCATAGTTGCCCGAGTCGTACTCCTGCCCCGTCGCATTGACGTAGGGGAACTGTTCGGGCTTGATCAGGTTCCGTCTGCGAACCTCGACGGGGTCGAGGTCGAGGCGGGCGGCGAGGTGGTCCATGGCGCGCTCGATCCATTGGATGGCCTCCGGACGACCAGCTCCGCGGAAGGGACCGACTGGGGAGGTGTTGGTCACGACGCCGCGGATGTCGTACGTGACATGCGGGATGTCGTAGACACCGGTCGCCAGGGTGCGCGCCGTCATCGCCATGCCGATACCGGTGCCCGGGTAGGCACCGAGGTCGGAGGTCGCCAGCACTTGGAGGCTCTTCACGACACCATCGTCGGTTGCCTCGAGGACGACGTCGAAGACGTGGCCCCGGGCCTGCATCGTCAGCAGGTTCTCCGTGCGTGTCTGTGTCCAGGACACCGGCTCGCCGAGGTATCGGGCGATAGCCGCCACGAGTACGTAGTCGGGCTCGGCGGGGGTCTTGCCTCCGAACCCCCCTCCGACGGCGGGACTCACCACATGCAGGTCGTCAGGGTTCATGCCCAGGATCGACGCGGTCAGATCGCGGAACGCGTGCGGCATCTGAGTTGAGACGGTGAGCTTCAGCGCGCCACCGGCAGCAGGCTCCGCGAGACAGGCTAGGCCCTCCATGGGTGCCACCGCCATCCGCGGGTTCGTCGTTCGGCACTCGATCCGAACCGCACTCTCCACACGGGAGCCTGCCTCGTAGGGAATGGCCACGACGACGTTGGACCCGAGCTCGGGGAAGAGGAGCGGCGCGCCCTCTGCCAGCGCGGAGTCGATGTCCGCGACGGCAGGGAGGGGGTCGTAGTCGACGAGGACCAGCTCTGCCGCGTCCGTGGCCTGCATCAGCGTCTCGGCGACCACGACGGCGACGATGTCGCCGACGAACCGGACCTTCGACCCGGCCAACGGCCGACGATGGACGGCGTCGGGCAGCATCTGGCCGAAGTTCGGCATGAACACCGGGCTGACGTCGAGGTCGTCCGCCGTGAAGATCGCCACGACCCCCGGGGCCATCGCGGCCTCGTCTGTCTCGATGGAGACGATCTTGGCGTGCGCCAACGGAGACCGCACATACACCGCGTGCAGACATCCCGGGGGGCGGAGATCGGAGGTGAAGTGATCGGTACCCGTCAGCAGCGCCTGATCCTCCAGTCGGAGCTGGCGCGCGCCGACGCCGGAGGGGGCCTCAGGATTGGTCCCCCGATGATCCGTGGCCACATCGGTCGTCATCGCGCACCTTTCGCTTCCACGAGAGCTCTGTGCAGGAGGACTCTGGCAAGATCTCGGCGATACGCCGATGTGGCAGTGCCGTCAGTCGCCGGGGCTGTGTCAGCGTCTGCCAGTGCTGCGACCGCCTGGGGTGCGGCTCCGTCGCGCAACGCCTTCTCGGCGGCACGGGCGCGCACTGTCGTTTGCCCCATGTTGACCAGCCCGATCCCCGCGCCAGTCTCGAACACCTGGTGAGCCACACCGACGATCGCCCAGTCGAGCGACCGCCTGCGGAACTTCTGAAAGCTCCAGCCGCGCTGCCCTACCCACGGCACCCGCACCTCGACGAGAAGCTCGTCGGGCGCCAGGACCGTCTGGAGGAAGCCTCGGTAGAAGTCGTCGATCGAGATGCTGCGCCGACCGCTCGGGCCTTCGGCGACAAGTGTCGCTCCCAGCGCCATCAGAGCTGCTGGAAGGTCTGCGGCGGGGTCGCCGTGGGCAACCGAACCTCCGAGGGTTCCGCGATGACGAATCTGCGGGTCCCCGACCGAGGCCGCCGTGCGCTTCAGGAGCGGGACCCCGGCAGCGAGCAGATCGGAGTCTTCCAGATCGGCATGCCGCGCCAGCGCCCCGATCGCGATGTCGCCACCTTCGCGTCGGATGTAGTCCAGCCCCCGAATGGAGTCGAGGTCGATGACCACAGCCGGAGTGGACATCCGAAGCTTCATGATCGGCAGCAGGGAGTGCCCACCAGCCAGCGCCTTGGCCTCGTCGCCGAAGTCGACCAAGAACTTGATGGCCTCGGAGACGGACGAGGCCCGACGATAGACGAAGGCTGCGGGAGTCATCAGCCCTCCGATACTGGGATCAGGACCTCGTCGCCCGAGGCACCAGCGGGGTTAGCAGCAGACTGCGCCGCAGCAAGCACCGCCTTCACGATGTTGTTGTAGCCCGTGCATCGACAGAGATTGCCCTTCAGACCTGCACGCACCGATGCTTCGTCGCGCGCTCGGCCCTCCTCGATGAGGGAGATCGAGGCCATGACCATGCCTGGTGTGCAGAAGCCGCACTGCAGACCGTGATGCTGCCGGAACGCCTGTTGCACAGGGTGCAGACCGCCATCGGCGGCAATGCCCTCGATCGTCGTCACCTCGTGCCCATGGGCCTGCACGGCCAACACCGTGCATGACTTCACTGAGCGCCCATCCATGAGCACCGTGCACGCACCGCAGGAGCTCGTTTCACACCCGATGTGCGTCCCCGTCAGGCCGAGTCGGTCGCGAAGCACATGTACCAGAAGCTCCCGGGGCTCGACGTCGATTCGACGCCTCTGCCCGTTGACGCCCAGATCGACGAGGACGTGTTCCTGCTCGGGAGACATCCGACAACAACTCCTGCGTTCGATCGGGGCGGATAGACGCGAGCCCCTCGGTGGATGTGGCACGGCGTGGACCGGTCGACCCGGTCCGCTGGCGAGCAACAGTCTAAACCTTCATACTGTGCGCATGTAATGTCCCTCACAGTAGAGATCAATCGCGTGATCGTCAATGCGGGCGCATCGCGGCCGCCAGATCAGGGATCGGCGCCGTAGGCCGACGAGACGGGGTTGCATCTCAACGGTCGGAGATGCACAGTTATCCTGTAAGTATTGGTGATCGAGGCCACTCCATGTGGTTCGACGACCATCGGCCACCCTCGCCCGGAGGCTTCGACCGGCGAGGAAGAAAGGAAGACACCGTGAAGACTGTCCCGGTCACCGGCTACGTCGGGCTCGAGGTCCAGGACCTCGACCTCTCCAACCCCTTCACCGAGGAGGAGCTGGCCGACCTGCGCCAGGCCTTCGACGAAGGCGGCTTCTTGCTGCTGCGCGGCCAGAACCTCACCGACGAGGAGCACGACCGCTTTGTGAAGTCCCTCGGCCGGCTGCACACGTTCCGCTGGGGTACGCAGGTCGAATACCTCTCCAACGTCCTCCAGGACAACCCCAGCCTCGCCGGCGACCGCCGGCTGCTGTTTCACAACGACGGTGCCTACCGGGAGAAGATCGCCTGGGGCACGAGCCTCTACGCTCAGGACGTCTCGCCCACGTCTCCCCCGACGGCTTTCGCCAACAGCGTGCGCGCCTACGAGCAGCTCCCCCAGGCCGTCAAGGACAGGATCGAGAACCTGCACGGCTACAACATGTTCGACAAGAACTCCAAGGAGCCGGAGCAGATCCGGATGCGCCTGCGTGACTACCCCGAAGGCGCCGACACGTCCGGCATCGAGTCCTACACGCACCCCGTGGTGATCACCTATCCTCACAACGGCAAGAAGGCACTGTTCGTCAACGAGTTCAACACCTCGCACATCGTCGAGTACGGGCCTGACTCCGATGAGGGAGAGGAACTCCTGCAGACCCTCTTCGCCGCCCTCTACAACGACGACAACACCTACGAACACGCCTGGACCAACGGTGACCTTGTCCTGTTCAACAACCTGACGGTCCAGCACGCCCGCACGGGCCGTATCGACCACAACCCCCGCACCCTGCGACGCCTCGTCCTCGAAGACGTCAACTGGTGATTGCTCACTGAGTCACCTGGGGCGGGCTCCACCTCCGCCGGGTCGGAGCCTGCCTGGGCGGTCGACAGCCACTGCGCGCACGCTCCTGCCACGGCTCCATCCGGTGAACCGCCTGTCCGTCCCTTCTAACCGACGTGACGTGGAGCACCGCCAGGACGGTGTCGCATCACGTTGCTGTCCCGTGATGGCCCGACCATGTCGTTCAGCCCGCGTGGCGAGACAAGAGGAACCACAGCATTGACCAGCGTTCACGAGTTCGAGATCCAAGCGGCGGACGGCACCTTCGTGTCACTCGCCGACTACGCCGGCAGGTTCTTGCTGATCGTCAACACCGCCAGCAAGTGCGGACTGACTCCGCAGTTCGAGGGCTTGGAGGCGCTCTACCGCCGACGGCGCCGTGATGGACTCGAAGTCATCGGGATTCCGTGCAATCAGTTCCGCGGACAGGAGCCCGGCACGGACCAGGAGATCCAGGGGTTCTGTCGGACCGTCTACGACATCACGTTCCCGGTGTTCGCCCGGGCTCAGGTGAATGGGCCAGACTCCATCCCCCTCTACCAGTTCCTGCGCTCAACGGCGCCGGGAGATTTCGGCCCGCAGTACGGGGACTTCTACGACGCGGTTTCCCGGATCGTTCCGGACGCGCGACCGGGCGACGTGCGCTGGAACTTCACGAAGTTCCTGGTCGACCCCCAGGGCGCCGTCGTCAAGCGGTACGAGCCACCGGTGGTGCCCGCCGAGATCGAACGCGACCTCGAGCACTACCTCACGGCGCGGGGGCCAGGAGTCGAGGTCGTCACCGCGGACGGGGCTGCCATGTCGGGCGCGGACACGCTCTGATGGCGCGCGCGAGTGCCTCGCGCTACCGCGTCACGTTCATGGTGCTCGCGGTGGCCGTGAGCTCGTACTCGGTGCAGCAGTCCCTCTTCATCCCGGTGCTCCCCACGATCCAATCGGAGTTCCACACTGACCAAGCCAGTGTGACCTGGGTCGTGACGGCATATCTGGTCTCGGCGGCCGTCGCAACCCCCATCCTCGGACGACTCGGAGACCGGGCGGGCAAGCAGAGGATCCTCGTCTCCGGCCTGGCAGCGATGGCCTTGGGCTCGTTTCTGGCCGGGTTCGCGACCCACATCGGCGTGCTGATCGTGGCTCGCGTGATCCAAGGCGCCGGTGGAGCAGTGGTGCCGCTGACATTCGGCATCATCCGCGACGAGTTCCCTCCCGACAGGGTCGTCAGCCGGGTGTCGTTCGCCACGTCACTTTCGGCGATCGGCGCGGCGGCGGGCATCGTGCTCGGCGGCCCCATCGTCAGTCTGCTGGGCTTCCACTGGCTGTTCTGGTTGCCCGGGATCGTGTCATCCGCCGCGGCAGTCGCTGCCCGCCTGTTGGTGCCGGAGTCACCCGTGCGCCGACCGGGGCGCGTCAGCGCCCTACCGGCACTGCTGCTGTCGGGCTGGCTGATATGCCTACTGCTTGCGCTGAGCGAGGGCGGCGACCACGGATGGACGTCGGAAGGCATCGTCGGGATGCTCGCAGGCGCCGCGTTGCTCGCACTCGCCTGGGTCGTTGTCGAGCACCGCGCGGAGTCCCCGCTCATCGACATGGCGATGATGCGGATGCCCGCGGTGTGGAGCGTCAATCTCATCGCTCTCACCACGGGCTTCTGCATGTTCGCCACGAATGCGTTCGTACCCCAGCTCGTGCAAGCACCGCGGTCGACCGGCTACGGCTTCGGCGTGTCGATGACGGAGGCGGGACTGATGCAACTGCCGTACCCAGTCGGCATGTTCGCCGTCATCGTGGTGTCCGGGGCCCTGGTGCGCCGGTTCGGGGCGAAGGCGGTCATCATGGGCGGCTCGCTCGCCTCCGGATCCGGCGTGCTCCTGATCGCACTGCTGCATGCGGCGAAGTGGCAGATCTACCTCGGAAACACCTTGCTGGGTCTCGGGGTCGGCATCGTCTTCATCTGCCTGTCGACGTTGACCGTATTCTCTGTCCCGCCCGATCAGACCGGGGTCGCGAGCGGCATGATGACCAACATCCGTGTCATCGGTGGATCCATCGGCACCGCCGTCACGGCCAGCATCGTCACAGCGGCGGTCGCGCCGGGCCAGATCGCACCCGAGACAGGCTACGTCCATGCGTTTGCGACGCTGGGCGCCGGATTCATCCTGACCGCCGTCCTGACCCTTGCGATCCCGCGAACCCCATACGCGGGACACGTCGATGCCCCGGCTCCGGCGCCCTCGGAAGTGGCTTGATCTCTCGGTCGCTGGGTCGGATCCCACCCATCGCGTTCCTCGTGGCTCTGGCTTCCCAACGGGGGCGCGCTCGCGTCGATGCATGCGGCGGGAGTCGCATCAGTCGGATCGACGACTTCGCCCCGCTACCCCGTTCAGCTCGAGGACGGGGAACGTCCAGCCTGCATCCCCGACACGATCGGGTCCCGTAGCACGACCGCCGGGACTCAGAGCGCGGCACAAGTGCGAATTCGAGGAGGCTGCGCGAGAGTCCCCAGCAGGCGCCTTCAGCCCTGCGGCTCGTCGGTCATGGCGTCGACCCACGTGTCGTCTACGGCGATCCTGCGAAAGGACGGGCTGTTCAGATGCGCTGGAGCGATGACGACCCCTCCTGACTTGGCCTGTGCGAGCAGCTCGGCGCGTGCGTCCGTGGCGACCTGACGATCCACATCAGTCATGAAGTGGATGTCGCGGTCTACGAGCTGTCCCGGATGCTCGATGAGATCCCCGGTGAACCACAGTTTCTCTCCCCTCGATTCCAGTGACACGACGACGTGACCGGGTGTGTGACCGGGCACAGGCATGATCGCGACCCCGGCCGGAAGGTCGGAGGCATCGAGCTCGCCGTAGGTGCGAAGTACGCCGGCCGCCTGGGCCTCCTCGAGGAGGGAACGGGCCGGATCGTTCGCATCGACGCCGCTGACGAGCTCCGCCCAGTCATCGGCGCCGTAGTAGGCGATCGCGTTGGCGAAGAACGGTTGCCCATCCTTCATGAGCCATCCGACGTGGTCGAGATGCAGGTGCGTCACAAGCACGAGGTCGATCTCGTCAGGACTGACACCGACCTCGGCGAGCGCCGCCGGTAACGCCCCGGATCGGATCAGGAGCGCCGGCGGGTTGCTGAGGCCGTCGCCCGCGGCCAGCTCAGCAGGGAATGGCATCGACAGCTCGCCCCCACCTGCGTCGACCAAGAACGTGCCCGACGGTCCCTGAACGAGGTGAGCACCGATCCGGATAGGGAACGTGCCGGTCTCGTCCAGCAGGCCGGGGTAGTTCGCGAAGTCGGCGCCTGGATAGGCGGACGGCGGAAGGTGCGCCTCGCCGTCGCGCAGGACAGTCACGGTGAATTCACCAACGGTGAGCTGCTCGGTCATGGATCCCTCTCAAGTCGGTGACTAACTTTCTGTCAGCCTATGACAGAAAGGCATTGCCTGTCACCTGATGCTATGGTGAGGCATGCAGGAACCGCCCAAATCGAGACCAGGCGTTCGAGCACGTATGCGGCAGGCCATCAGGAGTGAGCTCGCTGACGCCGCGCTGCGCTCCTTCCTCGACGTCGGGTTCGAAGCCACAACCGTGAGTGCGATCGCCGCAAGCGTCGGCGTCTCAGAACGCACGTTCTTCCGCTACTTCCCGGCCAAGGAAGATGCCGTTCTGGAACCCATCGAGGCGTTCGGCGCGAGCATCGCCGAGACGCTGCGTGGCCGACCGGCCAGCGAGTCCGCTCTCGACGCCTTGCGGGCAGCGTTCGACTCCGTCGCCGACGCGATCACAAGCAAGCCGGACACCATGGCGGTCGTCATGCGACTCAATCAGGCAGACCCGGCGCTGCGGATCAGACACTTGCGGCAGCAAGAGCAGTGGATCAGCGTCCTGATGGTCGCGGAAGAGCATCGGGTGGGGCCGACCGCATTCGATGCTTCGGTCACCAGACTCCGCTGCGCAGCGATGATGATCGCGTTGGAGAAGGCGCTGGTGAGCTGTCTCGCGCATGACGACTTCACTCGCGTCGGCGCGGAGCTGGACATGGCGCTCGAGCAGCTTCGATCTTTCCTTGCCCATTGATCGCCTGGCTCTGAGCGTCGACCTTTGCCTGGTGTGAGGGGACCAGTTCTCGCCGCCGGGATGACTTCGGCGACTGTTCTCTCCGTCGGGTCGGACCGCTGTGGCAATTGATCGTCGGGTCGGACCGCTGTGGCAATTGATCGTCACGTCCGCTGCGAGGCAACCGAGGCGCCACGAAGGTCGTGCGGGCGAGCACTCGTCCATCTGCCCGTCACGATCGCGGCGAAGCCAGCCGATCACTGCGACGCTCGGCCATCGGTCCAGTCGGTCTCAGACGCCGTGTCGGCCTGTGCCTCCACGTCAGCGAGGCGGATGTTGAGCGCGGCTGTGAGGAAGCGGTGTGCGTCGCTGCCGAGCACCACACGCAGCGGCGCGGGCTCGGTCTCGGCGGCGGCGATGATCTGCGTCGCCATCTTCGCCGGGTCGCCGAGCGAAGGGCGGCTGCGGTCCTTGGCGCCGCGAACCATCGCTGCCGGAGTTGCGTCGTAATCGGTGAGCGGCTCAGCGAGCTTGAGGCTGTCGAAGCGGAACTCCGTGCGTGCGCCTCCCGGCTCCACGATCGTGATGCCGATGTTGAATGGGGCGACGTCGAGGGCAGTGGACTCCATGAAGCCCTCGATGCCCCACTTGCTGGCGTGGTATAGCGAAGCGCCCGGGTTGACGGCCTGCCCGCCATAGGTCGACATCTGGATGATGCGGCCGCCGCCTTGGGCTCGCAGGTGGGGAAGGGCCGCACGGACGACCTGGATGGAGCCGATCAGGTTGGTGTTGATGATGTCGGC
Organism: Nocardioides sp. AN3; assembly: GCF_054653495.1. NCBI lineage: Bacteria > Bacillati > Actinomycetota > Actinomycetes > Propionibacteriales > Nocardioidaceae > Nocardioides > Nocardioides sp. AN3. Next base: position 22,216 of record NZ_BAAIGC010000031.1, read on the forward strand.
GATCTGCTGGTCCGTCACCTCCTCAGCCGCACCGAACAGCCCGAAGCCCGCGTTGTTGACGACGACGTCGACGCGGCCCAGGGCGGCGACTGCCTCGTCAACGACCTGTCGGACCTGCGCAGTGTCCGTGACGTCGAGCAGCCCGACCCACAGCCGGTCACCGTACTGCCGGATGAGGTCATCGACCGACCCTGCCTTTCGAACCGTGCCGGCGACACGATGACCCCTGGCAAGAAGCTGCTCGGTCAGCTGCCGGCCGAAGCCGCTGTTGATGCCGGTGATGAACCACGTCCGCGTGGCGGCGTTCGACGCGAGGTTGCTGCCGGAGTTGTCGCTGGGGATGATGCTCACTTTGAGTCCTTTCTTGGTCACTTCGACCAGGGAACAGCAACAGCCTGGCTCGGCCAGCGCCTGCGAGGCAGAGCCCCGGTTCTACTGGTAGTCGGAGGGACAGGCACTCGCTGCTGCCGGCGGCTAACGTGGTCACGTGAGTCGATCTGCCGCCGACAATCCACTGGGCGACTTCTTGCGAGCGCGTCGTGAGCTGGTCCAGCCTGCCGATGTCGGTCTTCGCACGACAGGACGACGCCGCGTCGCCGGCTTGCGACGTGAAGAGGTCGCGATGCTTGCCGGTATCAGCCAGGAATACTACCTACGACTCGAGCAGGGGCGCGACCGCCGCCCCTCCGTGCAGGTCCTGGAAGCACTCGGCACTGTATTGCAACTAGACGCCGAGGGGACGCGGTACATGGCCGAGCTCGTGCTGGATCGACCACGTCAGCGCCCTGTGAAGGCGTGCGAGCGCGTACCGGTTGGCGTTTACATGCTGTTGGCAACGGTGAACATGCCAGCTTTCGTAGTCAACCGCTACCGCGACGTCGTCGCTTCGAACGATCTTGCCCTGATGCTCTCTCCGCACTTCGCGGCCGGAACGAACCGCCTGCTGGCGCTGTTCACCGATCCGGACGCACGCCACTATCACCCGGACTGGGAGCAGAACACCGCGAGCGTCGTGGCCCAGCTGCGGGCCGATGTCGGGAGCGAAATCGACGACCCGCGGTTCCAGTCCTTGGTCGGCGAGCTGTCGTTGAAGAGCGAGCGTTTCCGGCAACTGTGGGCTCGCCACGACGTGCGCCTCGGCGGCAGCAGTTCAGGCACGATGCACTGCCCACTCGTCGGCGAGCTGGAACTGCACCGGGAGAAGCTCTCAATTCAGGGTGCCGACGGGCTCACCTTGGTGATCTATCACGCTGCCCCCGGTTCGGTGTCTGAAAGGCGGCTCACCGAACTGGGCAACCTCAAGGCCGAAGGTAGCTCCGCTGCTCCGCGGCAACGCCCGAGCGACGACGCCACGGCCGCCTCGTTCGCTGGCGGGCAAGACAGCAATCAGCGCCCCTCAAGCGGCTACAGCACTCCGCCCGATTGGAACATCTGACCCGCTCTGCCGAGACCAAGTCCGCCGCAACGCTTCGCCGGAGGCGTCATGGGGAGGGGGTGACTGCGCTGCCGGAACGCGATCCAACATGGTGGCCGCCGAGGTGCAATCGAGGCGGTGTGCGGCATCGGCCTGCAGCGTCAAGCGAATGGCCCTGACCCGCGCTACCGCTGGTCAGGGCCGCTTTCGCGCCTGAAACCTCATCGGGCAGTTCCGCCCGTATCCGGAACGGCCGCGCATCGCACGACCACCGGCTCATCCCTTCTTCCGGAAGACCGGGTCAAGCAGGCTGACCCTCTCGGTCAGCGAGGAGGTTGAGAGCGATGTCGATGATCATGTCCTCCTGGCCGCCGACCAGCCGCCGGCGGCCGCACTCCATGAGCAGGTCGCGAACGTCGACGTCATACCGGGTCGCGGCGTTTTCGGCGTGCCGCAGGAAGGACGAGTACACCCCTGCGTACCCGAGGGTGAGAGTCTCCCGATCGACCCGGACGGGGCGGTCCTGGAGCGGACGGACAATGTCGTCGGCGGCGTCCTGCAGCTTGAACAGGTCACAGCCGTGCTTGAAACCGACCAGGTCGGCGACAGCGATGAATGCCTCGATGGGGCAGTTCCCCGCGCCGGCGCCGTGCCCGGCCAGGGATGCGTCGACCCGGAAGATCCCGTTCTCGACTGCAACCACGCTGTTCGCGACGGAGAGGGAGAGGTTCTCGTGGGCGTGGATGCCGATCTCGGTGGCCGGGTCGAGGACGTCGCGGTAGGCGCGGGCGCGGGCCGCGACGTCATCCATGGTGAGCCGGCCGCCGGAGTCGGTGATGTAGACGCAGTGGGCGCCGTAGGACTCCATCAGCTTGGCCTGCTTGGCCAGCTCGTCGGCGGGAGCCATGTGGGAGAGCATGAGGAAGCCGGAGACGTCCATGCCGATCTCACGGGCGGTCGCGATGTGCTGGGCCGAGACGTCGGCCTCGGTGCAGTGGGTCGCGACGCGGACCGAGCGGACCCCGAGGGAGTAGGCGGTCTTGAGGTCATGGATCGTGCCGACACCGGGCAGCAGCAGGGTGGTCAGTCGGGCGTGCTTCAGGACCGAGGCGGCGGCCTCGATCCATTCCCAGTCGCTGTTGGAGCCGGGCCCGTAGTTGACCGACCCGCCGGCCAGCCCGTCACCGTGAGCTACCTCGATGGCGTCCAGGCCCGCCTCGTCAAGTGCGGTCACGATCCGCTTGACATCGCTCGGGGTGATCCGGTGCCGCACGGCGTGCATGCCGTCACGCAGGGTGACGTCCTGGACGAAGATCGGGGTGCTCACTTGGCGGCCTCCTTGGCAGCAGCGATGTGCTCGGCCATCTGCAGGGCGGCCGAGGTCATGATGTCGAGGTTGCCGGCGTACGCCGGAAGGTAGTGCGCGGCGCCCTCGACCTCGAGGAACACCGACACCTGATGCGTGGGCCGGGGCGAGTCCTCCGGGATGAGGGTCTCGACGGGCTGGTCGGCGGGGATCTCGGTGATCTGCACCTGCTGCTTGAGCCGGTAGCCGGGCACGTAGGCAGCGACGTCGCCGACCATCTTCTCGATGCTCTGCTTGATCTCGTCGTGGGTCGCCGCGTCCGGTGCGGACACGAGAGCGAAGACGGTGTCGCGCATGATCAGCGGCGGTTCGGCGGGGTTGAGGATGATGATCGCCTTGCCGCGCATCGCGCCACCGACGCCAACGATCGCGGCCGAGGTGGTCTCGGTGAACTCGTCGATGTTGGCCCGCGTGCCGGGTCCGGCCGACTTCGAGGCGATGGAGGCGACGATCTCGGCGTAGGGGACCGGGACGACGCGGCTGATCGCTGCGACGATCGGGATGGTGGCCTGGCCGCCGCAGGTCACCATGTTCACGTTCGACGCGCCGAGGTGCTCCTCCAAATTGACTGCCGGGATCACGTAGGGGCCGATCGCCGCGGGCGTGAGGTCGATGAGCCGCTTGCCGAGCGGGGCCAGTTTCGCGGCGTTAGCCTCGTGGGCCTTGGCGGAGGTGGCGTCGAAGACGATCTCGATCTCGTCGAAGCCGGGCAGCGCGATGAGTCCGTCGACGCCATCAGCTGTGGTGGCGAACCCGAACCGGGCAGCCCGGGCGAGCCCGTCGGAGGCGGGGTCGATCCCGACCATCGCTCCCATCTCCAAGTGCTGGCTGGTGCGCATCACCTTGATCATCAGGTCCGTGCCGATGTTGCCCGAGCCGATGATGGCGACTTTGGTCCTCTGGCTCATGCTGCTCCTCCGAGGGTGAAAGTGACCGCGCCGAGGCCGGACACGGTGGCTTTGACGGTGTTGCCGGGCTCGATCGGACACATGGGACCGAGGGCGCCGGACAAGATCACCTGGCCGGCACGCAGCGGGTCGCCCAGGTTCCGTGCGACGCGGGCGAGCCAAGACACAGCGTTCAAAGGATCGCCCAGACACGCCGCGCCAGAGCCGGTGGAGACCTCTTCGCCGTCGATGGACATGGTCATCTCGGCGGCGATCGGGTCGAACTCCGCCAGGGTGCGGCGATGGGGACCGAGGACGTAGGCTCCCGAGGAGGCGTTGTCGGCCACCGTGTCACCGAAGCTGACGTCCCAGCCCGCGACACGGCTGCCGCACACCTCGATCGCAGCCACCGCATAGTCGATCGCGCAGCGCACCTGCTCAACGTCGAGGTCACCTTCGACCAGATCGTGCCTCAGGACGAAGGCGATCTCCGCCTCGGCACGGGGCTGGAGCACGGCGTCCGCCGGGACGGTGTCCCCGCCGGCGTACGCCATGTCGTCGAGCAGCACACCGAAGTCAGGCTGGTCGACACCGATTTGCCGCTGCACGGCAACGGACGTCAGCCCGATCTTGCGGCCGACGACCTTCGCACCGGCTGCAACGCGGGCCTCGACGTTGAGCCGCTGGACGGCGTACGCCACCTCGACGTCGTGCCGCCCGATCAGATCACGCACGGGCGGAACGGGGGCGCCACTGGCGGCGGCGTTACGCAGACGAGCCGCCGCCTCGACGACGGCCGCTGAGTCCACCGTCGGAGGCGGGGGCGTGGGTGTAGGTGTCATAGGGAAAGCCTCGCCGCCCGTCCTGTGGGTCGCCACGGAAAGGTTCCACTCACTGGAACCTGACCGGTAGTCTGGAGAGGTGCCCGGCGACGTCTTCTCTCAGCGGACAATGGACCTCAACACCGTCCTCGGGAAGGCGGTCGCAATCCTTCGGTCCTTCACGCCGGAGGATCAGGTGCTCTCCCTCGCGGAGTTGGTCAGGCGCACCGGACTGCCGAAGGGTTCCGCGCACCGCCTCGCTGCCGACCTCGTCGGCTACCAGCTGCTCGACAAGGTCGCGGGCGGCTACCGGCTGTCCGGCGGCCTCTTCGAGCTCGGCATGCGGGCATCGGCCGAGCGCACCCTGCTCGAGCTCGCCATGCCCTTCCTCCAGGACCTCTACGAACGCACCCACGAGACTGTCCACCTTGGCGTCACTGACGGCCAAGCGGTCGTCTACGTGGCGAAGATCGGCGGTCACCGGCAGGCGCGAACCCCCTCGCGCATTGGGGGGAGGATGCCGCTGCACTGCACGGCCATCGGCAAGGTGCTGCTCGCGCATGCGGAGCCTGTGGTGCGCAATGAGGTGCTGACCTCGCCGTTGGAACGGCGCACGCCGCACACGATCGTTGCGCCCGGACTGCTCCGCCGCCAGCTCGACGCCGTGCTCGAGAAGGGCGTCGCCTACGAGCGCGAGGAGTCGACGCCTGGCCTGCTTTGCGTCGCGGCACCCGTCCTCGACCCGCACGGCGGCACCGCACTCGCCGCGATCAGCGTTACCGGGCCGGTGGGCCGTTTCCGGCCGGACTCCCACACGGCCGCGGTGCGGGCGGCGGCCCAGGCGCTCGGGAGCGTGCTCGCGAGGCGGCAGTCGCCACGCTGACGACGCCCGCAACCAATGGCCGCAGACACTCAAAGCAGGCGACGCGGAGACCAAGATGAACCGCACGCCAGCTCCAACTGCTCGATCGCAGTACGGCGGCCAAGCAGACAGGTGCAAAGCCGGAGCGTCTAGACGCAGGAGGATCACCAAAGGTCGGCGCGCCGCTCTATGAGGGCGGTGATGCCCTGGGGTCCTTTCCCCAGATCAGCGCAGCAATCTACGCTGAGCGCCGCTTTGCTTCTAGGCGTATTCGGCACAGGCGGCCGTATGGCACCGGAGCTCGCCAGCCACGGTCAGACACCCGACTGCCGCGGTGGCCGACGGATCGGCAGTCCGGTTGACGCGCGTGCGAGACCAGCGATGTCGGCAGCCGGGACCGGCATTGGGACATGCGGCGGTCTCAGATCGCCGTTGTTTGCCGGATCGGGTCGGTGTCGGCCGCGCCGACGCTCGGTGTTGTCGTCGTCGGCCGGTGATGCGCGAACGAGGCAGAGCTCGGGCTGGTCATCTGGGCGGGGTCTGCCCGGGCGGCGTTTCACTTCTGAAGGAATCAGCCGGCGGCGATCTACGTCCGGAGCGTGACCCGCTCATGACCTGAGAAGGGTCCTTTGCCAGCGTTTCATCTCGGAAGTCGTCCCATACGCGGGGTGGGAGCGCCGATTCCTGGGCCAGGGAGACGATCTGAGCGAGGGGGCTGTCGCGTTGCTCGGCGGGGATGCGGTCCAGGGCGCACCAAGCCAGTGCGCCGTTGCCGCGCATCCATCCTGCCAGTGCGGCGAGCACGGCTGGGCCGGCGACGAGTTCGTCAGGCGCGCGGCGGGTCAGGTCGTTCCAAAGGGAGCTCAGGCTCTCGGCCGTGTCCTGGCCGATCTGGTAGGACAGTGCCGCCTGGTGGCCGCCTTCCGCGGCCGCGAGCATCATGCGCGCGGCGTCAGGATCCGAGAGTGGGCGCCGGTCGTCGGCGAATCGCTCGGCCCGGGCCAATGACCACTGCCGTTCGACGGCGCGTGTGCTGGCCGCTGCGTGCTCGATGACGGTGGGCAAGACTCTGCGGACGGATTCGGGGTCGCCGTGCAGGGACTGCTTGAGGCTGACCCGGGAGGCGGCCGGCATCCGGTGGCCGTCGTGGACGACATGGGCGTCGATGATCGACTGGGTGCGGGCGCTGCGGGGGCCGGTGTTACCGGTGTCGAGCTGGACCCAGACGTCCTCGCCAGCCCACAGCCGCTCGCGTATCTTGAGTCCGGCCTCACCCAGTTCCCGGGCGACGCCGGCGCTCGCGACCTCGGCACGCTCACGCTCGTCTGAGAACGCGATGAGGAGCACCTCAGCACCCGGGTGACGGCGGTAGGCGTTCAGGATCGCTGCTTCCATCTGAAGCTGCTCCCCCGGTCGGGTCGGCAGTCCGATGCAGGCGTTCGGTGCGCCGGGCTGTGCGGATGCGAGAACGACGAGCGCCTCGTCGATCTGATAGCCGATCAGGTGCGGGATCGCGGCGATCAGCTCATCAGGGTTGCTCACCTTGAGCGTCGGCTTGGTTGTTGGATCTTCCTCTGGTCGTGGCATCGGGGCCTCCTTCGAAGGAGCGGTCGAATGTCCGCCTGACCTCCAGAAGTCAGCGAGCCCGGCGCTCGTGCCCAGCGGACATGCCGCGGCTTTCCCGGGTCTCGTCGCTGCGATGCCCGCGTCACGAATGCTGGGCAGAGCCGGGCGGGCTAGTCAGACACCGTCCGCGTTGCTGATGCCGCTGGCCTCGCCGTCACGACCAACTACTTGTGCTTCGGTAGTGCGATCTTCCGCAGCCGAGTCGCCTCGGCCAGGTCAACCGTCCCTTCGCACCATTGCGTCGCCTCCCGCAGACTCAGACCCTCGACCTGAGTCATCTGCACCAGCGCTTCCCCCGCCCGATCCTCGGCCTCGCCGACGACTTGGTCTCGCTCGGCGAGTGCCGCGATGACCGTGACCGCGAGGTCCTCGAGCCGCAGGTCCTTGGCCCGCTGCTCAACACGGCGCCGGGACTGCCCTTCCCGCGCGGCCCGCCGCGCGTCGGCGCGCAGCGCCTGCTTGCTCTTCTCGCCCATCGGTTGATTCCCCTCGGTCGCTGGAACGTCTTCTCCGGACGACACTGCCGCCCGCGCTCGTGACCGCTTCGGGACGAACGCATCCGACACCCGCATCAGCCGAGCCCCAGCGACCCAGCACACCGCGCAGCCACGCCATAACCTCGCCATGACCTCGCCATCCGAGCGCTCGCCATGCAAGCCCACGACCAGTGACCCGAGGCGAGGAACGTTCCCTCCTCCGATATGCCAACGTTGAAGCCGAACACGCCTCTTGCATTCCAGGCGCTGAGCGAGAAGTCGGGGCGCGTGACGTGGTCACGGAGCGCGCCTTCGCCGCCGTCTGGCTGCTGTGACGATGAGCATCCACAAGTTGACCGCTGGCAGTGGGTACGACTATCTCACCCGCCAGGTCGCGGCGATGGATGCCACCGACAAGGGCCACGTCGGCCTCGCTTCCTACTACACCGAGCGCGGCGAAACCCCCGGACTCTGGCTCGGGTCGGGCATGGCCGGCATCGACGGCCTCGACGCCGGTGACGTCGTGACCGCCGAGCAGATGCAGGCGTTGTTCGGCTCGGGTCATCATCCGCTCGCCACCCAGCGTCTGCGCGAGCTCGACAAGCGGATCGGCCGGCCCGGCGTACCGGCGCCGAGCGTCGGCGAGGTGCGGGCGGCGACCCGGCTCGGTGCCCCGTTCAAGATCTATACGCGCGATGTCTCGGCGTTCCGGATCGAAGTCGCCCGCCGGTTCGCCGAGAGCAACGCGACGGCTGGGCTGCCGTCCGATTGGGCGATCCCCGCTGACGAGCGGGCCCGGATCCGGACCCAGGTCGCGGTCGAGTTCTTCCGCGCCGAGCACGGCCGCGACCCCGCGGACGCGAGGGAGCTGGCCGCCACCATCGCCAAGCACTCCCGACCCAAGACCAGCGCGGTGGCCGGGTTCGACCTGACCTTCTCCCCGGTCAAGAGCGTCTCCACGCTGTGGGCGGTCGCCGACCCCCATGTCGCGGCGACCATCGAACGGGCCCATCAGGCTGCGATCAGCGACGCCTTGTCGTTCGTCGAGAAGCACGCCTTGTACACCCGCACCGGTACCAGCGGGGTGCGGCAGGTGAACGTCCGCGGCCTGGTCGCGACCGCGTTCACCCACCGCGACTCCCGTGCCGGGGACCCGCAGCTGCACACCCATGTCGCGGTCGCGAACAAGGTCCAGACCCTATCCCCTGACGGGTCCGGGAAGTGGCTGGCGATCGACGGCCGCATCTTGTTCAAGGCCACCATCGCCGCCTCGGAGACCTACAACACCGCCCTGGAGAAGTACCTCACCGCCTGGCTGGGAGTACGGTTCGAGACCTGCCCCCGCGAGGATGCCCGCAAGCGTCCGCTGCGCGAGATCGCCGGCGTCGACCCCGCCCTCAAGGCTCGGTTCTCCAAGCGTCGGACGTCGATGGAGGCCCGCCGCGCCGACCTCGCCGCCGCCTTCCAAGCCAGCCATGGGCGGCCCGCCACGCCGGTGGAGATGCTCAAGCTCGACCAGCAGGCCACCCTGGAGACCCGGGAAGCCAAACACGAACCCCGTACCCTGGCCGAGCAGCGCACTGCCTGGCGCGCCGAGGCCATCGATGTCCTCGGCAGCGAGCGAGCGGTCGGAGAGATGGTCGCGAAGGCGATCAATCCCACCGCCCCGGCCACTGCGTCTGCCGGCGCCCCCGGTGCCGAGGATGCGCTCGTGCGCGCGGACGCGGCCTGGATGCGAGAGGCCGCTGCAGCGGTCACCGCCACGATGGAGGGCGCCCGCGCGACCTGGCAGTACTGGCACGTCTACGCCGAAGCCCAACGCCGGGTCCGGCTCACCGACATCGGGCCGGACAAGGTCGATGACCTGGCCCAGCTGCTCACCCTCGAGGTCCTGGAGAACCGCTCGGTCAGTCTCGCCAGGACGCCCCTGAGCGATCCGAACAGACCCGCGCAGAGCCCGCAGGGCCGCCCGGAGGGCATCGTGGAGCCGGCGGTGCTGCGCCGGATCGACGGGTCCTCGGTCTACACCGTCGCCGGCTCCGAGCTGTTCACCTCCACGCGCGTCCTGGAGGCAGAGCAACGGCTGGTGGCCGCCGCGGGCCGCCGCAATGGGTTCACCGTGCCCACCGCAACCGTCGACCTCGCACTGCTGGAGTCGACCGCGAACGGGGTCACCCTCAACCCCGGCCAAGCCACCCTCGTCCGCGAGATGGCCACCTGCGGGGCGCGGCTGCAGCTAGCGATCGCCCCCGCCGGGTCCGGCAAGACCACCGCCATGAACGTGCTCGCCCAGGCCTGGACCCGGGCCGGCGGCACCGTCATCGGCCTGGCCCCCTCGGCCGCGGCAGCAGCCGAGCTGCACAAGCAGATCACCCCGAACACCAGCACGCACACCCACTCCGCGCATGGCGACCCGGACAGCAACAGAGCGGCGCGCGGGCACACCGACACGCTCGCGAAGCTGGTGTGGGCGATCGGCCCGCAGGAGCAGCGGGCCCCAAGTTCGGTGTCTTCAATGCCGGCGTGGGTCGAGCAGATCGGGCCCGACACGCTGGTGGTCATCGACGAAGCCGGGATGGCCGACACCGTCTCCCTCGACACCGCCGTCTCCTACATCCTCGCCCGCGGCGGCAACGTCCGGCTCATCGGTGATGACCAGCAGTTGGCCGCGATCGGCGCCGGTGGAGTCCTGCGCGACATCCGCGCCACTCACGGCGCGCTCCAGCTGAGCGAGCTGATGCGGTTCACCGACGCCGCCGAAGGCGCGGCCTCCCTGGCGCTGCGCGAGGGCCGCACGGAGGCGCTCGGGTTCTACCTCGACAACCAGCGGGTGCAGGTCGGCGACCTGGCCACGATGACCGACGCAGTCTTCACCTCCTGGCGTATCGACCGCGAGGCCGGCCTTGACGCTCTCATGCTCGCCCCGACCCGCGACCTGGTCGCCGACCTCAACCACCGCGCCCGCAGTCACCGCCTCCGCGAAGTCCAAGCCGACCAGGTCGGGCGGGTACGGCGCCTCGCAGACGGCAACGAGGCCTCGATTGGGGACCTGATCCTGACCCGCAGCAACGACCGCCGGCTACGGATCTCGGCCACCGACTGGGTCAAGAACGGCGACCGGTGGCAGATCACCGCAGTCCACGACGGCGGTGACCTCACCGTCCAACACACCAAGAATGGCCGGCGGATCCGGCTCCCCGCCGCCTACGTCGCCGAGTCCACCGAGCTTGGCTACGCCTGCACCGTGCACACCGCCCAAGGTGTCACCGCCGACACCACCCACGCGCTGGCCACCGGCGAGGAAGCACGCCAGCAGCTGTACACGATGCTGACCCGCGGCCGTCAAGCCAACCGCGTCTATCTCGGCGTCGTCGGCGACGGGGACCCGCACAGCGTCATCCGCCCCGACCTCGTCCACCCCCGCACCCCGACGGAGGTGCTGGAGTCGATCTTGTCTCGCGACACCTCACCCAAGTCCGCGACCACCTTGGCCCGGGAGGAAGCCGACGTCGCGACCTTGCTGGGCCAGGCCACCCAGCGCTACACCGACGCCCTCCATGTCGCCGCGGAGCAGGTCCTCGAACAGACCCGCCCGGGCGTTGTTGCGCGGCTGGAGGAGGCTGCCGAGCAGCTCCTTCCCGGCGTGACCGACGAGCCGGCCTGGCATGGCCTCCGGGCGCACTTGATCCTGCTCGGCGCCGCCGGCGGCGACCCGAGCGCCCTGTTCGCAGCCGCCGCACACGAGCGGGAGCTGGCCACCGCCGACGACCGGGCCGCCGTGCTGGACTGGCGACTGGACTCCTCCGGGCTACGCAGCAACGGACCCGGGCCACTGCCCTGGCTGCACGCCGCCCCGGCCGCGATCACCGCCCACTCCGACTGGGGTCCCTACCTCACCGCCCGTGCTGACCTGATCACCGGCCTCGCCGGACAAGTTCACGACCGCGCGACCCAAGCGGCCGGGAACGGCAGCCACACGCCGGTGTGGGCGGCCAACGGCACTCGCATCAATGCCTCCACCGTCGGCGACATCGAAGTCTGGCGGGCCGCCATGCAGGTCGACCCCGACGACCGGCGACCCACCGGACCCGCCCAGCCGCAGAAGGCAGCCGGCACCTGGCAACGCCGACTCAACCGCCACCTCACCGGCAACCGCACGCCCGCGCTCCAGGAATGGCGTCACCTGCTCGCCAGCCTCTGCACGAGCCCTACCGATGGCGCTCGCGAGGGCGACCGCGAGGGCGACCGCGAGGGTGTCGCCCCGGGCGTGGCTGGGGACGACTTCACGCCGCTGTTGGCCGAACGGCTGGCCGCCATGACGCGTGCCGGGATCGACGCCCGCCGTCTCCTCGAGACCGCGCGGGCGGCCGGACCACTGCCCGACGTCCACGCCGCCGCGGCGCTGTGGTGGCGCATCTCCCGGCACGTCTCCCCCGCCGTCGCCGCCCGACTCGACGACCACGACACCGTCACCATCACCGCCTGGACCGGGCAGTTGGTCGACCTGATCGGTGCCGAACGCGCCGGCCGGCTCCAAGCCAGCAGCTGGTGGCCCGCCCTCGCCTCGGTGGTCGACCACGGCCTGCAACGCGGCTGGCCCCTGACCACCATCCTGGGCCGCAGCATCCAGACCAGCTCGCTGCCTGACGACGTCGATGACTGCCAGGCCCTGATCTGGCATGCCTCGATCGCACTCCACGATCTCCCCACACACGACCCCGAAACCTCCGCCTACGGCGAGGCAAACAGCGCAGACGACATCGCCCCACCCGCGGACCTCTACGACGGCTACGAGCCGGTCTTCGATCCCGACATCGACGCCGCATCCACGCCCGAGGAGGGCTGGGTTCCCGTCGAAGGTCAGGTAACCGGTCCTGCTGCCAAGCCCGACGCCGACGTTCGCGCGAACAACGTCGACGACGACCTCGAGAACGAGTCGGATGAGGAGATCGAGAACGAGTTCGAGGTTGATCGGGCGTTGATGTTCGCCAAGTTGGTCCGTGACTACCGGGTCATCAGTGAGGAGCAGCTGTGCACCGATGCCGACCTGAGGCGTCAGTTCGCACGCGCTGATGCCTGGCGCGACTGTTCGCTCACCCGGCAGCGGATGCTGGAGATTAATCGCCTCACCCTGGGCTACTTTGAGCAGCAGTTCACGCCCGATTCCTGGGGACGCCACTACCTGGCCGACCGGTTCGGCATCGACCTCGCCGAGCACAGCATTGGCAGGCACTTCCATCCCGGGCAGGCCCCGGCCGGCTGGACGAACCTGGTCAACCATCTGCGCCGCCAGGGCGTCACCGACGCCGAGATGATCATCACGGGGGTCGCCAGCATGACCGCCAACGGGCGGCTCATCGACCGGTTCCGTGACCGCGTCGTCTTTCCCATCACAGCTCCCGGCAGCGCGGGCCACGGTGAAGGCCAGGGTGCAGGTCAGGGTGGTGAGCTGGAGATTCTCGGCTTCGGGGGGCGCCGCCACCCGAGCCTGTCCGACCGCGACAAGAACGCTGGCCCGAAGTACCTCACCCCCGACACTCCACTGTTCCACAAGGGCGACCAGCTCTTCGGCACCATCGACGACCTCCTCGAGCACGGTGCGATCCCGGTCGTGGTCGAGGGCCCGATGGACGCCCTCGCCGTCACCCTCGCCACCGCCGGCCCGACCAGCGGTTCTCACCTCGGGCGCTACGTCGGCCTCGCACCGCTAGGCACCGCGCTCACCGAGGAGCAGGCGATCGCGCTCGCGAGACTGTTCCAAGCCACCGGCCGCGACCCGATCGTGGCCACCGACGCCGACCTCCCCGGACACCTCGCCGCCGAGCGGGACTTCTGGATCCTCACCGGCGTCGTCACGATCCCCGCCAAGCTCGAAGGCGCCCGAGCCCTGCTCGCCCGAGGCGTCCCAAACCAGCAGCCCGCCGATGCGGTCGGCGTCAGCGTGACCACAGTGCGCAAGTACCTGCGCGGCGACGTGGTCGTCCAGCGCCTTGAGGTCATCGGACAAAGCCTCTCCAGCGACCTCGACGGAACCCGCTGGCCCGGGCCCGGCCCGCTCGATCACCGACTGCAGGAACTCGCTTCCACCCTCGACCGCGCCACCGACCTGGTCGCCCGGCTCGCGACACGGCTGACCCCAGAAGCCTCCGACGTCGGACTCGACCTCGAAGCAGCGCGCGTCCGGACGCTACACACCGCCTACCTCGCCACCCACGGCGTCCGCCTCGCCCTCCGCGACGACGGACGTGCACGCGTCATCACGCCCGGTCAACGAGCACCCAAACCCGCTGGCGGCCGCGGTCGATACGACGTCGGACCCGCCGTACGCTGGCTCGAACGACTGGCGGTGGCCGAGCACATTCTCGCTGGCGGTCTCGACGACAACAGGTACGCCACCGCACTCACCCACGAGCATCACCCACCCGCGATCGGCCTGCCCCGGCTGCACGAGGCCCTGGGCCGTTGGGACATCCAAGTCCACCGGACCATGGTCGAGCAGCCCCGAGCAGTTGACATGGTCCTCATCGCCCGAACCCAAGGCATGCTCGCCGGCGCCAGCGTCGCCCTCCTCCAAGCAGCCGCCACGAGCGGAGCACTCGACCCCGCCTACGACCCCGCCCGAGCAGGCGCCGCGATCACCCGGAGCGGAGAAGCCTGGACCGACCTGGCCCGCCGCTGGTTTGACCTGACCGACTTCTCGGTGCGCCTGACCCCCGAACTCGCCGAAGCCGCTGCCGAACTGCGTGCGGCATGCCACGAGCTCACCCACACCGCCGACCAACTCGCCCCCATTGCCACCATCGCCACCCGAGTTGACCTCGGCGCGGCGATGAGCCCGTTCGCCGCGGCCATACACGCCTCCGTCGACGTCGCCGAAGCAGCCAAGGTTCCGCTGATCGACGGCACGGTCCTGACCGGTTCCGCCCGAAAACTGGCGGCCCGCCTGCGCGAGGACATCGAGCAGCTCTCAGCTCGCGGGCCCGGCCTCGGTCACGTCCTCGGTTCCGACGATCACGACATCAGCACATGGATCTCCATCAGCGACATCGTCCACAGTCGCACCATCTCCCTCCCCGAGCCCATGCTCGACACCCTGCGGGCGTCTACGGCGCTGACGGCCCTGGCGGCCAGCGGCGCAGCGGCGGCCGTCGCGCACATCGAGCAATGGATCCCGTCGCCGCGGCAGCCCGGTCTCGAGGAGACACGGCCGACGATGGGCGCACATCGACCCACGCCCCCGATCCCGCCGCAGTCCGCGACAGTCTCCTTCACCAGAGCGGCGCTGCCATGAGAGGTGCGACCCCGTCCGACTCAATCAGCTCGACCGACCCCGTCACCAAGTCGCTGGCGAACACTCCTGGCGTTGCCGTAGGCGTCCGCCGCAACTGAGTCGCGCGACACGTCGGCGCGAGCGGCTCAGGAGCACTCCAAGCAATGCAGGGCCGGTGATGCCCAGGCGGACCACGACGCTAGTCCCGCAACGCCCGCAGAAGACGCACTTGAATCGTGCGACGTGGCTAGCGCCGTCGGGGCCCGACTCGCAAAGAGTCTCGGTAAACCGGCGCGCCGAGAGCAGCACCCAAGCCGACGGCGACGCGCGCTGCACTCCGCCGGGTTGGCGCGGTTCATCCGCGTCGCTCCGCCGCCGCTGACTGCGTCGCTGATGCACAGGGCCGGGTTAGAGGATTGCGCCGCGTGGCGCGAGTTCGATCGAGGCAACGCCTCGCGCGAACAGCACGAGCAGCCGACCACCGTGCTGGCAACGAAGGACGCCGGGGTCTGATGCCAGCGTCGAGATGACGTGTTCGAGGACCTGGTCCTCTTCGGTCACATCTGGATCTTCATACTTGACGTCGGTGTGATCGCCGCTTGTGAACCGGACACGAATGACTACTTCTGCCATGAAGGCACGCTAGCCGCCGAGGTGCTCACTGCGATGCAACCACCGTGCCTCGGCGACACCCATCTCAGAGTGAGGATTCGCTGCAGTCGGTGACCTGATCACTCATATCGGCAGTGCTGCCGGGGTTGTCCTAAGCTAAGAGATAGGATCTGCGGGAGTTGCGAGCTCGGATGCGGAAGTGACCGGCGACCAGGCGCGCATTGGTGTCGCATCCCACCGTGGGAGCCTGGGCGCTGCGTCTTCCTGCCAGCAGTCGGCGCGATCTAACCCCGATCTAACCCCGCGTCCCTACGCCGCGTGCGGGCGCGAGGATCACGGGCAGGCGTTCAGCAGGACACCCCGCCTCCCTGCACCGCGACTGTGCCGCAGCGCATACTCGGGACGTGGACGTCGATGTCGTGGTCGAGGCGCTGATCCCCTTTCCTCGGGAGGATGTCGCTTCCTATGCGGGCAACCCGACAAACGCTCCCGAGTGGTACGCCAACATCCAGACCGTGCGCTGGCGGACCGCACCACCACTCGCCATCGGGTCGCAGATGGACTTCGAGGCCGCGTTCCTCGGGCGTCGGCTGTCCTACACCTACGAGGTCGTGGATCTGGTGCCGGGACAGCGACTGGTGATGCGCACGGCAGACGGGCCGTTCCCGATGGAGACGACCTACACCTGGGAGGAAGTCGCTGGTGGGACCGTCATGAAGCTGCGAAACCACGGCGCGCCGAAAGGATTCTCCACGGTGGCCGCGCCCATGATGGCCAGAGCCATGAAACGGGCCATGCGCAAAGACCTCAGCCGCCTCTCGCAGCAACTCGCCAATCGCTAAACGTCCACCTCCGGTCGGCTGAGTCCGTCAGAGACTCGGTCGCCCCCACTCGAGCGCGGCACACCGCCGATTCGGCCCGATGGGCGAGGGGCCTGCCGGAGCTCTGCGACGCGGATCGACTGGCAGGCTGGTCACATGATCCTGCCGAAGGTCCGTGACCCGCGCCTGGTCACCATCCGCCGGGGTGGGTCGCTCACTGATGCGGATCATCGGCGCCTTGCCCTTTGGGCTGCCATGTGCGCAGAACACGTACTGCACTTCTTTGAGGACGAGAACGCATCGGAGGCTCGGCCACGCGACGCCATCGAGGCGGCACGGAGATGGGCCCGCGGCGATATGAAGATGACGGCTGCTCGGGCTTGCGGTGGACACGCGATGGGTGCGGCTCGTGCGTTGCGCGGGGCCGCCCGCTATGCCGCGTTCTCCGCCGGTCAGGCCGCCTGCGTCGGCCACGTGGCCGAGCACGACCTCGGCGCCGCAGCCTACGCCATCAAAGCCGTGCGCGCAGCGAGCCCAGGCGACCCCGCCGCGGGTCGAGCCGAGCGTGACTGGCAACGCGGGCTCCTTGACGAGCCGATTCGGGAACTCGTCCTCGAGGACCAAGCCCGACGCAACGCGATCTGCTGGTCCGTCTTCGCGGACTGACAGGCGCACTCATCTCCCACAACCGGCGCGTCCACGACCCGCGTCACTCCGCCGCTTGAGGACACCGCGCCGCCCCTCTCGCCGGCCGAGGGCCGCGATCGGAGACGATCCACCCTCAGCCGGCACCCGCCTCCTTCACAACTGCAACATCGCGATGAGAGGCAAACGGCGCCCACACATCCGCGCATCCTTCGCGTGGGCACCAGACCGTGGCCGCCTTCCTTCGGGAAGCAGACGACGATCTCGCACCCCCGATCGGAATCAGCAGTGCACCGCATGCCCGCACCAATAGGAGCAAGAAGGCGAACCTGGCTACCAGATCTCTCCTCCGACAGGCGGCACGGCTAGCCACCATCAGCACCCACTCACAGGAGCCACGCTCATGACCGTCCAGCCCATCAGATCCAACGCCGACCACAATCCCCACCCGGGGCCTGATCGCACCACGGAGGACGAGATGCTCACCCTGCAGGAGGCCTGCGCGTTCCTCCGCGTCCCCGAAGGCACCTTGCGCTACTGGCGCCACCTTGATTGTGGCCCGCGCAGTTTCAAGATCGGACGCCACGTCCGTTACTGGAGGGCCGATCTCATCCTCTGGCTCACCGAGCAGACCAACCGTCCACAGCACGGCTGATTCGCTCGAGCATTGACCCAACACGAGCGCATGATGAAGACCTCTCGGAAGGGATGACAGTCATGGGCACAGTGTGGAAGGAACGACAATCATGGCGGGCCTCGTACCGCGATGAAGCAGGCGCCCGGCACACGAAGTCGTTCAAGAGGCAGGTCGATGCCAAGCGGTGGGTCGCCCTTGAGGAGTCGAAAGTCGTCCGGGGAGACTGGATCGATCCTTCGGCCGGCAAGATCACGTTCGCCGCCTTCTACGCCGACTGGTCGCCACGCCAGCTATGGCTGTCGTCTACGCGCGAGAACGCCGACCTGGCCACCTCTCGGGCAACGTTCCGCGACCTGCCGCTCCGTGCGATTCGGCGCTCGCACGTCGAAGCGTGGGTCAAGCACATGGCGGTCAACCTCGCAGCGACGACGATCGACACCCGCTTCACGATCGTGCGAGGCGTGTTCCGTGCGGCGGTCGCCGACCGGCTCATCCCCACCGATCCGACGATGGGCGTCGTGCTGCCGCGCAAGCGAAGGTTCGAGGCGGCGATGCGGATCCCCACCACGGCCGACATGGCGAACCTCCTGAACGCCGCCGAGCCCGCAAACCGGCCGACGTCACGACCCGGTTTCACGGCGTTCGTCGCCTTGTGTGCCTTCGCCGGGCTGCGCCGAGGTGAGGCGCTCGGTGTGCAGGTCGGCGACATCGACTTCCTGGCCCGAACGTTGCGCGTCACCCGACAGCTGCAGCGTGCCAAGCACGCCGACGTCGAGGCCGGCAAGAATCTCGTCACGGCTGCCGGCGGTATCACGGTGGTCGTTCGGCCGCCGAAGTACGAGTCCGAGCGAACCGTCTACCTACCCGACGAGCTCGTCGCGATCCTCTCCGAGCACGTCCGCCAGCACACTCCAACGGGTGGGCCAGACCGGTGGCTCTTCGACGAACGCGGCAAGCCGTGGCACGACAACCTCGTTGACTACCGGTGGCGTTCGACTCGGACAGACGCCGGGGTCGCGCACAAGCTTCACGACATGCGGCACTACTTTGCCAGCGGACTGATCGCGGCCGGATGCGACGTGGTCACCGTCCAACGTGCCATGGGCCACGCCTCTGCCACCACGACTCTGAGCACCTACGCCCACCTGTGGCCGACGGCCGAAGACAAGACTCGGGCAGCAGCTTCCGAGATGGCCGCCGCAGTGTTGGCCACGGGACTGACACCTCAGGGCGATGCCACGCGGTCACGCCAGTAGCCGGGCCGACGCTTCACGTGAGCCACCGCCACGATCACCAGGCGACCATCGCGGAGAAAGTAGACGACCCGGTACGGGAAGTCGCTGACACCCTTGGAGCGCACGACCGGCTCGCGCTCCCAACCTGGCCAGACCGCCCACGACGCCGGCGAGTCGACCGCTGCATCGATCCCCGCCCGCACGGCAACCTCGAACTTCTCACCCAGGCCGACCCCTTGCTCGTCGTACCAGTCGACAGCCGCAACAAACTCGGCACGGGCTTCCGGATGGAAGTCGAAGGCGAGGGTCATGCGCGGCGTTCGGCTCGCCGCTCCGCCAACTCCGCGAACACCTGATCCCCTGGGATCGTCTCGACCTTGCCGCTGAGGATGTCGTCCACCCGAGTCGAGATCTCGTCGGCCCACGCCGGATCGTCTGTCTCAGGATCGACGACCTCGAGTGACTCCAGAAGCCGGAGGGCGACGTCCTTGCGCACCGACGGAGGCAGGGCGAGCCCCGCCTCGTAGAACTCCGATGCGCTCAGCGACATGCCAGCAGTCTACGTGCAGCCGACAGCCTTGCCGAGGAAGTAGCGACAGCCCTGGCGGTTCCACCTCGATCGTCTCTCGTGACACGCATCTGACACGCATCGAGGGTGAACAGGCGTCTGACCTGCGCAAACAGCCCGATTCAGTAGTACCAGGGGTACGGCGACCAGTCAGGCTCCCGCTTCTCCAGGAACTGGTCGCGGCCCTCCTGTGCCTCGTCGGTCATGTACGCCAGCCGCGTCGTCTCACCGGCGAACAGCTGCTGCCCGACGAGCCCGTCGTCGAGCAGGTTGAAGGAGTACTTCAGCATCCGCTGGGCGGTCGGACTCTTCCCGTTGATCTTCCGGCCCCAGTCGAGAGCGACTTTCTCGAGCTGCGCGTGGTCGACGACGCGGTTGACCGCGCCCATCTGGTGCATCGCCTCCGCGTCGTACTCCTCGGCGAGGAAGAAGATCTCGCGGGCGAACTTCTGGCCGACCTGACGCGCGAGGTAGGCGGAGCCGTAGCCGCCGTCGAAGGAGCCCACGTCGGCGTCGGTCTGCTTGAAGCGCGCGTGCTCGCGGCTCGCGAGCGTGAGATCGCAGACCGCGTGCAGGCTGTGCCCGCCGCCGGCGGCCCAGCCCGGCACGACGCAGATGACGACCTTCGGCATGAATCGGATCAGCCTCTGGCACTCCAGGATGTGCAGCCGCGCGAGCTTGGCCTTGTCGATGGGGTTCGGGGCGGTGCCGGCATCGTCGTGGCCCGCGGTCTCGTACTGGTACCCGGCACGACCGCGGATCCGCTGGTCCCCGCCGGTGCAGAACGCCCACTTGCCGTTCTTGGCGCTCGGCCCGTTGCCGGTGAGGAGGACGCAGCCGACGTCGGCGGAGGTGCGGGCGTGCTCGAGGGTGCGGAGCAGCTCGTCGACGGTGTGCGGGCGGAAGGCGTTGAGCACGTCGGGCCGGTCGAAGGCGATGCGAACGGTGCCGTGCGCCTTCGCTCGGTGGTATGTCAGGTCGGTCAGGTCCTCGAAGCCGGGGACTGCGTCCCAGTCGGCTGGGTCGAAGATCTCGGACACTCCGTCGATGGCGCTCATGGACGCTCAACCTAGCCGCCCTGGAATAGCAAAGACTCGCGTGGTCTTCTGGAGGTCATGACTGATCTCCTCGAAGGCGAGTACGAGCCGAGCACGCAGCAGTGGGTCCGCGACCAGGTCGAGCTCTATGAGTCGACCGGAGGCAAGGAGGGCTGGTATCTCCGCGACCGGGAGGACTGGCCCATCGTGGTCATCACCTCCGTGGGCGCGAAGTCGGGCAAGCTCCGCAAGAACCCGGTCATGCGGGTCGAGCACGAGGGTGCCTACCTCGCGGTCGCCTCGAAGGGCGGCGCACCGCAGCACCCGGTCTGGTACCACAACTTCCTCGCCAACTCCGTCGTCCAGCTGCAGGACGGGCCCGAGCCCGCGCTCTACAAGGCGAGGCTCATCGAGGGCGCGGAGTACGACGAGTGGTGGGACCGCGCGGTGGCCGCCTACGAGCCGTACGCCGACTACAAGCCTCGCGCCGAGGCCGCCGGTCGGACCATCCCGCTCTTCGTCCTGGAGCCCATGGACTGACCGCTCTCTGCCGGGTCAGGGGCGGGCGATGGAGGTCGCGAGGGACACCAGGTGACCGAGGCGAGCGAGCTCGGAGTCGAGGAACTCCGGGCCGCCGCGGCGCCCCATGACGACGATCTCGTTGCCGTCGATGCGTGCGCCGGCATACAGGCTCTCGTCGTCCGGGTCCCCCTCGACGTCGAGGCGGCACGCGTGCTCGATCTCGACGAACGGCAGGTCGGCCGGCGCGGACTCGGTCGCTGCGATCAGGCCGTTGACGCGGTGGATGCGCGCCGCCCAATCGGCGCGAAAGGTGTGCGGCAGCACGTCGACCAGCCGCGTGAGCGCTTCGTCGGGGGTCTCGGTGAGGTCTTCGACCGCCTCGAGGTCGAGGAAGAGGTTCCCGCCGGCCGCATACCGGCTGATCCAGATCACCTGGACCCCGTCGAGGGCGTTGCAGGCCGAGACGATCGAGTCGGGCATGGAGCCGGGTGCCGTCTCGAGGAGCACGTCGTCGACCGCGAAGCCGTTGTGGCTCTTCTCGACGATCTCGATCGCCTCGATGTCGCCGCCGGCCTCACCGATGGCGCTGGCCAGGCGGCCGAGCGAACCGGGGACGTCGGGCAGCTCCACGCGGAGTAGGTAAGGCACGCGATGACAGTAGCGGGCCTTGATGTCCGCGGCACTTCGTCGACACGTCCGGCGTGAAACGCCGGACGGGTCGGTCCACGGCCGGTCCCGGCCAGTCCCGGTCAGTCCGGGTCAGTCAGGGCCAGTGCCCGGTCAGTCCTCCGGTGGGATGACGTGGGCGTCAGGGCCGGGATAGACGAGGCCCTCGTGGCCGTCGGACCAGCGCACGACGTACGGCGGGGTGCCGTCGGCGCCACGCACCTCCATCACCTCGCCCTCGCGACGACCCTCACCGACCACGTGCCCTTCGATCCTCAGGTGGTCACCTACGTTCGCGTGCATCGGCGTGTCCTCCTCATGACGTCGGTCCACGTCCCACCATGCTCCGCCAGCGGCCAGCCCCACAAGAGCGATCACGACGGAGAATCAACCCGGGCGCCGTCGACCAGTCGCCGCTGCAGGCCGGTCGCGCGCAGAGCGCGTCGGCTCACGGCCGCGCGCACCGACTCGGGCGTGCCGACGACCCGCACCCGGTCCTGGGCACGGGTGACGGCCGTGTAGAACAGCTCCCGCGTGAGCAACGGCGAGTCCTCGCCCGGCAGCAGCACGCTCACTGCCTGCGCCTGGCTGCCCTGGCTCTTGTGGACGGTCATCGCATGCAGGGTCTCGATGTCGCCGAGCCTCGAGGGCGCGTACGTCGCCAAGCCGGCGCCGGCGATGACCGCGACCAGCCCGCTGTCGGACTCGACGACGACGCCGGTGTCACCGTTGAACAGGCCCAGGCCGTAGTCGTTGGCGGTGACGAGGATCGGGCGGCCGGCATACCACTCGTGCCCTCGCGCCGCGCCGACCGGCAGGTCGACGGCCTCGCTGAGCCAGCGCTCGACCTCGCGGTTCCAGTACGCCGCACCCCACGGCCCCTCCCGGTGAGCGCACAGCAGGCGATGCCGGTCGGCGGTGGCGACCGCCCTGGCCGGGTCGGCGGCCAGCGCTGCCTCGCGCAGGTCGAGGGCGTGCCGCGTCAGGTCGTCGCGCAGGCGCTGCATGGCGACGGCGTCGTCGGGGTCGACCAGCTCCAGGGCCGGCTCGCCCGACGTGAGCAGCTCGACAGCCCGGACGCCGTCGCCGTCGCGCACCGCCGCGGCCAGGCTTCCGATGGCCTCGCCGAAACGGTGGGTCGTCCGCAAGGCGGCGACCGTCGACGGCGCCCGCTGGGTGAGTCCGACGACGAGGTCGGAGAGCAGGGCGCCGGCCTCCACCGAGGCCAGCTGGTCGGGGTCGCCGACCAGCACCAGCCGCGCGTCGGGCCGGACCGCCTCGATCAGCCGCGCCATCATCGTGAGGGAGACCATCGAGGTCTCGTCGACGACGATCACATCATGCGGCAGCTTGTTGCCGCGGTGGTGCTTGAAGCGGGTCGACGAGCCCGGACGCCACCCGAGCAGCCGGTGCAGGGTGCTGGCCTGCAGCCGCTCGACCCGCGCCCGGTCGACGTCGGTGAACCGCTCGGTGTCCCCGCCTCGGAGCGCGGCCTCCTCGACGGCCTCCTGGAGCCGTGCGGCGGCCTTGCCCGTGGGGGCGGTGAGGGCGACGCGCAGCACCCGTCCCTGCACCTGCGCCTGCTCGCCGACCAGGGCCAGGAGGCCGGCGACCGTGGTCGTCTTGCCGGTGCCCGGTCCGCCGGTCAGCACCGTCGTCCACTGCCGCGCGGCCGCGAGGGCGGCGGCACGCTGCTCGGCGAACCCGGCCCCTGGGAAGAGGCGTTGAGCACTCTCGGTCAACGTCAGCTCGTCCACTCGCGGAGGTGGTGCGGCGAGGCGGACGAGGAGGTCGTCGCGGACCTGGCCCTCCTCGCGGTGGTAGCGGTCGAGGTAGAGCAGTCCGCCGTCCACCTGGATGACCGAGCTCCGCGTCAGCGGGCTGGCGGCGACCTGGTCGAGCCAGACCCGGGCTTCCGGCCATGGCAGCGTGTCGTCCTCGGCCGCGACCGCCTCCAGGTCAACACAGACCGAGCCGAGGCGCGCCGCCCGCACGGCCAGCCCAACGGCGAGACGCACGGCCTCCGACGGCTCGCCGACGAGCTCCGCCGTGCGGGTGGCGACATGGACGTCGGCCGCGGTGAGCACGCCGGCCTGGTTGAACTCGCGCAACAGACCCGTCGCATTGAGAGCGAGCCGCGCATCGCGCGGGTCGTCGCTCTCCCATCGCTCGATCATCGGTGACACGCTCCGTCCAGAAGGTCGGAGAGGGCGATGACCAGCGACGCCGGTGGATGCCACGAGAAGACGCCCGTCGGCTGGCCGTCGACGACAGGGGTGTCCGGCCCGAGCATGCCGCGGACGTAGAGGTAGAGCACGCCGCCCAGATGCGTGGCCGCGTCGTAGCCCGGCAGGCGCCAGCGCAGGAACCGATGCACCACGACCGAGTAGAGCAGCGCCTGCAGCGGATAGTGCGAGTGCAGCATCGCCTCGGCCAGCCGGGCCGGTGTGTAGTCGGCAGCCGTCTGCTCGCCGAGGAGGTTGGTCTTGTAGTCGACTACGACGAAGCGGCCACTCGGGAGCCTCAGCATCGCGTCGACCGAGCCGGACAGGTAGCCGCGGAGGACCTGGTCGCCGAGCGCAGGGCCTTCGAGTCGGTCGGCGTAGGGACGAATCGGGTCGTCGTCGCCCAGGTGCTCGCGCAGGAGGACCGCCACCTCACGCAGGAGGACCTCGGGCCGCGCCCCGCGCGCGTCGCCACCCGCCAACGGGAACTCGAACTCCAGCTCGCGCAACCGGTCGCGCAGCGGGATCTGGGCCAGCGTCAGACCGTCGGCGAGGGGCCCGAGGGAGGTGTGATTGAGCGGCATCAGGCCGTCCGCGAGCTCGGCGGGGCTGGCGGCCACCGGCCACCATCGGAGCTGCTCGGTGACGTGGGCGAGGAGCTCCTCGCGCAGGTCCGGAGCGTCGGGATCGGCATGCTCCAGCACCGCGTGCACGAGAGAGCCGAACGTCGCGCCCGCCGGGAGGCCGGCCATCGGGGAGAGGAGCGTCTCGAGGGGGGTCTCGATACGGGTCTCGATACGCTCGCTGGCGCTCGCTACTCGACCTCCGGGATCGCTGGGGCTCGCTACTCGACTATCGGGAGCCTCGCTGGTCGAGTAGCCGGAGCCGCTGGGCGAAGGCGTATCGAGACCATCGTCGTCGTCCTCCTTCGCACCCACCTCCGGCTCGGAGGCGACGTGGGACGCGGGAGCGGCGTCCTCGATGCGGATGAGGCCGGAATACGACGTGCGACGCCAGGCAGTGTCGACGGAGCGGTCGAACGACCGCGCCGACAACGCCCCGACGGCGTCGGAGTCGGGCGCTGGCACCGCGGGCGCGACCTCGGCGATCTCGTGCGTGGGTCCACCGACCTCGGCGACGAGGTCGAGCACGCGGGCGACGTACTCGTCGTCGCGCACGTCCATCAGGTCGGGGACCACCGGATCGCCGGGGCGACGCCCGAAGATCAGCCGATGCAGCGGACCTGTCGGCGTGTTCGTGGTCGGAGCCCACCAGGCGACGACCTGCGACTGGGCGCGGGTGAGGGCGACATACAGCTCGCGCATCTCCTCCCCCAGCTCCTCGGCCTGATGCCGGGCGAGGTGGTCGGGCCAGCGGCCGCCGCTGCCGGTCACGTCGAGTGTGCGCCGCGGCCGTCCGCAGGTGTCGTCGTGGAACCGGGCAACCTCGCTGGGAAAGGGGAAGTACTGGTAGGCGAAGGGCAGGTAGGTGATCGGATACTCCAGGCCCTTGCTGCCATGGACAGTGACGACCTGGACAGCCGCCGCGTCGGAGTCCAGCCGCCTGGGCCGCTCCGTGGCGGCGGTGCGGCGCCGCTCGTCGCGGAACCAGCCGAGCAGCGCCGTCAGACCCAGCCGCTCGCGAAGGGCGACCTCGTGCAGCAGCTGGCCCAGGTGCCGGACGTCGGTCAGCAGCCGCTCGCCGTCCTGCTCGCCGAGCACACGACTGGTGAGCCCGCGCTCCTCCGCCGCCTCGACCAGCGCGGCGACCCCGCGGCTGCGCAGGAGCAGGGCCCAGCCGCGCAGCGTGTCGGCGATCCGTGCGGTCAGCTCTTCGCCACCTTCGTCGAGCTCGGCGGCCGTGCGGCCGAGGAAGCAGGTCAGGGCCGCAGCCCGCACCAGGCCGGACCGGTGGGGCGACTCGAGGGCCTCGAGGAGCGTGAGCCAGGCGTCGCCGGCCGGCGTCTGGAAGACGTCTCCGCCACCCGCCATCACGGCGGGGATGCCGCGAGCGGCAAGGGAGCCTTGGACGAGCTGGCCCTCGGCACGGGTCGCGACGATGACCGCGACCTGACCGGCGCGCACCGACTCCTCACACCAGGTCGCGCCCGAGGCGAGCAGCGTCGCGATGTCGGCCGCGCAGTCATCGGCGATGAAGGCGCGGGCGTCGCGGGCGGAGATCAGGCCGGCCCTGGTCAGCCGGAAACGCTCGCGTCTGACCTGCCGCAGCCGGAAGGGCGACGGATGCGGAGCACCGATCAGCCGGGCGCCGCGGTGGTGCGCGGTGACCTCACGCACGACGATGCCCGGGTCCCCCAGGGCAGCGCCGTCGAGCACGACCTGGAGGCGGCGCACGAGCTCGTCGTCGCTTCGCCAGTTGGTCGCCAGCGTGGCCTGCGTCGCCGCGGTGCGAGCGGCCTCGAGGTAGGTGACGACGTCGCCGCCGCGGAAGCCGTAGATGGCCTGCTTCGGGTCGCCGATCAGGACCATCGTCGCGTGACCGGAGAACGCCCGGTCGAGGACGTCCCACTGCACCGGATCGGTGTCCTGGAACTCGTCGACCAGCACGATCCGCCAGCGCTGGCGCATCCGGCTGCGGGCAGGGGCATGCTCGTCCTCGAGGGCCGTGGCCAGACGGCTGAGCAGGTCGTCGTAGGAGAGGATGCCGAGTCGTCGCTTGCGCCGGTCGACCTCGGTGCGCACCGCGCAGGCGAACGCGACGCGCGCGGTGCCGCGGGGGTCGTCCGGATCGGCCTGTGCGATCGCGGCCTGGGGATCGTCGATGGCCGTGCGGGCCAGCGCCAGCGCCGTGTCACGGTCGAACGGCGGTGGGGTCCGCTCGCCGCCGTAGGTCGCCAGGTAGAGGTCGTCGACGACCTCGACCACCAGCTCGTCGACCGACTCCACCAACGTCGCGCCCGCGTCGGTGTCGCCGGCGACCCCGAGCGACCGCAGCACGATCTGGCAGAACTGGTGCGTGGTGGCGATGGTCGCGGCGTCGAAGGCGGCGAGCGCGTCGGTGAGGCGACGATGCATCAGGGGCCGGTCGGCCTCCTCGCGCAGGAGGAAGTCGATGAGGGTGTTGGCACGGTCGGCCGACTCGGGGTCGGCCAGGGCTCGCTGGGCCTCGACGAGCTGAGCCCGCACCCGCTCGCGCAGCTCCTGGCTCGCGGCGCGTCCGAACGTGATCACCAGCATCTGGTCGAGCTCCGCGACGCCCTCGGCGATGTAGCGGGTCACGAGCGCACCGACGGTGAACGTCTTGCCGGTGCCGGCGCTCGCCTCGAGCAGAGTGGTGCCGACGGGCAGGGCACCGCAGACGTCGAAGGCCTCCGTGCTCGTGACGGCTGGAGCGCTCATCAGAAGCTCCCCTGCTCGGCGATGAGGAGCGGGCTCCACAGACGGAGCGCGAGCGCACCGAAGCGAGTGCTCTCGCCCGGATAGTCCTCCCCGTCGAAGGGCGGCCCGTCGAGCCCGGGAAGGCCGGCGCCCGGCCCCCACGCGCGCACCTGCTCGGGGTCGGACTGCTCGCCGGGGAACCGGCCGTCCTCCCAGTCCCAGCCGGCCTTCTGCAGGGCGGCATCGGCCGTCGCCTGTGTGCGTCGTTGGCGCGCGTAGCCGAAGGAGGCCTTCAGGGGCAGCGGCAGCGGCTCGGTCAGGCCGCGGTCGCGGAGCGCGACGAGGTCGCCCAGGACGGCGAGGGCCGTGTGGTCGAGGGGCCCGAGCTGGGAGAGCGAGTACGGCGTCCGCGCCCTGCTGTTGGTCGGCCGGCCCAGCGTGTGCGCGGTCCACGCACGGTCGTCGTCGGAGGCCGCGAGCGCCAGCAGCCGGATCCAGGACTGCAGGCGGTGCGTGGCGCCCAGGCGGCTGTAGGAGACGGGCACGAGGCGGTCGCCGTACACCTCGGCGACGGTGCCTCTCAGCCGGCGACCCCCACCGAGGTCGACGTCCACGTCGACGGACGTGGCCGGTCGCGTGCGCAGGGCGAGCGCCTCACGGGCGATCGGCTCGGCCTTGCCGCTGATCCCGGCGAGCAGCCGCCAGCCCAGCTGCCCCGGCGGCAGCTGAGCCCGTCGCCACTCCTGCTGACGGGCCTTCTCCACGGGCTCCCCCCGCAGGAGGTCGTGGAGCACGCGGTCGCCGACCGACCACTGCGCGAGGCTGTCGATCTCGACGGGCAACCCGTCGTCGAGCGGCTCCTCGTCGCGGGGCAGCGCCAGGTCGAGTCGCTGGCGGAAGAAGCCCCGCACCGGGCTCTTGAAGAAGTCCACCAGCTCCTCGAGCGAGACGTCGGCGGCCGCCGGCGCCGGCAGTGGGCCCTCCAGCAGCGGGGGGACGGGGCGCCGCTCGCTGAGCGCCGCCCGGGCGCCGGCGAGCGCGGCCCGGTCGAAGCTGAACGGCTCGCCGGGCGTCAGCTCCCCGGCCACGAGGTTGCGCCGGTCGAACGGCTGGAGCGGATGGCGCACGGTCACCGCCTCCGAGACGGGCCGGCCGTCCTCGGTGGAGGCGGTCAGGTCGAGCGTGTCGAGCAGCTCGCCGAGAGGCACGGCGGGTGGCCGGGGCTGGCCGGAGAACTCGTTGGCCCCCGTGTAGGTGACCACCAGCGTCTCCGTGGTCGCCATGATGGCGTCGAGGAGGAGCTGACGGTCCTCCGTGCGGGGGTCGCGCTCGCCGGTGAGCGGCGTGCGGGCCAGCAGGTCGTCGCCGTCGACCGTGCCCACGCGGGGGAAGACGCCGTCGTCGAGGCCGAGCAGCGCGACGACCCGGTGCGGGACCGACCGCATGGGGACCATCGTGCAGACGGTGAGCGTGCCGGTCCGGAAGTTGGCGCGCGTCGGGCGCCCCGCCAGCCGGTCCGCGAGCATCGCACGAACGTCCGGGAGACGGAGCACCGCGCCACCTGCGCCTGTTCCCACCACCGGCTCTGCGCCCGCCCCTGCTGCGGCCTGCCGGACCCGCCCGAGCTCGCGAGCCACCTGCCCCGCCTGCCACGCCTCCGTGGCCGGCACGCTCGTGAGCGCGCCGACGCCGTCCTCGAGAGCGTCCAGCCATTCCTCGAGCGGCCGCGCCCCCACGAGCCGGTCGGTGACGTCGCGCAGCCGGTGGACGAACTCGGTCAACCGCCCGACGAGCTCGATCTCCCCGCTGCCGACGTCGTCCAAGGGGAGGGTGCGGTCCAGCCAGGCGCCTGCGTCGTCCGACATCGCCACCCCGGACAGCAGGCGATCGAGCCCGAACTCCCAGGTGTTGGCCACATATCCGGCCAGCCCGAAGTCGGCGCGGTGCTCGGCGTCGAACGCCCACCGGATGCCCGCCTCGCGTGCCCAGTCGGTCAGCTGGTCGAGGTCGTCGTCGCGGAAGCCGAAGCGGCGTCGCACCGGCTCGCTGTGCGCGAGGTCGAGGACGTCGCCCACGCCGGCACGCCCGCCAGCCAGGTCGAGCAGCCGGGCGGCGACCGAGAGCAGCGGGTTCGTGCTGTCCAGGGCGCGGTCGGCGAGCCGGACCCGCAGCTGATGCGCGGGGTGGCCCTCCTCGCCGACGACCTCGGCAAGGCCGAAGCCCGCCGCGATGAGCGGGGCATAGGTCTCGATGTCGGGGCACATCACGAGGACGTCTCGCGGCTCGAGGGCCGGATCGTCAGCGAGGAGGCCGAGCAGCACCTCGCGCAGCACCTCGACCTGCCGCGCCGGCCCATGGCAGGCGTGCACCTGGACGCTCCGGTCCCCTCTCCGCAGCGGCCGATCGGCGGCCGGGCCGAGTGCGTTCGCCTGCAGGTCCGCCTGCAACCAGCGGAGCAGGTCGCCGTGCCGCTCACCGGCCGAGCCCGTTCGCGGGGTGTCACGTCCGGGCCCCGAGAGCGGGTGGTGCTCATCGGTCGCGGGCGCCACGCGAGCCAAGGTGCGCTGCAGCTCGCGCACGTCGCGGCCGAGGGTGGACAGCAGGGGGTGACCGACGACGTCGTGGGAACGGTCGTCGGCCCGAGCGACGGAGCCCGTCGCCGCGAGTGGTCGCAACGCCTCCCACAGCGCAGCCGACGGATGCGGCAACCACACATGGACCTCGCGGTGCTCTCCCAACGCGCCCAGCAGTTCGACCTCCGTCTGCGGGAGGCGCGTGTGGCCGAAGAGCGAGAGCCGCTCGGGGAGCTCGAACTCGCCGGGCACCGCCTGCAGCCTCGCGAGCGTCTCCGTCTGGCGCTGGTGGGGCGCGGCTGCCTCGACACGCGCGGCCAGGCGTCGCCACAGCTGCGGCTGCCACGCCAGGTCCGCGGGCACCGGTCGCCCGCAGCCGTCGGTGTCCTCCCCGGCGGCCCAGTCGGCGATCAGGCCGGGTCGCTGCACGGCGTACGACGCGAAGAGCCGTGCCAGCCGCCGCGCGACCGAGAAGCGCCGCCCGCGACGCAGGTCGCCCTCCTCCCCTTCGAGCCCGTGCCCCACGTGGCGCGCGAGCGTGGCGGCCCACGGCTCGCCGAGCGAGTCGTCGATCGCGGAGAGCAGAGGCCACACCAGCGAGTCGGGCGACCACGGGTCCTCGTCGCCGGTCCCGGCCACCTCGGCGAACAGGGACCACGGCGAGCGGAACTCCACCCCGGCGCAGACCCCGTCATGGCCGCCCGGCGCCGCCCCGAGCCGGTGGGAGAGCCGCTGGCTGAGCCACCGCTCCACGCCCTTGGCCGGCACGACGACGACGTCGGTCGCGAACGGGTCGGCCGGCGGCACCGCGAGCAGCTCCCCGAGGGCCTCGGCGAGCTGGTCGGTGCGCGGTGCGCGGTGCAGGTGGAGCGACATCGACACGCAACCTACCCAGCGCGACCGACAGTCCGAGACGCGCCGTTCCCCGCCGCCCCTGGGGCCGTCGGAGAGGAGGCGCTCAGACCAGCAGGTGCTTCGGCTCCACCGCGGCCACCAGCGCGCCTGCGACGGAGCGGGGCGACGTGCGCCGACGCTCGGCGAGGACCGCCCGTGCGCCGGCGGCAAGCGCACCGACGCCCGCCGGCTCCTCGCTGCCGAAGAGCGGGGGCGTCCGCCGGACGGGAACCTCGACGATCCGCGCCCCCGCGCGGGCGAGCTGGCAGGCGATGGTCACGTCGACCTCCGGTGTCCAGGATCCGCGCTCGCCCTGTGGCAGGTCGAGCCGGTCACGCTGGTCGGCCCAGAAGCCGTAGAACCCGTGGCCGAGGTCGCTCAACTCGACGCCGATGACACGCCGGCCGAGCCACGCGAGGAGGCGGTCGGCGCCGGCGGGACGGACGTGCGGGTCGACGTACCTCGTGCCCTTCGCCATGTCGGCCCCTGCGACCAGTGCCTCGACGAAGGCCGGGACCTCATCGGGGTCGGCCGAGCCGTCGATCGGAAGGGTGAGGATGATGTCCCCCGCCGCACGGGCGATGCCCTCGGCCAGCGCCGCGGTCCGTGAGACGCCGGGCCGGATCAGCACGGTGGCGTCCGGGCGCGCCTGGCAGGCCGCGTCGGGCGTGCCGTCCCCGCTCCCGCCGTCGACGAGGATGACCTCGTCGGCATCGGGCAGCTGACGAAGAAGGAAGCCGACGTTCGTCGCCGCGTCCAACGCAGGGACGACGATGCTGACCCGCCGTGTGTGAGCTCGATGCTGGCCCATGTCTAGTGATCCCCCATTGAGCGGCGTCCCACGGACCCCCTCCGCTGGATCGCCGGTTGAGAAAGTACGTCCGCAACGACGCATGCGCCAGCGCCAACAGAACGGTAAGGAAGGTCCTGTCTTCGCAGGTCAGAGCCGCTTTTCTGGCAATCGCCCGGGCGCAACACTGTGGGGCAGACGTGACCGGCCGTTACCGATCAGTGAGGCCGTCAATGCTCAGCCGCCTCATCGATCTCGCGGTCCAGCTCCGCGCGCGCCTCGGGATGCCCGTGGAAGCGGCGATAGCTGTAGACCAGCAGCGCGAGCGCGATCAGGCCGGACAGCTCCAGGGTGACCCCGGTCCACCTACCACCGAGCAGCCAGTACGACGCCTCGAGCGGCCACCACTCCGGCGCGGGCGGCTGGACGGTCCAGAGCAGCCCGAGTCCGAGGATCACCAACGCGGCGATCGTCGAGAGCACGATCCGCGGCCAGGTCTCGACGCTGTCGGCCGCGCCGCGCAGCGCCCGCAGCCGGACCGGCTCGACCCGCCGCTCGGCCCACTCGTACTGCTGGGAGAGGAGCAGCAGACCGGCGAAGATCATGAGCAGGCCGGGGCCGGGCAGGATGAGCGCCGCGATCCCCGCGACGACGAGAAGCCAGCCGACCGTCTCGAGCACCAGGCGCTTCACAGACCCGAGCGTGTCAGATCGAGCCAATGCGAGGGGCAACCTCGCCGCACACGCGACGCCGGACACGGGATGATCGGTGGCGTGACCGTCCGGAGGAGTCGGTGAGCCCGACCGTGGACTTCGACGCCGGCCTGCGCGACGAGCTTGCCGCTGCGCTGCACGCACCGGTCTTGGCGACCGGGGCGTGCCATGACGCAGGCGTCTTGAAGGACCACATGCGCACCGCGATGGTCTTCGTGCGCAACCCCACCGGCGTCTCGCACTCGCCGGCCGAGCACGTGGAGGACAGCGACGCCGAGGCGGGTGGCGAGGCGCTCGCCGTCGCACTCGCCGCTCTGCTCCGGGGGTGAGCGGCGGGGGCTGGTGGGGGCTGGTGGTCTCGATACGCCCTCGCCGGGGCTCGAGCTACTCGACCAGCGAAGGCTGGCAACTCGACCAGCGGGGGCCAGCGACTCGACCAGCGGTCCGCGGAAATGGATGGAACCCCTGGCGTCTCGGGTCACCAGGGGTTCCGAGGAAGAGATTGCCGCATCAACGAACCCCCTGTCACCGGTTTCGGAGATTTTCTCGGGTAAATCCTCGGACGTCGCTCGAGCCCCGGCCCGTCGTCAGGTTCCCGTCAGGTTCGCGCGCAAGACTCGCGACGTGGCCAAGGTGGGACTGTGCGAGGACGACCCGGCGATCCGCCGGGTCGTGACGGAGGGCCTGCGACTGCACGGCCACGAGACGGTCGTCGCGTACGACGGCGGTGAGGCGCTGCGGCAGTTCGCCGACGACCCGACGCTGGACGTCCTGGTGCTCGACATCGGACTGCCCGACGCCGACGGTCGCGACGTCTGTGTGGCGCTGCGCAGCGCGGGTCAGGTGGCTCCCGTGCTGTTCCTCACCGCCCTCGGCGAGCTGCACGATCGCCTGGCGGGCTTCGCGGCGGGCGCGGACGACTATCTGGCCAAGCCCTTCTCGGTCGCCGAGCTGGCGGTCCG
This sequence comes from Nocardioides sp. AN3, assembly GCF_054653495.1. NCBI lineage: Bacteria > Bacillati > Actinomycetota > Actinomycetes > Propionibacteriales > Nocardioidaceae > Nocardioides > Nocardioides sp. AN3. The sequence goes on from NZ_BAAIGC010000031.1 coordinate 55,176, forward strand.
GGTCGACGCACTGGCCAGGCGTGGCCGCGTCGTGACGCCGAGTGCCCCGGCCGAGCTGGTGCTCGACCCGGCTCGCCACGCCGTCGTCTGTGGTGAGGCCGAGGTCCTCCTGACGCCGACGGAGTTCCGGCTGCTCGCCGCCGTGACCTCACGACCGGGCGAAGTGGTGCGGCGACGCGCCGTGATCGCGGCCGCCTGGCCCGACGGTGCCCATGTCAGCGACAACACCCTCGACTCCTATGCGACGCGGATCCGTCGCAAGCTCGAGCAGGTCGGGTCGCCGCTGCAGCTGCGCAGCGTCCGCGGCGTGGGCTATCAGCTGCGGTGAGGACACTCAGGGGCAAGCTCGTCGTCTCGACGGTGCTGATGGCCGCAGCCGTGATGCTCGTCCTCGTCGTCGGGACGCAGATCATCCTCGAGCTCACCGCACGCCGCGACGTACGGGCAGCGCTCCATGCCAGGCCCGCGCAGGCGATGGCGGTCTATGACCGCTCCGAGCGGTGGGCGCTCGGGGTGACCGGGGCACTCGCCGTGCTGGTGGTGGTCCTCGTCGGCTGGCTCGCGTGGTCGCTGACGCGTCGGGCGCTGCAACCGGTGCAGCAGATGGCCGAGCGCGCCGCGGACTGGAGCGAGCACGACCTGTGGCACCGCTTCGAGATGGGCCCGCCGGTCAACGAGCTGGCCGCTCTCGGCGCGACGCTCGACCACCTGCTCGACCGGGTCGCCCAGGCGATCCTCTCCGAGCAGCGGCTGACCGCCGAGCTGGCACACGAGCTTCGCACCCCGTTGACGGCGATCGCCGCCTCGACCGAGATCGCGCAGCTGCGTCCGGACGGCGACCCCGCAGTGCGCGAGGACCTCGCCGAGATCGCCGACGCGGCCGAGCGGATGTCGCAGGCGATCTCGACGCTGCTGGAGGTCGCTCGCTCCCCGGAGTGGGTGCGCGCCACGGGCCGCTCCTCGGTCGGCGAGGTGGTCGAGTCGATGGCGCCCCTGGTCCGCCGTCCGCTGACCTTCCACACCGAGGTGGAGGCGGACCTGCCGATGGTGGCGGCGCCGACCGAGCTCGTCGTACGTGCCCTGATGCCCCTCGTGGAGAACGCCGCGCGCCATGCCTCGACCGACGTCACACTCGCCACGCGCGTCGTCGCGGACCGGATCGAGATCCAGGTCCGCGACGACGGCGTGGGGGTGCCGGTCGAGCTGCGCGAGCGCATCTTCGAACCGGGGACGAGCGACTCCGGCGGGACGGGACTGGGGTTGGGTATCGCCCGCCGGGTCGCCCGGTCAGTGGGTGGTGACGTCGTGCTCTCGCCCGACCTCACCGAGGGTGGCTCCACCGTCTTCGTCCTGCGTCTTCCGCGAGTCTGAGGGCGGCAGCGCCACAGCGGCGGCCATGATGCGACGCGCGTCCTGACCGCAACCTGACCGCCTTCACCCCAAGCGGTCAGGTTGCGGGGTCCCAGCTCCAGCGACGCAGTGCGGCGACGCAGCCCGGCGACCGTCAGGAGACGAGCTCGCCGTCGGGGTCGTCGTCAGCGGCGAGGACCGACTCGGTCCGGTCCCCTGCCTTCCGGGCGAGCTCGGAGCCCGCCAGCTGGCGCCGCTGACGCGCCTCGTGGGCGCCTTCCTCGTCGCTGTGGGTGACGGCGACGTAGCCGACGAGCAGCGCGAAGAGCAGGAGTCCGACGGCCGTGACCGGGCCGGTCCCCCAGCCGAGCCCCTGCTTGGTCGCCATCCAGTCGGCGACGCTCGCCCCGAGGGGGCGGGTCAGGGAGTACGCCGCCCAGAACGTCACGACCGTGATCGCCGCCGATCCGGCGGTGCCGCGGCGCCCGGAGGCGACCCAGACGGCCAGCGGCACCAGCATGAGGGCGGCGAAGAGCACGATCGACCAGGCGAACCCCATGTGCAGGTTCTGCGCCGTGGTGTCGCCGAGGGCCGTGCCCAGACCGAAGGTCATGAGCACGGTCCCCCAGTAGAACCGCTCGCGTCGTGCGGTCGTGATGGAGTGCACGGACAGCGTGCCCTCGCTGCGGCGCCACCAGGTGAGCAGCGCGATGAGGAGGACGAGGTAGAGGGCGGAGTCGACGTAGTAGGGCGTGCCGAGCGCGACGTGCGGCCCGTCCGCGATCATCGTGCCGAAGACGGCGACCATCAGGACGGTCACCCAGTAGAGGACGGGGCGGTAGCGGTCGGCCCGCAGCTGCAGCCAGAGCGCCGCGAAGAACCCGCCGATGCCGACAACGCCGGCCAGGACGAGGTTCGCGGTGCCCATGAAGTCGGCAGCCGTCTCGCCGATGCCGGTCGTCAGCAGCTTGACGACCCAGAAGACGACGAAGACCTCGGGCACCTTGGGCCCGGCGAAGACCCTCGAGGCCGGGCGGGAGGTTGCGCGGGTGGCTGTCATGGCCGCGACCCTAGGGACGGCTCCCTGACTCCGACCTGATCGGTGGAGGCGGCCTTGCTGCGGGACGTCATACGGGCTGGCCGCCGAAGCGACCAGTCCGTATGACGTCTTGCGAAGAGGATCAGGCCTCGTCGAGCGCCTTCGCGACCCGGCGGTGTGCCTCCCAGATCGCCTCGGGGAGCCGGTCGAACTGGCGCAGGTGCTCCTCGCGGAAGCCCATCTCCTGCTTCCAGCGGTCGACGTCGATCGAGAGGATCGTGTCGAGGTCCTCGGGCGTGACCTCGCAGCCCTCGAGGAGCAGCTCCTCCTTGGTCGGGATGACACCGACCGGGGTCGAGGTGCCCTTCGCCTCGCCGTTCTTGAAGTCGACCAGCCACAGCAGCGCGCGCAGGTTGTCGCGGTAGCCGGGCCACAGGAAGTGGCCGTCCTCCGGGTCGCGCTGGAACCAGTTGACGTGCGCGAAGATCGGCGCGTCGGTGGCCTTGCCGAGCACGTCGAGCCAGTGCTTGGCGTAGTCGCCCTCGTTGTAGGACATGAACGGGCGCATCGACATCGGGTCGTAGCGCAGCTGGCCCTCGACGCCCTCGGCCGCGAACGTCGCCTCGGCGCCGAGCGTCATGCCGTCGTAGACGCCCTCGGCGAGGTCGGTGAACGCGCGCACCAGCGGCTCGCGGTCGCGGGTGCGGCCGCCGAAGATGATCGCGTCGAGCGGGACGCCGCGCGGGTCGTCGTAGTCCTTGGCGACGTTCGGCACGTTGTCCAGCGACGTGGTGAACCGGGAGTTCGGGTGCGCCCACGGCTCGCCCTGCTCGCCGAGGCCACGCTTGGCGATGGGCTCGCCCTTCCAGTCCAGCCAGCCGTCGAGGTCCTCCGGCGGGTTCTTCGTGCGCCCCTCCCACCAGACCTCGCCGGTCTTGGAGTTGTAGGCCACGTTCGTGAAGATCGCCCCCGAGTTCGGCCCGATCGAGTCGAGCGCCGTCGGGTTGGTCTTCTCGTTGGTGTCCTTGGCGACGCCGAAGACGCCGTTCTCCGGGTTGAAGGCGTAGGCGCGGCCGTCCTTCTCGTCCACCCAGATCCAGGCGATGTCGTCGCCGTAGAACTCGACGTAGTAACGGTCGCCCAGCGCGTCGGGCGCCAGCGTCATCGCGAGGTTCGTCTTGCCGGAGGCGCTCGGGAAGCCACCGGCGATGTGGTGCTTCTTGCCGGTCTCCTTGTCGACGATGCCCAGGAGCATGAACTGCTCGGCGAGGAACTTGCCCGACGCCCAGCCGTCGTACGCCGCCTGGCGCAGGCCATGGGCGATCTTGCCGAGCAGCGCGTTGCCGCCGTAGGACGACCCGAAGTGCAGGATCGTGCGCTCGTCGGCGCAGGTGACGAAGTAGCGCTGGTCACGGTCGGTGCCATGACCGAGGTTCTCCAGGTCGCCGGTGACGTGCACGGCGCGCACGAAGGAGTTCTGGTCCTCGAGGTTGTTGATGAAGTCCACGCCCACGCGCGCCATGCGGATCATGTGGAGGACGACGGTGCGCGCGTCGGTGAGCTCCACGCCGGCGGCGTACGGCTCCAGCGGCGATCCCGGCGGGGCCATCAGGTAGGGGACGACGTACATCGTCTTGCCGACCGAGGCGCCGCGCATCTTCTCCTCGAGGAGCGGCTTCATCTCCGAAGCGGGGCGCCAGTTGTTGTAGGCGCCGGCGTCCTCCGGGTTGCTCGTCGCGACGATCGTCCGCTCCTCGGAGCGGGCGGTGTCCTTGTAGTAGGAGCGCGAGTAGTAGCGCCCCTCCCCTGCCTCGAGCAGCTCTCCGGCGGCCACGGCCTCGGCCAGGAGCCGGGCGTCGTCGGAGGCGTTCACGACCTCGATCGCAGAGGCTCCGGTCACCTCCGCCCAGTGCGCCACATAGTCGCGCACGAGGGGATTCTTCAACCCCGCCTCGTCGAGCACCTTGTCCACGTCAACCATCAATTGAGCCCTTCAGTCCGCCGATGTGCCCGGCACGCTACCCGAATTGAAGAATCCTTCAAGTGGTGTACTGTCCCCCATCCTGAGGCCTTCGTCACGATGAGCCGAATGGATCGATCCAAGATGCACAGTTGTGGCGAACGACACGCGCAGTTTGTTGTTCCGGACACCTATTCGGGCTCGTCAGAGGCCGATTTCGCTTGAAGCTGCCACCACCTGGGAGGGGGTGCGATGAAGGGGAGCGAGCCCCTGTACGACGCCAAGGCGGAGCTGTTCCGCCTCCTCGGTCACCCTGCGCGGATCCGCGTGCTGGAGATCCTCCAGTCGGGACCCACGCCTGTCCGCGATCTGCTCGCGGAGCTGCACGTGGAGCCCTCCTACCTGTCCCAGCAGCTGGCGGTCCTGCGCCGCGCCGGCATGGTCAGCTCGACCCGGGTCGGCTCGTCGGTGCTCTACGAGCTGGCGACGCCCGAGGTCGGGGCGCTGCTCGACGCGGGCCGGGGCATCCTGACCGGCAAGCTGGGCTCGGACGCCTACTCCGAGGTCAACAGCGACCGGAAGGCGTGAGCGGGTCGGCCACCGATGGGTGATCGCGATGCCGGCAGCTCGACGTGCACCATGGGCACATGACCCTGCTCGCCGACCTGGGCGTCTCGATCCCGGTCCTGGCCGCGCCGATGGCCGGTGGCCCGACCACGGCGGCGCTCGTCGTCGCCGCCGCGGAGGCGGGCAGCCTGGGGTTCATCGCCGCCGGCTACAAGTCGCCTGAGGCCCTCGCCGAGCAGATCGCGGCGGTGCGGGCGTCGACGAGCAGGTACGCCGTCAACCTGTTCGCGCCCAACCCGGTCCCCGTGGACCCCGCCGCCTACGCGACCTACCGCGACAGCGTCCGTGCCGACGCGCAGCGTTTCGGGGCCGAGGTGCCCGAGGCGCCCCTCGAGGACGACGACGCCTGGGCGGCGAAGCTCGATCTCCTGGTGAGCGACCCGGTGCCTGTCGTCTCCTTCACCTTCGGCATCCCCGCTGCCGACGATGTCGCGCGGCTCAAGCGCGTCGGGACGCTCACGGCGCAGACGGTCACCTCCGCCGCCGAGACCCGTGCCGCCGTCGATGCGGGTGTCGATGTCGTCGTGGTCCAGGGGCCTGCCGCCGGCGGCCACTCCGGCACGCTGACGCTAGACCGCATGCCGCCTGACCGGCCCCTCGCCGCCCTGGTCGCCGAGATCGCTGGCACGACCACGAAGCCCCTCGTCGCCGCGGGCGGGATCACGACGTCGGCGGACGTTGCCGCGGCGCTGCGGGCCGGGGCGTCGGCCGTCGCCGTCGGCACGGCCCTGCTGCTGGCCCCGGAGGCCGGCACGTCCCTCGCGCACCGCGCCGCGCTCCTCGGACCGGACCGCGGGTCGACGATCGTGACGCGCGCGTTCAGCGGACGACCGGCGCGGGCCATCCCCAACCGGTTCCTGGCCGACCACCATGACTCCGCGCCGTCGGGGTATCCGGCGGTGCACCACCTCACCAGTCCCCTGCGCAAGGCGGCCGGGGCGTTGGGTGACCCCGACTACGTCAACCTGTGGGCCGGCACCGGCTACCGCCAGGTCCGCGAGCGACCGGCGGCGGAGGTCCTCGCGGACCTGGCCGCGGGCCTGTGATGAGCCCCGCTCGCCCCTGCGTGGGCCGCCGGGGTGGAACATGTCCCGCAAGAGAGGAGCAGACATGATCGAGAAGGTAGGCGTCATCGGCGGTGGTCTGATGGGGTCGGGCATTGCGGAGGTGTGTGCGCGGGCGGGCATCGACACCGTGGTGGTGGAGGTGAGCGAGGAGGCTGCGAAGGCGGCCGAGGCCAAGGTCCGCGGGAGTCTGGAGAGGGCCGCCGCCCGGGGCAAGATCACCGAGCAGGACCTCGGCGAGACGTGTGCGCGGATCGCCTTCGCCACCGACCTGGGCCAGCTGAAGGATCGTGACCTGGTGGTGGAGGCCGCCAGCGAGCGCGAGGACATCAAGCTGGACCTGTTT
>NZ_BAAIGC010000032.1:0-59608 GCF_054653495.1 Nocardioides sp. AN3
ACAGCGCCCCGACGGCTCCTTCCCTCAGAACAGCCGGCTGGACGGCACGCCCGTCTTCGGCGACCTGCAGATGGACGAGGTGGCCTTCCCGATCGTGCTCGCCCACGAGCTCGGGCGCACCGGCGCGACCGACTGGGACCACATCAGGCGCGCTGCGGACTACGTCGTCGGTCACGGCCCGCAGACCCCGCAGGAGCGGTGGGAGAACGCCAAGGGTTGGTCGCCGGCCACGATCGCGGCGGAGGTCGCGGGCTTGGTGTGCGCCGCTGACGTCGCCCGGCAGAACGGTGACCTCGCGCGGGCGACGACCTACGAGGAGACGGCTGACGCCTGGCAGCGCGACGTCCAGAGCTGGACCGCGACGAGCACCGGGCCGTACAGCACGAGCCCGTACTACCTGCGCATCACGGCGACCGGGCAGCCGGACTCCGGCACGATGATGCAGGTCTCGGACGGCGGCCCGCTGATCGACGAGCGCCGCGTCGTCGACCCGAGCTTCCTCGACCTCGTGCGCTTGGGTGTGAAGAGGGCCGACGACCCGGTCATCACGAACACGCTGTCCGTCGTGGACCGCCAGCTGTCCTACTCGACCTCGAACGGGCGATTCTGGCACCGCGCCAGCTTCGACGGCTACGGGGAGAAGCGCGACGGCTCGCAGTGGGAGGTCACGGACCCGGGCTCGAACATCACCGTCGGGCGCGGCTGGCCATTGCTCGGCGGAGAGCGCGGCGAGTATGCGCTCACCGCAGGAGACCGACCGTCCGCCCAGGAGCTGCTCGACACGATGGGCCGCGCCGCCGCCGACGACAGCCACCTCATGGCCGAGCAGGTCTGGGACCTGAACCCGCCCTCGGGACAACCCGGGTTCACGCCGGGTGAGCCCACCTTCTCGGCGACGCCGCTGGCATGGACCCACGCGCAGTTCTTGCGGCTCGCGGCCAACGTCACCGCCGGCCGCGATGAGGAGACCCCGCAGGTCGTGGCCTGCCGCTACCACACCGAAGCGTGTGCCGGCTGACCCGACCAGCGGGACCCTCGTGCCGGAGTCGACCCTCAGGAAGCGAGCGCCTTCGCCTTGAGGTTGTCGAACTCCGCCTGGGTGATCGCGCCACTGTCGAGGAGCCCCTTGGCGTTCGCGATCTCGCTGGCAGCGCCCGAGGACGTCCCGGCGACGGACTTGATGTACTCGGCCTGCGCGGCTTGCATCTCCCGGGCCTGGGCCAGCTGACGCTCCTGCATGCCATGCCCTCGGGCGATGAGATAGACCAAGATCCCCAACCACGGGATGACGATCACGAAGATCACCCACAGGGTCTTGCCTCCCCCGCCCAGGTCCTTGCTGCGGAAGATGTCGCCGAGCACCCAGAACAGGCACATGAACCAGGCGAAGAACAGGAAGAACTCGAACAGAGCCAGCAGGAATGAGCCGTTGTCGTTGAACACGAGGCGACCTTTCACCGGGGCCGACGTGGTGGATCCACCGGCCGTTTGACGCAACCTCATTCCAATCCGCGGCAGATGACATCACCCGACTCGGATGAGGTGTCCAGCCACGCAGCCCCAGCGAGCGCCGGTTCGGAGCCCCGACGACGTCAGGTCGGCCGCTCCTCGGGCGTGCTGGTCTGCTCCGCCTCCGCCCCGGTGCCGGAAGGGTCCTCGGTCCTCTGCTGGGACTCCTCCAGGACGACCTCCGCCTGCTCATGCGGGTTGTCGCTGCCGGCGGCGATCTCCTCCGGCAGCAGCTCTGCGCGTGTCTCGACGTGCTGTTCGTCATGGATGTCGCTCATGCCGCGCCGGTACCCGCTCGGGCTCAGGGCGGCACGCCGTTGTCCCCTTCCGGGTCCCTACAGGGCTGCCGCCTGCTCGCCGCGCAGCGTCGTGCGCGATGCGCGCCCGAGCTTCATGTCCTTGCGCCAGGTGGGGAACTCCGCTCCGAACACCTGGTGCGGCTTGCCCTGGAGTGCGTAGACGGCGTACCCACCCTTCAGGATGGAGAAGGGGCTGTGGAGGTGGCCGAGCTTGTCGAACTGGGTCTTGCTCTTCCGCGAGGCCAGCGGGTCGAACCACGCAGGTGTCACGAAGTTGGAGACGGACACGCCGCTCACCACATAGGTCGGCGCCTCGACCGGGTCACACACCTCGAAGCTGTAGACCTTGCCGTTGTCGTCGGACGACCACAGGTTGCAATTGGGGTCCACGAACATCTCGAGGACCTCGTGGGAGAGGACACTGGAGACGCTCCAGTCACCGGTCAGGACCTTCGCCCCGGCGTCCAACGACGGACTGACGGCGACGACACCCCAGAGCCGCCCACCCTTGTCCTCCGTGTGGTAGCCGAGAACACCCTTCGGCTGGTCGTCGATGGAGTCCACGAGCGTGATCACGTGGGCGTTGGGCGGAACCGCAGACGCCTGGTCGTAGTAGACGACGGCCGCGGGGATGCGATCCCACAGCGGGGCGACGTCAAGCCGCACCTGCAGGGCGATGGCTCGCGTCATGGTGGCGACGTCGTCGTCTGTGGCGCGCGTCGATTGGTTCAGGATGGCGATGAACATGTCCTGTCCTCCCCAACGCCCGAGTCAGGGGTCGTGGAGCACCAGAGGCCGGGGCGTTGGACGGGCCGGCACGTGGCCGGCGGCTTCTTCTCGTGGAACGGGCGGCGTGGCCGCGCACGTCCGTGCAGGACCGAGGTCCTGATGTCGTGCCGTTGCTCTGGACTCTCATCATCTCGCCGTTGGTGGTCCCGGTCCATGGCCGAGGGCGCGCCATCATCGGGACACGCCCAACCGGGCGATCAGCTGCGCTCGCGAATGGACGTCCAGCTTCACGTAGACGTTGTTCAGGTGATACCCCACCGTCTTGGCACTGAGGACAAGACGGTGGGCGACCTGCTGGTTCGTGAGCCCCTGGCAGACCAGCCCGGCGACGATCTGCTCCTGAGGCGTGAGCGCAGGCATGCTGGGCCGGTCGGGCTGGGGCGCGGCGCCGCACGCGGACAGCTCGGCGTCGCAGCGCTCGACGAACGGGAGTGCACCGAGGGCGGATGACCGCTCCCGGGCGGCCTCCAACCGGCTCACCGCCGCGCGCCTCTCGCCGCGGCGGCGCAGGAAGCGTCCGTAGGAAAGGTCCGTCACCGCGAGTTCCAGTGCGGTCGCGGCGTCCTGTCCGAGGGCCAGTGACTCCTCGAAGGCGGAGCGGGCAGCGGCGTGCTCGCGTCGAGCGGTCGCAAGCTCCCCACGCACCCGGGCGAGCCCCGCGAGGCGCGAGCGGGAGCCGCGGTCGCGGGCTCGCGACTCGAACCGGGCGATGTCGGTCGCCGCCTCGTCGAGTCGGCCCAGCTCGACAAGTGCGGAGACGAAGGCCACGGGCCAGCTGAGGAGGCCGGGCTCATCGGTCGGGCCATCCGGCAGGCTGCGCAGCAGGGCCGACCCTGACACCACACCCTCCGCGTCTCCCCGACAGGCGGCGAGGTGGACGCCGGCGTTCTCGCACACAGCGAGCGTCCCGGGGTCGCTCAGCTCCGTGGCCAGTCGACGGGCTTCGTTGAGATGGCCCTCCGCCTCCGCCCAGTCGCCGCGGCTGGCCGCGACGGCGACGACAGCGGTGTGCAGGAAGCCCTGGATCCAGACCTGTCCGGTGTCCTCGGCCAGCGAGAGCGCCTGCGCTGCCAGCGCGATCGAGCTGTCCCAGCTGCCGAGCCGGAAGTCGACCTCCGCGAGCACGCCCATGGCGAGAAGACGGTTCGGGGCGAGGTCGCCCGCCGACGTCACGCTCAGGGCGGCCAGGTCGGCTCGGGCGCCGGCGAGGTCGTCGGCGGCTGCCCGGAGCACTCCTCTGGTGCAGAGCTGATGATGCTGGTCTCGCCGCACGGCCGCCGGGTCGGCGGGCAGCTCGTGTTGCAGTCGAGCGAGCGCCGCTGGCAGCTGCCCGGCCAGGGTGAGCCCGACCGCCCACGCAGCGGAGGTCGAGTCGGCCAGATCCGGCGGGAGCGCATCAGACAGCGCCCTCTCGGCCCACGCTGCGCCCGCCGAGCCGTCGCCCCGCATGTTGCAGAGCTGCGCCAGGATGGCGGCCAGCGGGCCTCTCCCGTCGGGCTCCAGCTCCTCGCTGCGCTCCCACGCCCGGAGCGCGAGCGCCTCCGCCTCGCCGGTCTGTCCTGCCAGCTGCGCGACCTTCGCCTGGAGATGGAAGCGTTGCGCTGAGGGCGCGACGTGGTCGAGCCGCTCAGCCAGAGCAGCCGTCGTCGTGACATCGCCGGCCAGCAGGTACAGCCCGATGGCGTCCATCAGGTGCTGGTCCCCGACGGCGCCAGGCTCGCTCATCCGCGCTGCGGTGCGGAAGAGCTCGGCGGCTCGGTGCAGGTCGCCACGCTCCCTGTTCGCGGCCGCGCTCCGTGCGAGCTCGTCAGCCACGGACGGGTCCGGTCCGGGCGCGGCCGCGACCCGGTGCAGAAGTGCCTCCTCGCCATGGAGGAGCTTGGCGGCTCGACTGTGGAGCAGCACGCGCTCGGCTGGACCCAGGTCGTCATGGACGGCCGCCTTCACCAAGGGGTGCAGGAAGCCGAGGCGCCAGCCGTCGTCGGCATACGTGCAGGTGACGAGCTTGGTCCGGGTGAGCTCGTCGAGGGCGGTCGCAGGCACCGCCACGTCGGCCACCTCCGCGGCGACGTCGACGAGCGCGCCGTCCGCCAGCACGGCGACAGCGCGGGCCAGGGCCTGCGCATCCGCAGAGAGCGAGCCGAGAGCCCCGAGCACCAGCACCGCGTACGACTTGGGAGCCGGGAGCGGGCCCGGTGAGTCGAGCTCATCGAGGGCCAGCTCGTCGATGAGTGCGCCGAGATAGAGCGGGTTCCCGTCCGTGTGGCGCCGCAGTCGCGTGGCAGACCGGCCGCTCATCTGCCCACAGCCGCGGGCCACGCCGAGCTCGACGACCTCGGGCTCGCTGAGACCGCGAAGCGGGAGCCGACCGCTCTGCGCGTCCACGAGCCGGAGCAGGCCCGGTGGGACTCGGCCGCTGCCCTCATCCCTGCCCGCCAGCACGGCCAGGACACGGTCGGCCCTGAGTCGTCGTAGCGCGAAGGTCAGCGCGGTCATTGAGTCCGCATCACACAGCTGCAGGTCGTCGACGATGAACACCGTGGTGCGGTCGTGCCGTCGATCCAGGAACCGGAGGAGGTCAGCGCCGGCAGCGAACGGGTCGCTCCACGCGGCGGCGCGCGAGTCGAGCAACTGGAGGAGCACGCCGAAGTCGAGGAACGTCTCGGCCTCATCCCCCGACGCCGTCAGCGGCGGCGCATCCAGCGACCGGGCGAAGCTCGCGAGAAGAGCGCTCTTCCCGATGCCCGCCGGCCCTTCGACCAGCACCGTCTGGGGGTGACCGCGTCCTGCCTCGGCATGTCGCTCGTGGAGGAAGGCGAGCTCGTCGGCTCGGCCCACGAAGGGTTGCGAACCCATCTCTCACCTCCCGGCATGGAGCTTCGCGAGCTCTCGGCGACGGGCCCTCTCGGGCGCCGGTCGAGCAGACGCGTCGACCAGCACCAGGGCGGCCGCCGCCGAGGCCGCCAGCGTAACCGCGGCGGAGGCCAGCAGCTGGTCGATCGCCGGACCACCCGCCGCAGCGACATCCGTCGGGCGCAGCCCGATGCCCAGAGTGAGCGCCAACGCGCCGTACAAGGAGACGTGCGTGGCCCTGCACGCCTCGCGGGCGGCGTGCGGAAGGTGGCGCACCGGCTTGTCGGCGAACTTGCCAGGGGGACGGCCACCAGTGAGGAAGGTCTTGTAGGTCTCGATCGAGATCACCGACCATCCGGCCGCAGCGACGGTGAGGATCACCCAGTCGCCGGTGAACCGGCTCAGCACTGCGGCCCAGGCAGTCGCCACGACGGGGCTGCGCAGGAACTTCCAGCCGCTGAAGCCTTCGACGGGCGCGTCCTTCCAGGCGCCGCCGACCGCCGTGAGCCAGCCGCCCACACCCGCAACGAGCAGCACGATCCACAGTGGCAGCGGCGACAGCGTGCGCTGGACCACCTGAGTCGACCAGCACAGCAGGATCAGGCCGGCGATGATCGCCACGCCGACGGCGTACCGGCTGCAGCGTCTGTCGATGGGCCGCCCACGCAGCGCCAGGCGCATGGGGATCGAGTAGGTGCTCTGGTCGTCCTCGCGCACGATGCTCTTCCACCACTCGGTGGCGAGCCGCTCGAGCGTGTAGCAGAGGCCGATGAGGACGATCACTGACTCGGTCGACTCGAGATCGGTCGCGATCCCGATCGCGATGGAGGATGCGAGTCCTACCACGACGCTGCGGACGAAGCTGGTGGGCTTGAAGCCCTCGAACGGCGAGTCCTTGAACCCGCCCCAGGTGGCGGCATGGAGCCCGCACATCAGGCCGATGAGACAGAGCACGAGCAGCTTCATGAGGAGTGCCTTTCGGATGTGGTGAACCCCTCCGACGGGTGAGCGCGCGTGCCGAGGCGGGCGATCTGCCGGAGGCCGACCACGAGGCATGCCAGCGCGCTGCACTGGAGGAGGATGAGGGCGGGGCCGTGCTCGGGTGTCTCATGGAAGACGAGCGCACCGAAGGTGACCGCGACGAGCACGTCGAGGACGTTGAGCAGGGGCATCGAGGCCGAGAGGGGCGCGAGCTGGTAGGCCCGCTGGTTCATGGCGGTTCCGAGCGCACCGGCTGCGACGAGGGCCACGACCAGAAGCGCAGCGGCTGCGGGGTGCTCGGAGGACGCCGTTGCTCCGATGAGCTTCAGCAGCCCCGCGGTCAGCCCGAACATCGCGCCAGACGTCGCGCCCAGGACGGCCGCCTGCTGGTGCGGTCGACCAGTCAGGCGAGGTGAGGCCAGGAGTACAACGGCTGCGGTCCCGAGCCCCACGCACACCATCACCGCCGCCGGCGCCGGTGATGGCGGTCTCGTCGATGACGCGGGGTTGACGCCCCACATGAGGGCCGCCAGGCCCGCGACCGTGATCAGCACCGCTCGCAGCTCCCGCCACGTCGGCGTCGTCCGATCCAGGGCTGCCCGCACGGGCACGGCGGCCACCACTCCGACCAGCATCAACGGCTGCACGAGGGCGATGGACGCGAGCTTGAGGGCGGTCGCGTGCAGCGCCAGGGCCGAGGTCGAGATCGTGGCCGCCAGCAGCCACAGCGGCTTGCGGACCACCCGGCCCAGCACTCCCATCGCGTGGTGGGTCACGCTCGTCGGGATCGTCCCCGCGACTCGGTGCTGGAGCGCGCTCGAGGTCGCGAAGCCGATCGCCGAGACCAAACAGATCACCGCTGCCAGAGGAGCATCGCCACCGACCATCTGAGCTGCACCGCCTTGGGTCGACTGATTCGGTTCGACCTCACGCTAGGAAGAGCCCCTTGTCCGCCGCCTCGGGCGAACTCCCGGGTTCGGCAGGCGGCATGCCCGGGGTGGGCTCGGCAGCTGCTCGACGCTCAGCGGCGCCTGACCTTTCACACGGTCAGGGTGAGGACGTCGGGACTCGCGGCGTCTACCTTGCGCTCAGAGGCAGCTCAAGGATCGGGCTCGTCCCGTCCTTGTCGCACGAGAGCGGAGAGGTCATGCGGGTGCGGGACGGCCGGGAACGGCCTTCGAAGAGGAGTGGCGGGCGAGGCAGCCTCGCCCATTACCAGCTGCGCCAGAACATGGTGGCCGTGGGTGAGGACTACTGGATCCGGGATGGCGCCGGCACCTACGTCTACCGAGTCGACGGTCATGCTGCGCGACTGGGTGGGAGCGTCTGCCTGGAGGACGCCCACGGAACGCCCATCTGCACGATCTCATCTCGGATCCTGCACGCCGGCGACCCGCTCGCGATCGAGGGGATGGAAGGGCAACTCCTGGCGTTGGTGCACAAACGAGCCGCCTCGCTTCCTTCGGACGGCTGGAGCGTCGAGCTGCCGGGCGACCTGGGCTGGAGGATCCAGGGCAATGTCGCGGGCCATGAGTATGCGATCGGGAACGATCCCGACCACGTCGTCGCCAAGGTCTCGAAGCGCTGGTTCCGGATCCGCGACACCTACGGGGTGGAGGTCGCGCCGGACAAGAACCAGGCCCTCCTGCTCGCCATCGCGATCGCTGCGGACGCGATGAGCCAGCTCTTCGGCGTGCGCTCGGGCCGGCTCCCGACGACGCTCGACGGCGCACGACGAGCGTGACGTGCAGCTCACTCGGCCTCGCCTCCGACACGGATCGTCCCGCCCAGGTCTGGCCGAAGCGGGCGGCGAACCGGGAAGCGTCAGAACGGTGTGGGGATGTGTCGAAGTGGCAGACTCGGCTCGGCGTACCCGTGGGCCGACTGCCGCTTCGGCAACGTGATGTCTCGAGCGGCCATCGGCTGGTACGGCACCTGGCTGAGCAGGTGGCTGATGAGGTTGAGCCGGCCCCGCATCTTGTCGTCGGTGTGCGCGATGTACCAGGGCGCCCACGCGGTGTCGGTCGCGGCGAACATCGCGTCACGAGCGCGGGAGTAGTCATACCAACGGCTGTAGGACTTCAAGTCCATCTCCGAGAGCTTCCACACCTTGCGGGGGTCGTCGATGCGGCGTTCCAGACGACGCGTCTGCTCCCCCGGGCTGACCTCGAGCCAGTACTTCAGGAGCAGGATGTCCGCTTCCACCATGGCTCTCTCGAACAGTGGAGCCAGCTCGAGGAAGCGCTCGGTCTCCGCCGGCTCGCAGAAGCCCATCACCCGCTCGACCCCCGCGCGGTTGTACCAGCTGCGGTCGAAGATGACGACCTCGCCTGCAGCCGGGAAGTGCTGGACGTACCGCTGCAGGTACATCTGGGACCTCTCCCGCTCCGTCGGTGCGGGCAGGGCGACGACCCGGAACACCCGCGGGCTGACCCGTTCAGTGATCCGCTTGATCGTGCCACCCTTCCCAGCCGTGTCTCGCCCTTCGAAGACGAGGCAGACCTTCGCACCGGATGCCTTGACCCATTCCTGCATCGCGACCAGCTCCCCGTGCAGGCGCCGGAGCTCACGCTCATACTCCTTGCGCTTCATCTTCTCCGGTGAAGCCTGGCCGACGTCAGCGGTCGCCGCAGCGGACGCCGCCGACTGCTTGCTCTTGTTCTTCTTGCCCTTGCCCATCTTCGTCACCCCTCACCCTCGTCAGCTGGTTCCCTCCGGGTCTCGCTGTCCCGGAACCCCTTGATCGCGTCCCCCAGCGTCGCGTAGACGTGCTCGCGCCCGATGGCCGCCACGACGCCGAACCGGTCGAGCTCACGGACGACCGTGTCGCCCGCATCCGCCACGGCGAAGACGACGCCGCGGTCGGCGAGCTGCTCGGCGACGTCGAGGAGGGTCTTGCCTCCGGTGTAGTCGACGTCGTCGATCGCCTCGGCGAGGAGCACGAACCATCGCGGCGGATCAGGGGTGTCGACGAGGCTCAGCGCCTCCTCGGTGAACCGGGTCGCGTTGGCGTAGAACAGGCCGACGCCGAAGCGATAGACGACCAGGCCGGGCTCGCTCACCACACCGGGCGTCGCGGGCACGGCGCGTCGCTGCCCATCAGGGCCCAGCGTCAGCACCAGGTCATGCGGGCGGTAATGGCGTCGCACGTGGACGAGCAGCGAGAGCACGATGGCCAGCAGGATGCCCTGCTCGACGCCGACCCCCACCACGACCACTGTCGTCGCCAGCGCGATGAGGAACTCGTCGCGACGTACCCTCGCGATCGCGCGCATGCCAGCCACGTCCACGAGCTTGAGCCCGATCACGAAGACGACCGCCGACAGCGCGGCGTTGGGCAGATACTCCAACGGCTTGGTCAAGAAGAGCAGCACCACGGCGACGGATCCCGCCATCGCCAGCATCGAGATCTGGCTGCGGCTCTTGGCCGCATCCGCCATCTCGCTCTTCGTCGGGCTCCCGTTCACGACGAACGAGCTGCTCAAACCCGCGGCGATGTTGGCGGCCCCCAGCCCGACCAGGTCGGTGTTCTCGTCGAACCGCTCGCGGTACCGCACCGCATAGGCCCGCGACGTCGCTGCGCTTTGGGCGAGGATCACCACGAACATCGACGCACACATCGGCAGCAGGTTCGCCACCTCGCTCCACCCGACGCCCGTCGGGAGGCCCAGCGACGGCATCCCGCTCGGCACGGGCCCCAGCACGGCCACACCATGTGAGGCCAAGTCCAGTGCCCAGCTCACGCCGATGGCTCCGACGACCGCGACCAGCCCGCCCGGCACCCGCGTCACCCAGCGCTCGAAGACGAGCAGAGTCGCGATGACCGCAGCTGCGACCGCGACTGTCGCCGCCTGCACCTGACCGAGCTCGCCCAGCGTCTTCCAAAAGGTGATCGTCGTGCCGCTGATGCGGTCGGCGGCCACCTTCGGCGTGGGTACGCCGAGCATGCCGGCGAGCTGCGACATGGCGACCTGGAGACCCACGCCGGTCAAGAAGCCCACCAGGACGGTCCGGGAGATGAACTCGGCGACGAACCCGAGCCGAGCCACCCGCGCGACCAGCAGCATGACCCCGGTCATCAGTGCGGCCACGCTGGCCAGCGTCAGCCACTCATCAGTGCCCGGTCTCAAGCCGGAGATGCTCAGCGAGGCGATGCCGGCGTACAGGATCGCCGCCGTGGCCGAGTCGCCGCCGACGACGAGATGGCGGGACGAGCCCAGAAGGGCGAACGCAACCGCCGGGAGCAGGATCGTGTAGAGACCGCTCACCACGGGTGTGCCCGAGATCTTGGTGTAGCCCATCACCTCGGGGATGGCCAGCGCGGCCAGAGTGATCCCCGCGAGGACGTCACGCATGCTCTGTGCGCGGTCGAGGGGCCCGATGCCCTCGAGGACCGTGACAGAGGGCCTCGTCGGCAGGCTCGACATGGCCACAGTGTCATGGTCGACCGCGAGGGTGTCGAGCGGCTCACCGGGAGCGGGTGACGTCACCGGACGAGACGGTCCGCCCTTTTCGGCGAACTCCGGCAATACCCTCCCCGATGCGGCACGATGTGACCCACGACACAACAAGTGACACGTTCTCGCGGCGGTCCGAAGGGATGGAAGCGATGACGATGACGACGACGCTCGGCATCGATCACGGCGACGTCGTGGTGGAGGGGCACTGCAAGACCGGTGGGCGTGCTCACTGGCGTGCCGGACTCTCCGCCGACGGCGACGGCGAGGGCATGCGGCCCGCTGGACACGAGGGCCAGGTCGACGGCCGCCATCGAGCGGGCCACGAGGACATCGAGCGACAAGCCGTCGCGGCTCTCGAGGCGCTCAGCGCCCGCGCTCGCCAGGGCGAGCAACCCGAGCCGGTGCTGCTGGAGCATGTCGAGCAGCAGGTCATCGCAGGCGGCATGTTCCGCAGGGCTCGCCGCGAGGAGACCCGGACGAAGGTCGGGCACGGATGGATGATCGCGGAGCTCGTCCCAGACTCGTCCGGCGACGAGGACGGCCACCAGGGCCATCGGCTCGAGGTCTACCTCCTCGACGATGGCCTGTATGCGGCCCGCGAAGCCGGCACGACGACAATCCAGGGGCCGTTCGTCGAGTGCCCTGGCTGGGCGAGCGGCGTCGACTTCTGGATCCAGGTCCGGGACCGCTGCATGGCGGCCGTCTCAGAGCCACATCGCCATCGAAAGGACACCCCCTGCCGTGATGGCCGAGGCTGACCGCGTCAGCGGGCACCAGGTCGGGCCATAGGACCATCCGCGTCCAGCGCCGCGCCGGGTCATTTCCTGCCCTGCCGAGGCACGATACGCCGGTATGAGCTCCGCGTGTCGCGCTCGAGGGACACGCAAAGTGGCCCTCGGTTGTCAGCGGCAGGCGCTGGAGTGCGGCAGAACGGTCACGACCCTTGGCGCCGGGGTCCCGCCACCCGCGCCACCCCGATTCCGAGTGCCGAAGGATCTGCGATAGTGTTTCGCCGCCTCCTCACAGAGGCTTCGGGCTGTGGCGCAGTTTGGTAGCGCACTTGACTGGGGGTCAAGGGGTCGCAGGTTCAAATCCTGTCAGCCCGACCGAAGGATCAAAGGTAAAATCTGCCTCTGACCTGCTGATTCAGGCCCGGTGATCGACAGATTGCCGGGCCTGAAAGGTGTCAGGGACTCTCTCGCGGCGGGACGCCGGTTCCAACGGTCGAGGGTGTCGGTGGGTGGGGTGAATGCCCCATGGCGTCGCGCGGTCAACGCCGAGCATGGTCGTGGCATGAAACGACCAATGTTCGTGAAGCGAATCGCGCAGGCCACCGTCGTTGCGCAGACCCTGTTCGTGATGGGGTTCCTGGCCGTCGGCGCCGCTGAGGGCCACGGATACCGGTGGATGCGGGACGACATCAGCGACCTCGGTGCGCAGACCGCCCACCACGCGACGGTGTGGCGGCTTCTCCTCCTCGTCACCGGCGCGGTGACAATGGCGTTCGGCCTGTTGGTGGTTGGCCCGGTGTTCGGCTCGCCCCTGGCCGGGGTGCTGGTGGCGCTCTCGCTGCCCGCTTTCGACAACCTCACCGACGCCTTCTTCCGCCTCGACTGTCGTGCTGCCGATGCCGGGTGCAGCGCCTCGCAGGCCATCTCGTCGTGGCACGCGACGGCCCACATCGTGTGTTTCGGCGTTGCGGCCGTGGCCACTGCGGCCGCCCCCTTCGTCCTTGCCCGGGCGATGAACCGCGATGACAACTGGCGCTCGCGGGCACGCTCGGTCCGGAGGTTCGGTGTGCTCGCGGTCACCTTGCTTATCCTTACGGGCGCCGCGAGCGGATCCCCGGTGCAAGGGCTTGCCCAGCGCGTGGCCGCAACGGTGATCCCCCTGGGACTGGCCACTTTGGCGTGGCTCGTCGTCGAGCAGGAGCACCGGGTCACGCGGGTCGCCGACCTGGTGAGGGGCAAGTAGTCATGCGCCGCGTCCGCATGGTGGTGTATGGCGCCGGATTGGTCGGCAGTCCCCTGCTGCTCATCGTCTACTGGGTGCTCTACCCGGCGTACGGCGACCTGAGCTCCGCCGACATCGTCTCCGACATCGGGGCCGCGCCCGGCCGTACGACGGTGGCCGACGTGTTCGCGATCACCGCCGTCTTCCTGGCGGTCCCAGGCTCGTTGGCCTACCTCCGCGCGCTCGAAGCGACCGCCCCTAGGCTGAGCCGTGTCGGCGCGACGCTCTCCGTGGTCGGCTGGATGGCGGTCCTGCCGCTCGTCGTCCTGGACGCCGTCGCGGGTGAGCTGGCGGCCGAGCCGAAGTTGTTCGGCGCGATCTACACGAGCGGGCCCGTCGTCGCGCTCTCGGCGGTGGCCACCGTGCACGTGCTGGGTGGGCTGCTCATCGGCGTGGCTCTGGTCCGCACCCGGCTCGTGCCGCGGCCGCTAGCGCTGGCGGCAGCCGTCGCGCCGGTGGCCCATCTGAGCTCCAACCTCGCCGGCGTGCTGTGGGTGGACATCGCGACGTGGCTGGTGGCCGCCGCGACCGGGGTCGCCGTGCTACCCCGGCTCGCCCGGCTCGTAGCTGCCGACGAGTCCGTGACGCGTCGCGAACAACGTGGCCGCGGCACGGGTGCCGACACCGACCTTGGCGTACACGTTCTCGACGTGACGTGACACGGTCTTCGGGCTCAGGTCCAGGCGGCGTGCGATCTCCTTGTTGACCAGCCCTCTCGCGAGCAAGGCGAGGACCTCCACCTCGCGGGCGGTGAGGCCGCTCGGACCCGTGCGCCGCGCGAGACTGCGATGGCCCGCCGCCTCCAGCACGGCGTTCACGGCAACCGGGTCGAGGCGGCCCGCGCGTACCTCGCCGCGAAGCTCCTCGGCGGCGTCCGCGGATGTGCGTGCGGGTCGGTGCGGCCGTGGCTCCGTCATCGCGTGATAGACGTCGGCGGCCGCGAGGAGGCGGTCGGCCGGGGTCAGGGCGGGCGCAGTGAGACCGGCCGGGTAGCCCGACCCGTCGAGCCGCTCGTGGTGCCTCGCCGCGATCGTCCGGCACCCGTCGAGCGACGGGATCCTCGCCAGCATCCGGTCGGTGAGGAAGGGGTGCAGGTGTGCGCGTTCACGCTCGAGCGCAGTCAGTGGACCGGGCTTGTCCCACACCGTGTTGGGCACACCCAGACGCCCGATGTCGTGCACCAGGCCCGCATGGCGCAACCTGAGGCACTCCGCGTCGGCCAACCCCGCGCGGCGACCTGCCTCCGCCGCGAGCCCGGCGACCCCTCGCGAGTGCCCGGCGAAGTACGGCGACTTCAGGTCGGCCAGGTCTGCCATCGCCTGCAGGACGTCATCGAGCTCCGCACCCGACACGCTCCGCGCCGGCGGCCGCTCGGCGGCCAGCACGCCCTCCCACGAAGCCTTGTCGTCGAGGTCGGCCAGAAGGCCGTCCAGGTTCCCCAGGAGCGCCGCAGTCAGGTGCGGGTCGTAGAGCGTGCCTGCATGGCGACCGATCACAGCCCGCAAGGAGTCCAGGTCGTGCTGACGGGCCAGCACCTCAACCGGTCCTGCCAGCTGAACGAGCCGGGCCGCGAGGCTGATCTCCTCCCCGGACCGCCGCCCGGGCACGCCCTTGCCGTCCCACTGCTCGTAGCCCTCCGCAGCGGCAGCGGAGACCGCCGCACCCAGCCCGAGGCTCGCCGCGAGCTGGGAGCCCAGGTCCACGTGCGTGGCGAACCACGACTCCATCGTGCTCTTGCCGACGACCGGAAAGGCGGCCAGCCGGCGGGCGCGCCCCGTGGCCGGACCGTGCGACCAGAGCTGTCGCAGAATGAACGCCGCGACCTGCGGGCCGCTCATCGCGAGCATCCGGAAGCCTTCGGCCTTCATCTCGATGTCGTCTCCGAACCAGGCGCACTGCTCGGCGGCGTCCGCGTGGCAGTAGACGTTCAGCAACAGCCCGACGTAGTACGTCGCCTCGCGCTCCGACGCGTCCGCACCCGCCAGGTCGCCCAGACGCAGCGCGATCAGGGTTCGCCGCAGGCAGTGCTCCAGCGGCTGGCCCAGACTCAGATCCGCGCCGAACGACATCGCCGCGACCAACTCGGCCAATCTCACTGTCGGAGAGCCCTCACACTCCACGCCTCCCAGTGTTCCGCCGAGCGCTCCGCTAAGGCCAGACCCCCGCCCCGGACCGATCGACAAGGCGTCGAAGGGATCAGTCCCAGGCGCGTAGCGCGAAACGAACTTCACACACGGCGTGGCAAGGCACTGTCGGCCTTGTGGCGGGCCGAAGGGAAGCATCCCGGTGCCGTCACCCGGATGGACGCGTCGCGTCATCGCGTTGACGACCCCCATGACTGGCACGATTCGCGGCATGGGTTGGTACGGGGTGCGCAGCGTCTACCTGTTCGAGGCTGCGGCGGATGGCGGTGATGTCTACGAGGAGCGCGTCGTGCTGTTCGTGGCGGATAGCTTCGACGCGGCGATCGCGAAGGCGGAGGAAGAGGCAGCCGAGTATGTCGCGCTGCTCGAGGAGGGCGAGGTGCTTCCGCTCTTCCAGTCGTACTCAATCGCGGACGAGGTGGAACATGGGGCCGAGGTCTTCTCTCTCATGCGCTCTAGCGAGCTCAGGCCCGATGCCTACCTCGACCACTTCTTCGACACTGGCCAAGAGCGACAGCGGTCGACTGAGTGACCGGGGCCATTGCAGCGACGCGCCGGAGTGACGCTCGGATGCGCCGCGTGCGCACTGTGCGCTTGCCATGTCCCAAAGAAGAGCGAAGTCGCTTACCGCATCGGCGAGGTCGTGCGCGGGACTGACGCCGTCCGGTCTCTGCGCGGGTGAGGCCCGAGGGGTCTTTCGAGCCCGTCTTGAGTCCGCCGGCCGTTCGGGCGTTACGACAGCAGCTTCCCGAGGCGGTGGCGACGGTGCGTCGAGAGAGGGACCTGCCCATGAGCGTCTTCACCCGGTCCGGGTGACCTCGGGCGGGTCACCCGGTCGCAGGTTAAGACTTGTCGCCGCCGGATGTCGTGGAGGTGAGGTATGGGCGCACCGCGAGCACGTGCGGTCGCGCACGCGGCCACAGCCTTTCTGGTGCTGCTGGTGTGCTCAGTGGTGGTGATCGCCATGGGCTCGCCGTCATCCTCGGCCGCCGTGCCGCAGCAGGTGACCTTCACGCTGCTGGGGTGCAACCGGCCGGTGGGGCTGGCCCTTCCGGCCGCTGACGGACGGTTCGTCTGCCCCGACGCCTACTACACGCCCGGCAACCAGGGCCCGAACTGGTCGGAGCTCGACTTGGTGCCCTTCCGGATGACGGCGAAGATCACCCCGGCCCAGACCTTCACGATCGGTATCGCCGCAGCCAACCGCGACGGCAGCAGACCTGGCTACGACCTCATCTCCGAACCGGTGCTCAACGCGGGTCTCTCGGACCCGAGCTGTCGCCAGCCGGCCGTCCAGGCGACGCAGACGGTGAACAACATCGGGGGCTTCGACGTCACGCTGGTGCGCCTCATGGACGTGCCGAGCCTGGGTAACGAGACCTGTACCTACGACTGGTACCAGCGGCTCGCCGTCGGATCGAGCGCGTTCCCCGGGGCCTCTCTGGACACGCGACTGGTCAACGAGGACTTCAACAACCAGGGCATCGGGCAGAAGACGGTGTCCATCCCCGTCAAGGACGTCGAGCCGCAGTCGCTGAGCAAGCAGATCAGCGCCTCGCGTGGCGACGGGTTCCTGTGGTCGCTGACCAAGTCGAACGTGCCGGCGACGGTGGGGGTGGACAGCTGCGCGCCGGGTGCAGCCGGCTCGTTCACGACCACGATCCGGTGGTCGCGTACGCCGGTCACCGGTGCGGTCTCGTGGACCACGCAGGTGTTCGCCAACAACCCGTCGAGCCGGACCGTGTCTGTGCGAGTGACCGACGTCGTCAGCGCGGCTGGTCAGGTCGTCGACACCACCACCGGTCAGGCGGTGGCGGTGCCCGGTGGTTCGACGCGGTTCCTGGTCCTCTCGCACACCGGAACTGCCCCCGCGTCGGCCTCGTCGGTGTCCGACACGGCGACCGCGACCTACGTCGACACCGAGACCGGCGCGCCCGTCGCGGGGAACACCACGGCGACGGCGTCGACGCCTGTGACGGTCAAGGCACCGGGGAACGCGACCGCCACGATCACCGACGTCACCACAGCCAGCCAGCCGGTCGCGCTCACGAGCGTGTCGACTGGCACCACGGACGTCGCGTTGGGGACTCCGGTGAGCACCCCGATCACCTGGAGCTCGGGGACCGTGAGTGGTAGCGGCAGCGCGACCCTGGCCTTCTCTGTGCCGGTCGCCCGCGGCTTCGGCGGTACGGCGACCGTCACCGACACCGCGACGCTCGTCGATTCCGCCGGCACACCGGTGACCACGAGCCAGGAGGCCAGCATCACCGGCCTGCCGTCGCCGGCACGGCTGACGTTCGTGAAGACGGTGGATGTGCCCCCGATCGCGGATGCGACGTTCGACTTCTCGCTCTGGGTCCTCGACGCCACCGGCCAACGCACCACCACCGACCCCGTCCTGCAGGGGCCGGTCGTCGTCCCCGCCGGCGCCTCGAGCAGCACCTCCGTCGAGCTCACCGTCCCACCCTCGGCCTTCGGCTACGAGTTCGAGGAAGACCCCGCCCCGGGCTACGCCAAGCCGCCGACGGGCACGCTTCCCCCACTCGGGGTCTGCGACAGCCTCGCCGGCACCATCGCGAACACCCGGCTCACCGGGACGATCCAGGTCACCAAAACGGTCGTGGGTGACCTGGCCGGGGCCGACCCGACCGCCACCGTGCACGTCGACTGCGCCCCCGGTGTCGCCTACGACCAGGACCTCGTGGTCGCCCCCGGAGCGCCCGCCGAGACCGGTCCCATCCCCACCGGAGTGGTCTGCCAGATCAGCGAGCCGGTGCCGCCGGACGGCTTCGAGCTCGTCGGCATCTCACCCGATCGGGTGACCGTGACCGCCGGACCGACCCCCGTCGCGGTGACCGTGACGAACCGGCGGACGACGGGACAGCTACGGCTGACCAAGGTGCTCAACGGCAATCCCGCAGGCGCCTCGACGACCTTTACCGCGCACGTCGACTGTGCCCCCGACACGACGTACGACCGCACCATCGTCCTCACGGTCGACCCCCCGGCCACCGAGGCGACCTCCGCACCCATCGACGTCCCGACGGGCGTGGTCTGCACCGTCACCGAGGGCAGTGTCCCCGGGTGGGCCCTGTCGAGCATCACGCCCGACGGTGGCGTCGTCACGATCGCACCCGGGCCCAACGACGTCACGCTGACCAACACCCGCGTGCGCGGTTCGCTCGTCGTCATCAAGCGCGCCCTCGGCCCGATCGCCGGCGCAGCGACGTCGTTCACGGTCCAGGTCGCGTGCAGCAACGGCTTCTCCGTGTCACGTGTCCTCGACGCGGGCGCGCAGGGCAGCGCGTTCGCCTCGTTCGAGGACATCCCCGCAGGCACCACCTGCGCGGTCACCGAGCCCAGCCCGCCGCCGGGCTGGTCACGGGTCGGCATCGAGCCGGCGACCGTCACGATCGGCTCGGACCCCGCCAACCCGGCAAGCGTGACGGTGACGAACCGACGCGACACCGGCGCCATCCACGTCGTGAAGCGGATCGTCGGCGACGTCGCTGGAGCGCCGACCGAC
Source organism: Nocardioides sp. AN3 (assembly GCF_054653495.1). NCBI lineage: Bacteria > Bacillati > Actinomycetota > Actinomycetes > Propionibacteriales > Nocardioidaceae > Nocardioides > Nocardioides sp. AN3. The sequence continues at coordinate 18,575 of NZ_BAAIGC010000032.1, forward strand.
TTCACTGTCAACGTGGCCTGTCCGGACATCGACCTCGACCAGGACGTCCGACTGTCGATCCCCGACGCCCCGGAGGCAGACGTCGCAGGCATCCCGACGGGTGTGTCCTGCGCCGTCTCCGAGGCCAACCCCGGTCCGGCGTGGACGGTCTCGGGCGTGCCCACCACGGTCACGGCCGGAGACAGTCCGGTGACCGTCACGGTGACCAACACCCGCAACACCGGCGCGATCAGGGTCATCAAGCGCCTCGAGGGGTCGGTCGCCGGCGCGAGCACCGCCTTCGTGGTCCACCTGAGCTGTCCCGACGCGGGCATCGACGAAGACATCATGCTCAACGACGCCAACCAGCACACCGTCACTCGCTCGGGCATCCCGACCGGCGTGACCTGCACCGTGACGGAGTCCGAGGTCCCGCCCGGCTGGGCCCTGCAGGCCATCGAGCCCGACACCGTCGACCCCGGGAGGGTCCGTGGCGCATCGGAGTCGCCCGCCGAGGTCACCGTCACCAACCGCCGGCTGACCGGCGGGATCGCCATCACCAAGACCCTCGTCGGGCCGGTCGACGGCGCGCCGACCACCTTCTCCGCCTTCCTCGACTGCGACGGCACCGATGACGACCAGGACGTCACGGTGACGGCGACCCAGGCGGACCCCGGCACCGCCCTCATCGACGGGATCCCGGTCGGTGTGCACTGCACTTTCACCGAGATCAACATCCCCGGGCAGTGGTCCCTGGGTGGCGTCGCCTCGCCGGACGTCACCATCGACAGCACAGACCCGGTCCAGGTCCACGCCGTCAACACCAGACGGACCGGTGATCTCACCGTGGTCAAGCAGGTCCAGGGTGCTCCGGCCACGACCGATCTGACCTTCGGGCTCCGGCTCGACTGCAGCGACGACGTGTTCGACATCCCGCTTCCCGTCGACGTTCCGGCAGGATCCGGCAGCGTGTCCGAGACGTTCTCGGGGATCCCCACCGGCGTCACCTGCCGCGTGGACGAGCCGGCGCCGCCGGCCGGCTGGGAGCTGGTCAGCGTGACACCCGGTTCTGTCACGATCGGTGACCAGCCCAGCAAGGTCACGGCGCTGAACCGTCGAGCGGCGGTCCTGGGGACGCCGCAGATCAGCACCCGCACCTCGAAGAGTCGGGTGACTCCTGGTCGACCGTTCTCCGACCAGGTGAGCATCAGCGGGCTCCTCGGACAGGCGGGCGTCCTGGCCACAGCGCGGCTGTATGGTCCTTTCTCCTCCCCGGCGGCGATCGCGTGCACCGCGCCGCACCTCGCCCAGGCTGTCAGCTGGCAGGTGCGCAACGGGACGAGCACCTCGCCCCACGTGCGAGTCCGGGCACCGGGCTACTACGGCTGGCAGGTCAGCACCAGCTCCAACTCGTCGAACCGGGCCGGCAGCCACCCGTGCGGGCTCGACGCTGAGACGACGGTGGTCGCGAAGCGCGCGTACGTCGCCCCCGCGATCATCGCCGGCTTCTCGGGCACGATCGATGCCCCTGGCCTGGAACGTCGGGCGCCGGCCGTCGTTCGGATGCCCGCGATCGGGCTCTCGGCGTCGGTGTTCCCTGAAGGCATCCGCGGCGGCCACATGACGTTGCCCTCCGATGTCGCCGACGTCGGCTGGCTACGCCGCTCCGCCGGTGTCGGAGACGCCATCGGTGTCACTGTCATCGCCGGGCACGTCTCGGACCGGCACGACAGGCCCGGCGCGATGAACCACCTCGACCGGGCACACCGCGGCCAGCGCATCACGATCACTCGGGGCGGCGTCACCCACCGATTCAAGGTCATCGCGACTGCGACGTTCGACCGTGGACACCGCCTTCCGCATCGCTACTTCACCACGCTCGGCAGGCATCGGTTGGTGCTCGTCAGCTGCACCGACCGCGTGGTCCACGCCGACGGGCGCTTCCACTACACCCGCTACCAGGTCGTCCTCGCAGCACCCGTACAAAGCCAAGGCTGAGCGCTGGGCAAGCACCTTCGGGACCGTTGACGTCTCATCCAGTTGCCGAAGACGTGCTGCCTCCCACTGGAAACGGTGCCGCCGAGCCGCCCGACACCGCGCCCGGCGGGTCTCAAGAGGACCCACACGAGCACTGAGCCGCCGCTGACGCGCGGCATCGAACCCGCAGCACATTCGTTGGTCCAGGTGACGGGAGATCTGTCCGGGTTTGCGCCGCGCGCAATGTGAGCACCGGCCTGTATTGCTGAAGCCGCTTCGCGTGCCGGTCGAACGGGAGTATCTGGCGGGCGGCTGCACACGGTCAGCGCCGCACTCGGGAGTGGTGTCACCTGAAGACCCGGGGGGAGTTGTGTGGCGAGGAAGACGTGATCGCAAGACCGAGGCGGTCGTAGAGGAATACCGGAAGGCGCTGCAGACGGCGATGGAGCCGCTGCGAGAGCTCGCTGAGGCACTCCCAGCGTTTCATGTTCTGGCCGACGTGACGGCAGGGGTCGATGTCGCCGATGCCGGTCCGATCGTGACGGTCAGGGCGAGCCTGGTCAATGCGGGTCGGTCCGGTTTGGACACGCATGTGATCACCGACGGTCGGGTCGAGGTGATGCCGGACGCGGTCCACTTCCAAGACAGCGCGGTGTCGCGGACGTGGCTGTTCGCCGAGATCACGTGGGTTCGGACGGAGACCGACCGGATCCTGTTCCTCGTCGAGGGCTGTGAGGAGATGAGCGGGGTGTGCTTGCCGTGGCGCTGCGTGGAACCGGTGGCGTATCTCGTGTCCTGGTTGCGCAAGGTCGATCGAGGCGATCATGCGGCACGGGCGGCAGCGGACCGGCTTGCCGTCGTGCGCCGGCAGGTCGCGGAGGAGAGGGAGCGTGTGCGGGTTGCGCTCCGGGACCTCGCGGCAAAGGCTCTGACTGACGATCCGCTGGTCGGTTCAGCTGAGGAGCTCCTCGCGTCGACTGCCTCGCTGTAGGTTCGGGTGGGCCCTGATCCTGATGCCACCGAGTCACCGCTCGCACCGCTCCGGTGGAGCGCCGGTCCCCCCACGTCCTTCGGTGGAAGTTGCCGAGGACGCTTCGGGCGCCATCGTTGCGGTCGAACGGACCGACATCGGCGTCGTACGTGGTCGAGCTCGGCATCCGAGCCGGCCGAGCCGACGTGTTCGCCCACAGGTCATTGAGCGAGTGCGTCAGGGATGGAGTCGACCTGGTCGAGCATGGCGGTGAGGTCGTGCCGCAGCCGCTGTCGGACCTCGGTCGCCACCTGCTGGAGGCGGGCTACCTCCTCGTCGTGCCGCTTCCGGATCACGCTCGTCTCCTCTCGCACACGAGATGCCTCCGCGCGTGCCTCGTTCGTCGTCCGCGCGGCTTCCTCCCGCGCGGAGCTCACCAGGCGCTCGGCCTCCTGGCGCGCAGCTCGCACGAGCTCGGCGGTCTCGTCACGCGCGCCAGCCACGATCGCAGCCGCCTCGCGTCGGGCCTCCGAACACCACTGCTCGGTCTCGCGGGCGGTCAGCTCCAGCAGTCGAGCCGCCGCCTGCGAAGCGTGCGAGCCATCGACACGGGCAGCCTCAGCTTCGTGCAGTGGCACAGCGTCGCGAGCGGTGTCACCTGGGGCCTCGCCATCCGTGCCGATGCTGGTGTCCCCGAAGGCGGCACGGGCGGTCGCGATGTCGGTTCCCGAGTATGGATCGCTGTGTCCGTCTCCGATGCTGCTCATTCTCTACCCCCACGTCGACATGTACGCCGCACCATGTGCAGCCCTTTACATTCAAAGAGAGAGTGCCAGAAGCGGCCGCCAGACGAGTCTGATTTCCGAGATTCGTGGCATCCGGCAGGCGTGTCGCTTCGCGGCCTCACGTGGCTGAAGCCGACCGATCACGCCCCGGCAGCCGGGCAACGCCGCTGCCCCAGCCGCCGAAGCAGCCGCCTACTGAGGCGGTGCTTCTTCGAGGTCACGTCGCTTGACATGGCCGGCGCTGCTCACGACGCAGTTCGGCGGCACGTCCTTGGCGACGACAGCGCCGGCGGCCACGACGGATCCGTCGCCGATACGTACCCCAGGCGCGACCGTGACGTTCGCGCCGAGCCAGACGTTCGCCCCGATGGTGATCGGCGCCGTCGTGATTCCGCCGTATCGCTCAGCAGGCTGGACCGGATGCCCCGCCGTGCTGAGCGTGACACCGGGTCCGATCATCGTCTGATGACCGATGGTGATCCCGCCGAGGTCGTAGAACGCGCAGTTCTGGTTCACGAAGACGTTCTCCCCGAACTTCAGGCCGAGTCCGTGGTCACAGTAGAACGGCGGATAGATCGTCACAGTCTCGGGCATAGGGCGCCCGAGAATCTCGCTCAAGATGGCATTGCGAGTCACGAGGTCGTTGTGGCGCAGCACGTTGAGGCGCGAAGTGAGGTCCATGACGACGTGCACGCGCTCGATAGCAGCTCGTGACTCGGGCGTACGCCGACGAATCAGCCGCTCGTTCTCCACAAACGATTGATCCTGCCACGTCGGGCAGATGCCTGCCGCGAAACTCGCCGCCGCGCCTCCAGCGTCGGCTCCTAGAGCTCGCCCTTGTCAGCAGAAGCGTGCACCCTCAATCGTGACGCGAGCGCCCGCTCGGCCACATGTCCGACCATTCACCATCCTCGGGTGATGGCGGGCGTGCCTCCGGCCGGGTTGGGTGCTGGTGCAGCACATACCCATGGCTGCGATCACGCAGATAGCGGATGGCTATCCCATCAGAAGTGGAGTGTGAAGATGGCAACTGGAAACGCCCCCGTGCTCGAGACCGTGCTGCAGATGACGGCCGCCTCGTTCGAGCACACCGAACTCGACGCACGATCGCTGCTGCTCGTCCGGCTCGCTGCCCTGGCGGCCGTCGACGCACCCGTGGCCTCATACCTCATGCATGTCGGCCCCGGGGCGGACACGGGCCTCACCGTCGACGACGTGCAGGACGTGCTGATCGGCGTGGCGCCGGTGATCGGCACCGCGCGCACCGTGGCGGCAGCCGCAAACATCGTGGAGGCCCTCGGATTCGCCATCGCGCTCGTTGAGGAGGCGCTGGACGAGGACTTGAAGGAGGGGACCGAGTAGATGGCCCTCACCCCCGCCGCGACCTGAACTCCGCGAGCGGGTCCCTCGACAACGGCCTTTACGTCTTCTTCAGCGGGTTGATCGGTGCGCCGTACGACTTCATCGCAGGCGGGCGCACCTCGGCTCCCGGGTACGGCGAGGCCTACTTCGGCGGCCGGCTACGCGGTCACGGTGGCCGACGTCGGCACGGGCAGGTGCTCGACGACCACGAGGGCGAGGTCGTCCTCCAGGCGGCCACGGTGGACATGATCGGTGACAGCCGCGACGGTTCCTTCCAGGACGTCGTCGACGGACCCGACCCGCATCTGGGCACCAAGCGACAGGACGGGGAAGAACTCTCCTGCAGGGTTGCGCGCCTCGGTGAGCCCGTCGGTGTACATCAACAGCCTGTCGCCGGGGCGCCACGGCAGCACGGTCTCGGCGTAGCCGCCCGAAAGCTGACCGAGCCCGAGACCGAGCGGCAACCCCGCCGGCAGGTCGAGGATGTGGGTGCCGGATGCTTCGGCGAGCTGAGGGCCGGGGTGGCCGGCGCTGACGACGCGCATGACACCCGGCTCGGTGACGTCGAGGAGGAGTGCGGTCACGAACTCCTCCTCGCCGAAGAAGCCCGCGAGGTAGTCGTCCATCTCGGCGGCCACCTCAGGAAGGGTCGGCTGCAGGGCAGCGGCTTGACGGAAGACGCGGATGACGCGTGCGGCCTGCTCCACGCCGGCGATGCCCTTGCCACGGACGTCTCCGATGAGGAGCCGCACGTGGTCACGTGAGGTGTAGCAGTCGTAGAGGTCTCCCCCGACGAGGGCGCCCCGTGCAGCTGAGTGGTAGCGGGCTGCGATGCCGACGGGCCCTGCGTGTGCCGGGAGGATGGGCAGGATGGCGCGCTGGGCGACCTCGGCGATCAGCGAGACCTCGGCGAGGTGGCGTTCCCGGTGGACTCGGACTGCCGCGATGGCGACCGCTGCCGCGCCGACGAGCACGACGTTGAGCACGCGGACGGTCTGCTGCGCCGTACCGAAGGAGTGGTTCCAGGTGCCGGACAGCAGGGCGGCGGCCACTGCGGCCGAAGCGATCGCAGCGGTTCCGCCGGCTGACACGACCGCGCAGGCGATGAGCGGCGCGAGCCCGAACAGGGCGGTCAGGATGACCGCATCCGGCGGGACCGAGGCGTCGATGACGACGAGCAGCACCAGCACCGATGACGCCAATGCGGCGCCGGCCGCCTGCATGCGGTCTCGCGTCATCGCCACTCCTGTCGCCTGCGGTCCGGACGTAGGCTGCGAGAACGTTAGGCGTCGCGGTGGCTGCCGCCGTACGAACCCCACAGATTTTACCTAGTGAGGGTCCCGGGCTTCTGGAGGAGCGAACCGAGCCGGCCAAGCGCACAGCCGACACGGCGCCTTACCCTTGCTTGGATGTGACCGCTTCCTCGACCTTGGCGAGCATGTCCCTCTCTCGGTCGCTGACCTGTTCCGCCTTGAAGCCCATGAAGCCGCCCTCCTTGGCGGCGTCGGCGGCCGCCTGAGAGACCTGGACCAGCCAGCGTCCGAACGCCTCGGCCTCGGCCGGCTCAGCCTGAGCGGCCACGAGCGCCGACACAGTCCGGAGCTCCTCGAGGACCTGATCCCCAACGGGGCTGCCGGTGGTCGGCTTGAACCCCTTGAGCGGGTTGTGGTGCTGCTGTGTGATGGCCTGCAGGTCCAACGCGACGTCGGTGAGGAGCTGCTCCCGGGTCGGCGGGTTGGTGGCTGCCTTGAGGGTCGCCATGGTCTCCCTGCCCATCTCGAACGGGCCCCCGGGGTCGGCAACCGAGATCGCCATCCCGGCCACGAACGGGGCGCGCACGATGCGGGCCCACGTCTCTTCATCGAAGTCGGTCTTGCTCGTCACAGCGGGTCACCTCTCCTGCCGGGTCGTCTCATCCGCGTGATGAGCGGGGATAGTGCCAGCCATCACGGCGCTTTACCTTCCTGAGCGTGCCCGCCAGGGAGGGCAGCGGGTTCACCCGATGCGGGTGGCTACAGACGCCGTCGGCCCTGATTCGGTGACGTTCGCAGGAACGAGGCATCCCAACACCACAACGTGGGTACGTCGCACCCGCACACCACACCGTTGCGCCGAAAGGACCTTCCCATGGACGAGCTCGACAACCTCGCGGTCGACCCGCTCGGCTCCCTCGCTCCCGGGGCGGCGCAGGTCGCGAAAGCCCTCGGACTTCTCAGCGACCTGCTCGGCACGGCCCCCGTCCGCACCCAGCGCTGGGAGCCGCGAGACCGAGGCAACGGCCTGAGCTACCGCCTGTGGGACGCGCTTCCCCTTGTGCACACCCTCGCGGCAGCCGACCAGGTCACCGAGGCCGACGCCGTTCATGCCATCCAAGCCGCAGTGCGCCAGGTCAAGACCGACGAGGACGCCATCGTCGTTCTGAGCGATCAACTGGCCGACCTCGGCGTAGAGACCCTGAGGGACTTCATGGGCCGCACCATCGAGCTGGAGACCCACGCACCCCTCAACCTCGGCGCGTATGCGGTCAGTATGGTCGACTCCGACACCATGCAAGAGATCTACGCGCGCACGGCGGCAGCGCTGTGCGAGCGCGCGATTCCGAGTCTGCCCACGCAGCCGACGGCAGCCTGACGACGGCCTGCGCCGCAGATGCGGTCACCCGCGCGCGACGTCCTTCCAACACCGGCCCGGGTCGGCGACCCTCTGCCATAATGCTCCCGCCCACGTGCGGAATGGAGGCAGCGCAATGGCCGACGGGTCTAGGTCCGACCGTTCGTTGGCCGCGCCGCCGAGGTGGATCCGTCTGATGTACTTCTTGTCGCTCTTGGTCGTCGTCCCGAACATGGTGTCGAGACAGGGTTGGGTGCTTGGTTTGATCACGCTCGTGGTGTTCGGCTTGATGGGACTGGTGGCGGCGACCGACCCGAGCGGGGCGACGGCATGGGTGCGGCGCCACCCCGGAATCGACAGCGTGATGCTTGGAGCGTTGGTCTTCGTCGGCAGCGCATACCTCACCTGCCGGCCTGTCTCGGCCTGCTTGCTGTTGGGCATTGGAGCCCTGGCCCTCGGAGCGCTGCTGGGAACTGGGAAACGTCGGCGCGGGGTGCCGAACGCGGGCTGAAGCCGGTTCTGACCCGACAACACCGGCTCCCGCGTTCCTCGCAGAAACGCCGACGCTGGCATCCTCCGCGTCGCGACTGGCGCACGCACCTCGGCAGATCCGCGCGGATCGCGGCTGCGGATGCTCCCTGGGTCAGTCGCGAAGGTGGGAGGCGTTCAGGCGGAGGTCCCGGAAGTCGACGACGGCCAAGTGGGCCGCCGAGACCAACTCCACCAGGTCGCCGTTGGCGACCACCCAGATGTTTTCGCTGACCTGCTCGGGCGGCGAGGACTCTCCGTAGCAGTCGTGCCGCGCAAGGTCCAGAAGTGCGAGAGCATCGAGCGCTGCATCTGCCTTGCTGCGAAACGCCTCGGTAGCGCGTGGACGTCTGGCTCTTTGTCGGTCTTCGTTGCTCGCCGTCGCGCACAAAGTGCGTCTCAGCGACGGGCCGCTCATCGGCAGATCCGATCGTTCGTGGCCGTGGTTCGGCCCTCTTGCCCATCGTCCTAGTCGATACTTGACCGCGTGGTCGACAGAGTGTTCCAGAGTCGGAGTTGGAGCAATGACCTTCGGGGGCTCACAGATGACGGCGTGCGGGAGCGGCTCCGTCTCGCTGGGAAACGCGAGCGCGCAGCGCTCGCCAAAGGCATGGGACGCAACCCGAAGGCGGGCCGCTGGTGGCGGGAAAGGTTGCGCGAGGCTGAGGCCGAACTCGAACGCCGAGGCCTCGTGCCCTAGCCGGAAGGCGTTCGTGCGCAGGTCGACTCGACCGATGTCGTCGCCGACATCCCGTCGAATTCGCAATGCGCCGTCACAGCCGCTGCGTGCGACATGCTGACGCCCGTGTCGCTGACCATCAGTGTGATTGCACTCGCGATAGTGACTGCCGTCTACCTCGTGGCGTGCTTGTTTCAGCGCGGAGAATCCCAGGAACGACGTAGGGCATCGCTGCTGATCCTGCCGCTCGGCGCTCCCCCGATGTTCGCGAAGATGCAGATCGTCGGAGACTCGGTCGTGGCGTTCGTGCAGATGCTGACGTTCGCGCAGCTAGGGCTCTTGGTCGCCACACTGGGACGCCCAGCACGGATTGTGGACTTGTCCTTCGCCGGCACGGACGAGGAGCGACAAGATCAGCGTCGTCGACGGCAAATACGTCTCACCCAGTACGCCTTCATTGGTCTTGGCGCCTTCGTCGTACTCCTCTACCAGGTTGCCGGCTGGACATTCTTCGAGTGATCCGAGGGCGGTGCGCCCTCTGGCCAATGCGTCTGGTCGCGGCTGGATCCCGTAAGTCACTTCGGCGGCGGCGGCGGCGGAACGGTAGCCTCCGTCTCGTGTCCTCGCTCGATTCGATCCGCATGTCCCACCTGCGGCTCTGGCACGGCTTTCTGATCGGTGCCGTCCTCCCGCTGGCGACGGATGCTCTCTACTTCCTCGGCGGCGTGGCCGATGCCTCCAAATGGTCGTGGCGACTCGTCATCGCAGGCGTCGGGATCGGCTTGGCTCTATCGGCCGACCGCCGATGGTCCGGTTTCGGCAAGGGGCTCTTCATCGGTGCCGCTACCTCAGTGCCCATCATCGTTGCCGCAGTCCTCGTGACCGCGATCGTGTAATCGACACCTCCGCACCGCTCGCCGAGGAAGGGGAAACCGGAGCCGGCCCGAAGTAGTTCCAGCGGCGCTCGCTCGTCGGCAGATCCGGCTCGCGTGGCGGCAGACGCGGTCGTTCAGTCTCCTCGTGCCGTCAGATCGCGAGCACCCAATGGCACCAGCCGGGATCTGACCTCGGTGTCGACCTCAATGCCGAGCCATACGTCGCCCAGGGCACCCTTGAACGTCGCATGATGCCGGGCGACGCGTTCGACCTCGCCGAGCACCGTCGCGCCGTTGCCCGAATGCGAGAGAAGATCCTCCAGCGGGCCTGCGCCGACCCAGCCGAGTTCGTCCTCCCCTGACGCTGCTGCCCGCTCGGCCAACACCGTCAGGACAGCCACGACACCGTCTATGGCCCTGTCAATCATCTCGCCGATGAACTCACAAGCAGGGCCGTGCTCGTCACCGCGCCACTCGTCGAGCCACGCATCGGCCCACTCGACCGCCGTTGACCATCTCGTGGTGACGCCGTAGAAGTCGACCAACTCGCAACAGCCATCGGACATGTACTGAGCGGACACGACCGTCATCGTTGCATCACCGACGGCAACGCGGTGTTGAAGAGCGAAATCCAGCGTGAGAGAGCCCCTCGCGCCCGGCGGCGTCATCCGGGCGTCGGGGCGAACGCTCGCCCCAGCGGCGTGTCGACCTGGCAGCCATTGTGGCCCTCACCGTCGACCCCGGACACGACCTCGACGCCGTTCGCCGAGTCCGTACGCTTGGCTAGGTGACCACGGGCTCCGCTACGACCGTCTTTCAGCACCGGTTCGCCGACGAGCTGGGTGAGCTGGCGCTGCCGTGGCAGGCGGCGGAAGCACCGGATCCCCGCCTGCTGCTGCTCAACCACGACCTCGCGCTCGAGCTCGGGCTCGACCCGGAGGAGCTGGGCACCTCCAGGGGTCTGGGTCTGCTCACCGGCACCCGGGTGCCCCCGGGGGCGACACCGGTGGCTCAGGCGTACGCCGGCCACCAGTTCGGCGGCTACTCCCCCCGGCTCGGCGACGGTCGGGCGCTGCTGCTCGGCGAGCTCACCGACCACGAGGGTCGGCTCCGCGATCTGCACTTGAAGGGCTCCGGCCGCACGCCGTTCTCCCGCGGGGGCGACGGTCTGGCCGCGGTCGGCCCGATGCTGCGCGAGTACGTCATGGGCGAGGCCATGCACGCCCTCGGCGTACCGACGACCCGCGCGCTCGCGGTGGTCGCCACCGGCCGGCCGGTGCACCGCGAGACCGTCCTTCCCGGTGCGGTGCTCGCACGGGTCGCGAGCAGCCACCTGCGCGTCGGCACCTTTCAGTACACCGCCGCCACCGGCGACCTCGGCCTGCTGCGTAGGCTGGCCGACTTCGCCATCGAGCGTCACCATCCCGCCGCAGCCTCGACCGAGCACCCCTACCGCGCTCTCTTCGAGAGCGTCGTCGTGGCGCAGGCTGAGCTTGTTGCGCGCTGGATGCTCCTCGGGTTCGTCCACGGTGTGATGAACACCGACAACATGACGATCTCCGGCGAGACGATCGACTACGGCCCGTGCGCCTTCATGGAGTCCTTCGATCCCGCCACGGTGTTCAGCTCCATCGACACCGGTGGGCGCTACGCCTACGGCAACCAGCCCGTCGCCGCGGAGTGGAACCTCGCACGATTCGCCGAGAGCCTCCTTCCGCTGCTGGCTGATGACCAGGACGCCGCCGTTGCGCTGGCCGTCGAGTCGCTGGGCCGCTTCACGCCGACCTACTCCGCCGCCTGGTCCACCGGGCTCCGCGCCAAGCTCGGACTGTCCGGGACCATCGACGGGGCCGACGAGCTGGCCGAGGAGCTCGTCGAACTCCTGCGCGCCGACCACGTCGACTGGACCAGCGGCTTCCGTGCCCTGGGCTCCGCCGCTCGTGGCTCCGTCGAGCCGCTGCGTGGGCTGTTCCTGAACCTGTCCGGCATCGACGATTGGCTCGCCCGCTGGCTCGCCCTCTCCCCCGACGCCGGTCTCCTCGACCGCACGAACCCGCTCTACATCCCGCGCAACCACCTCGTGGAGGACGCCCTGGACGCAGCCACCACCGGTGACCTCGCCCCGGTCCGGCAACTGGTCGAGGTGGTGCGTGATCCCTGGACTGAGCGGCCCGGCCTTCACCGATACGCCGTACCAGCTCCCGAGGAGTTCGGCCGCTACACCACCTACTGCGGGACCTGAGCGACGCGGAACGTACTGGGCCTGCATGCCTCCGGCGGGTGCGGGTCCGCTGACAGGCCCTCCCGGCCCGGCTCGAACGGGCTGCCTCCCTCACCGTGGATCTGGACAGCAAGCCGGGCGGCAGCCCACTGCCGAGGGCGGGTCCGACAAGGACGTCACATCGACCCTAGCTGGGCCGCTGACCGACCTGGTCGACGGCGCGTCACCGATGAAGAAGAAGCCTCGAATCGGCGGTGAGACGCCGGCGACGTAGGCGGTGAGGAAGTGGACGCCATGTCGGCTGAGGTCGTCGCGGGCGCTGTCGTTCTCGGCTGGGCGTCATGCAGCGATCGGTGCCGTCATCTCTTCTTCAGTTGCTCGGCAAGCATGACGATGATGCCACTGGGGCCGCGGACGTAGGTGAGCTTGTAGATGTCTTCGTACCTCGCTACGCCGCGGAGAGGATGGCAGCCATGTCGCGCGGCGATCTCGAGGGCCTCATCGATGTCGTCGACCGAGAAGGCGACGCGGTGCATGCCGATCTCGTTGGGCCGGGTGGGCTCGGTCTCGATCGCGTCCGGGTGGATGTACTCGAAGAGCTCGAGGCGACCGGTCGCGTCGGGGGTCTCGAGCATGGCGATGTTGGCGTGGTTGCCGTCGAGGCCGACGGCCGTGTCGGTCCACTCTCCGCTGACGGTGTCGCGGCCGAGGACAGTGAGGCCGAGGTCAGTGAAGAACGCGATCGCCTCCTCGAGGTCGCGCACGGCGATACCGACGTTCTCGAGTCTGATGGGCATACCCTGCACGCTACCGAGTGACCGCGATTCGCTCGGGACAGCGGGCCTCAGGATCGACTCCGCTCGCTCACGCGCGGCTCGATTCGGAGATGCCCCGGGTTCCACGGCGGGAAGAGACAGAGCCGGTCTGGGCCGAGGACCCTGCGCAGCCCGAAAACGTCCGCTCCGGACCTTGGACCCTGGTCGGCGATCGTTGCGGAGAGGAGCATCGCCATGACGCACCCATGTCGGAGGGAGCGAGGCGTGACACTTCGACAAGACATCGGCATCGACCTGTACTGGCTGCCGCTCGGCGCCGGCGAGAGGACCGGCGTCGTACGCTCGAGCGGGCGGATCTTCGAGTGGCTGACCGCCGGAGTCGAGCACCGCGAGCGGCGTGACCTCTACCACGCGGCGCTGGAGGTCGCCGTGGACGGCGAGCGGTGGGCGATCGAGATGGGCCCGGTCTGGCAGCACCGCGGCAACCCGGATCGTGGGGTGGTGTGCGAGGGGCCGGTCGGCCTGCGAGTGCTCGGCCACTCGAGATTCTTCCGCTACGAGGTGCGGTGCTGGCGGGGCGGCGTGATCCCGGATGCGGCGTACGCCGTCGACAGCCCCCGACGGTTGAGCAGCAACGCGGACCAGGCGCGCAGGCTGCTGGCCGTCGCGCCGGGGTTCCCCCGCGCCACCTGGGGCCGCGACGAGCAGCACACTGGCGAGATGTGGAACTCCAACTCCTTGGTGGCCTGGTTGCTCGCGCGCAGCGGGCACGACATGACCGGGATCGACCCACCCCGGCATGGCCGCGCGCCCGGCTGGGCCGCGGGCGTGAGGGCCGCCGAACGCATCGACCGCCTCGATGCCCGAACGGGCTGAGGCCATCCCGCCGGCCGACACCCGTCAGGCGGAGGCGACCTCGCCGTCGAGAGGCGATCCCACGCCGACGAGCCGGTCCCGCAGGGAGACGAGTACGCCGATCTCGCCGAAGAACCGTTCGGTGCTCTCCCCCACGCGCACGTCGTCGAAGTAGTGATGCCGCATCGCTGCCCGCGCGATGCGGTGCTCGTCGTGCTCGAGGCGCATGGCGACGAGGTCGGTCAGCCCCGCCAGGCTGTGACCGTCGATGACGTCGGCGCAGCGGCTGACCGGCACCTCCTGGCGCAGGCGCTCCGCGTCGTGGTGCCGGTCGGTGATGAAGATCGGCTTCTCGGTGCGCAGGTAGAGCCAGTCCAGCCCGACCGAGGAGACGTCGGTGACCATCGCGTCGCAGGTCGGCATGACGGCGAGAATGTCGCCTTCGGTCACAGCCTCGTGCCCGGCGTCGGGATCCAGACGCGCCGCGTCCTCGATCATCGCGAGCACGAGGAGGTGGTTCTGGCGGACTCCGGGCGTGGTGCTCGTCGTCACCTTGGGATGCGGCTTGTAGACCAGACGCACGTGAGGGACGGCGAGGATCGACCGGACGATCGCCGGTCCGAACACGTCGACAGAGGTGTAGTCGTTGTACTCGGCGTCGCCCTCCCAGGTGGGCGCGTAGAGCACGGTCCGCCGGTCGCTCTCCGGCAGGATCGGGTCGGGACGCAGGTCGAGCTGGGGACGCCCGATCCGGACCAGCTTGGTGGCGTCGAGCTCCATCAGCCCGGCGAGGTGGCGTTGGACGGCTGCCTCACCGGCCACGAAGACTCGGTCGTAGGCCTTCGCGTTGTTGCTCACCATGCTCTGCTTGTCGCTCTCGCCGTGGTTGATGTGCACGTGCAGCATCCGCCCGTGCAGCAGCGACTGGAAGTTGCGCATCCCGTTGTTGCAGTAGACCGCGATCTTCGCGTCGAGCTCCTCGTAGAGGTCCACGAGCTCGGAGAACTCCTCGGCGACGAGCACCGGCAGGCTGGTCGACTGCTCGACGATCGCGCCCGTGTCGGCCTCACGCAGCACGATGGCGACGCGATGGACCTGATCGAGGCGTTCGAGCACCGGCAGCCACTGCAGCAGCTGGTAGACGCGGGTCGGGTCGTCCCCGAAGTAGGCGATCAGGTCAGGCTTCAGCACGGGCGAATTGTAGGTCCGCGGGAGGCCTCCCACAGCATCCGGCAACAAGACTTTCACTCAGCGCGCACGACGTTGCCGAAGCCAGTTCTCTTGGCGCGGTAGAGAGCCGCATCGGCCCGGGCCAGAGACACGTCGAGACCGGAGGCGCGATCGACCTCGGCGATGCCGAAGCTGACGGTCGGGAGCGGGTAGTCGCCGCGCTTCGCACCGGCGGCGAGCCTCTGTCCTATCGCCTTCGTGGTCTCCTCCGGGCGCCTGCCGTCATGGTGTGGCAGGAGCAGGACGAACTCGTCCCCGCCGAGTCGTGCGGCCACCTCGCCGCCCCGTAGCTCGGCGCGGCAGGCAGCGGCGAACGCGATGAGGGCGTCGTCGCCACTGGCGTGCCCGTAGTGGTCGTTGAGCAGCTTGAAGTCGTCGAAGTCAGCCATGACGACGTAGCCCGGTCGTGCCTCGTGTCGTGAGCGGCGCACGAAGTGCTCGGCCCTGGCCTCGAAGGCGGCTCGGTTGAGCAGTCCGGTGAGCGGGTCGTGAGTCGCCGCCCGGCGCAGCTCGTCGGTCAGCTGCGACTGCGCGAGCGCCGACATGTTGTAGGTGACCACGACGAGCAGCACCAACAGGAGCAGCGTCGTGTTGTTGGCGCCCACGTAGTGCTCGAACAGATCGGAGTCCGGCCCGGCCGTGACGAAGAGGCACCAGCGGGCGAAGTAGAAGACGGTCACCAGGGCCGAGCAGCCCGCCATCGACAGAAGGGCGACGTCGTACCCCGGGGAGGCGCTTCGGCTCTCGGCTCGCACCCGCCACGCCCGCCAGATCTCCCCGGTCCCCACGAGGTAGTAGCCGCAGATGGTGGCCAGGTAGACGGGCCCGCCGGTCCACACGTCGTGCACGGGATCGTCGAGCAGCGAGACCGCCAGGACGATGATGGCGGGCACCACCAGGACCGACGCCGGCGTTCCGCGCAGCCGAAGGGAGCGCCCGGCCGCGTAGACACAGGCCGACCCCAGGACAGCGGCCGTGTTGCCGAGCGGGTTGGCCACCACTTGGACGGGGGACTCGTTGAAGAGGAAGAGCACCGCGCTGACGAGGTAGAGCAGCAGCGACAGCACCCACCACCCACTGAACGCTGACCGGGTGCCTCGATAGGTCCCGAAGTAGAACAGCACCAGCACGCAGAACGCGACGAGACTGAACGTCACTCGCAGCGTGACGGTGTCCAGCACGATGACAGGTTAGCGGCCGGGCTAGCGCTTGCGCTTCTCGCGCACCCGTTGCTGCAGGACGATCGGCGTGCCGACGAAGCCGAACTCCTCCCGCAGCCGCCGCTCGATGAAGCGCTCGTACGACGCATCCAGCTTGCCGGACGTGAAGAGGATGAAGGTCGGCGGCGCGGTGCTGGGCTGCGTCCCGAACAGGATCTTCGGCTGCTTGCCGCCCCTGACGGGGTGCGGGTGCTCCGAGACGAGCCGCCCCAGGAAGGTGTTGAGCGCACCGGTCCCGACGCGCGTCTCCCAGCCCTCCAGCGCCTTGTCGAGCGCGGGGACGAGGCGGTCGATGTGCCAACCGGTGCGGGCGGTGATGTTGATGCGCGGCGCCCATTGCACCTGCACCAGCTCGCGCTCGATCTCACGCTCGAGGTAGTAGCGGCGCTCGTCGTCGACGAGGTCCCACTTGTTGAACGCGATCACCAGCGCGCGGCCGGCCTCACGCACCGTCTGCAGGATGCGGACGTCCTGCTCGGCGATGCTCTGATCGGCATCCAGGACCAGGACGGCCACCTCGGCGCGGTCGATGGCGGTCGAGGTGCGCAACGACGCGTAGTACTCGTGGCCCGATGCCTCCTTGACCCGCTTGCGGATGCCCGCGGTGTCGATGAAGCGCCAGGTGCGATCGCCCAGCTCGACGAGCTCGTCGACGGGGTCGACCGTGGTCCCGGCGACGTTGTCGACGACGACCCGCTCCTCCCCTGCCAGCTTGTTGAGCAGCGAGGACTTGCCGACGTTCGGTCGTCCGACGATCGCGACCCGCCGCGGGCCGCCGACCTCGACGCCGTCGTCGAAGGGAGGCGGCTCGGGAAGGGCCGCCAGCACGGCGTCGAGCATGTCGCCGGACCCGCGACCGTGCAGCGCGGAGACGGGGTAGGGCTCCCCCAGTCCGAGGTTCCAGAGCGCGTAGGCCTCGCTCTCGGCGCGCAGGTCGTCGACCTTGTTCGCCGCGAGCACGACCGGCTTGCCGGACTTGCGCAGCACTCGGACGACCGCCTCGTCGGCGTCCGTGATCCCGACTGTGGCGTCGACGACGAACAGGACGGCGTCGGCGAGGCTGACCGCGATCTCGGCCTGGGCGGCGATCCGCTCGGCCAGACCACGAGCGTCGGGGTCCCAGCCACCGGTGTCGACGACCGTGAAGGCGCGCCCGCTCCACTCGGCGTCGTAGGACACCCGGTCCCGGGTCACGCCCGGGCGGTCCTCGACGACCGCCTCCCGCCGGCCGATGATGCGGTTGACCAGCGTCGACTTGCCGACGTTGGGTCGGCCGACGACAGCGAGCACGGGCACGGGGCCCGCGGGCTCCTCGTGCTCGTCCGCTTCGGCGAAGTGCTCAGTCATCGTGCTCCTGGTTCGGGGTGGGGTCGGTGGCCTCGTGCAAGGCTCGGTCGCTCAGCGCGGTAGCGGGGTCGGGCTCGCGGTCGGTGGCGGGCAGCGGACCGGGCAGCTCGAGCCCCATGTCGGCGCGCGCCGACTCGAGGTGCTCGAGGAGCCGCCGCTGGAGCAACCGCGACAGGGTGTCGACTTGTTCCCGGGTCCGCGGCCAGGGCGTGCGGTCGACGGCGACGGGGTCGCCGATGACGATGTCGATCCGGCTCCCGGCCGGGGGCCGCGAGTCCGTGCCGCCACCCGGCAGACGGGTGCCGAAGAACACGAGCGGGACGACGCTCGCCCCGGCAGCGAGGGCGAGGTACGCCGTCCCCCGGTGGAACCGCCTCAGCTCACCGTCGCCGCGCGTCCCTTCGGGGAAGATGCCGACGACGCCGCCGTCGCGAAGCACTCGCAGGGCGGCCTTGAGCGCGGCCGGGTCGGGGTGGAAGCGATCGAGGGGGATCTGACCGCTCTGGCGCAGGAACGATCCCGTCCCTCCGGTGAACATGTCGACCTTCGTCAGGGCGTGCACGGGTCGCGGGAGGGCGATGGCCAGGAGGGGACCGTCCAGCCACCCGATGTGGTTGGCCGCCACGACCACCGGCCCTCGGGGCGGCAGTCGGTCGGCGCCGGCGACGCGGACGTCGTAGCGCCGCGCCATGAGGTGCTGCACCAGCGGCCGCAGGACGGGGTTGCGCAGGAGGTGGGTGTGGGGGTGTCGCACGTCCTCGGTGCGCGGCAGATCCCGCCCCCGGAGGGGCCGGGCGCTCACGGCGCGCTCGGCAGCACGGTCACGCGTCGGCTCGCGCGTGCTCGGCGACGCGCCCGGCGAGCGCGACGACCTGGTCGATCACCTCGGCGAGGGAGTAGGGCGTGGTGTCGACGTGGATGGCGCCTTCGGGGACGGCCAACCCGCCGCGGGTGGAGTCGATGCGGTCGCGGCTCTCCAGTGACGCACGGACGGCCGTCGCATCTGAGCCACCCTCCTCCTGCGCGCGCCGGGCGGCGCGCGCTACGGGATCGGCGGTCACATACAGCTTGAGGTCGGCCTCGGGCCAGACCACCGTGCCGATGTCACGGCCCTCCACCACGATGCCCCGCCCCTCGAGCGCGTCCTCGATGACGGCCCGCTGGAGAGCGATGAGCCGCGCGCGCACCGCGGGGACGGTCGCGACGGGTGAGACGTGCTCATTGACGATCTCGCTGCGGATCTCGACCGAGACGTCCTCGCCATCGAGCGTGATGGTGGGCGCGAGCGGATCGGTCCCGGAGACGATGACCGGGGCGGCGACCCGAGCCGCGACCGCGGAGGCGTCGTGCGCGTCGACCGCGTGCGAGAGCATCCACCACGTCATCGCGCGATACATGGCGCCGGTGTCGAGGTAGCGCAGACCCAGCCGGTCGGCGACGCCGCGCGACGTGCTCGACTTGCCGGAGCCGGAGGTGCCGTCGACGGCGATCACGAGACCGGAGTGGAAGCTGCTCACGGACCCCCACACTACCGGTGCGTCACCCAGCCTTGGGATTCGAGCGAGCTGAGCAGGTGCTCGGCCTGGCTGTCCGCGACGAGCAGCTCGACCAGGCCCACGGGGCGACCCGGATCGTGGTCGATGTGGACGTCCTCGATGTTCACGCCGCTCGTCCCGGCATCGGCGAACAGGCGCGCGAGCTCGCCCGGATGGTCGGGCACCGAGACGAAGACGGAGCGGGTCGGCTGTGCGGGGCCTCCATGCTTGCCCGGGATCGCGTGGGTGCCCGCCACACCCTGGGCGAGCAGGCCCTCGAGGACGTGTCGGTCGCCCCGGGTGACGGCCGCGATGAGGCGGTCGAGGTCGGCCCGGACCTCGACGAGGAGCTCCCCGACGGCGGCGGCGTTGCCCGAGACGATCTGTCCGTAGAGGACAGGGCTGCCCGCCGCGACGCGCGTCACGTCGCGCACCCCCTGTCCCGAGAGCGCCAGGTGCTCGACAGGTGCGTCCGCGAGCCGGCCGGCGACCAGGGCGGCCACCAGATGCGGGACGTGCGAGATCCGGGCCACCGCGCGGTCGTGCTCGGCGGGGTCCAGACGGACCGTGACCGCACCGCACACTCGGGCGAGCGCCTCCACGAGGGCGATCGCCGCCGGCTGTGCGTCGGGGTGGGGCGTGATGGCCCACGGGCGCCCGTCGAAGAGCGCGGCCGAGGCCGCAAGCGGACCGGAGCGCTCGCTGCCGGCCATCGGGTGGCTGCCGACGTACCGACGAACCTCCGGGCCGCCTCCGAGGGCGGCCAGGGGGGCGGTCTTGACGCTGCCGACATCGGTGACGACCGCGCCCTCGATGTGGGCGGTCCTGGCCAGCTCCTCCGCGATCACCGACCCCAGCAGGTCCGGCGGCACGGCGACGACCACCAGCTGAGGACGGTCCTCCGGCTCACGGGCGCGGCCCGCTCCCAGGCCGCTGGCCGTGCGGAGGTGCTTGCTCGAGGTGTCGGAGAGGAGCACCTCGATGCCCGCCCGCCGCAGCGCAAGCGCGATGGAGGTGCCCAGCAGCCCGGTGCCGACCACCTCGACCGGTCCGGTGAGCACGTCCGCATCACCCATCGCTGCGGACCTTGACGAGGTCGCGGCGCAGGTGCGCGGAGCTGAGGTCGTCGACGCTGAGCCCGGCCGCCGCGAGCCCGTCGCTCACCAGCTCGGCCACCCGGTCGTACATGTGCTGCTCGTCGCCGATGTCGAGCTGGGTCGCGCCTCGGACGGCCCTGACTGCCACTGGTGCTCCTCGCCTCGGTTGTGTGCCCCAGAAGGCTACCCAGCAGGGGTCGCTACAGCTTCGCCGCGTCCAGGAGCTCACCGAGCTCGTCAGTGGTCAGGTCGCGCAGCTCGCCTGGCTTGAGGCGGCCGAGCGCGACCGGCCCGATACGCGTCCGCGTGAGCCGGGTGACGGGATGCCCGACGTGCTCCAGCAGACGTCGCATGATCCGGTTGCGTCCTTCGTGGATCACGAGCTCCACGATCGACTTGGCTGCCGCGGCCTCGATGATGCGCGCCTTCGACACCGTGACGGGCCCGTCCTCCAGGGTGACGCCCTCCACCAGCTGCTTGAGGACCCGCGGGTAGACCTGACCCGCCACCTCGGCGACGTACGTCTTGTCGACCTCGTAGGACGGGTGCGCGAGCCGGTGGGCGAAGTCCCCGTCGTTGGTGAGGATGATCAGCCCCGAGGTGTCGGTGTCGAGGCGTCCGACGTGGAAGAGCCGCTCCGGGCGGTCCTCGACCAGGTCCTGCAGCGTCCGACGCCCTTCCGGGTCCGACATCGTCGACACCACACCCCGCGGCTTGTTGAGCGCGAGGTAGACCTTCTCCGAGATCGGCGGAAGGCGCTTGCCGGAGACGCGGATGACATCGATGGCCGGATCGACCTTCGTGCCGAGACGGGTGACCACCTCGCCGTTCACCTCGACCTCGCCCTCGAGCATCAGCTCCTCGCTGCGGCGACGGGAGGCGACGCCGGCGAGGGCGAGCAGCTTCTGCAGGCGGATCAGACCCTCGTCGTCCAGCGGAAGGTCGAGGCGCTCACTCATCGGTGTCCGTGCTCTCCTGCGGTGTGGCGTCCTCGGCGGGCGTGTCCTCGGGCTTGTCCGTGAGCGCGTTGTCGGTTGCGTCCTCGGGCGTGTCGGCGAGCGCGTTGTCGGTTGCGTCCTCGGGTGCTGTGGCGCCGGCGCCGCCGGCCGCCATCTCGCTCAGCTCGTCCTCCAGGTCCTCCGGGTCGGGCAGGTACGGCGCCAGCTCGGGCAGCTCGTCGAGGCTGGTGACCCCGATGCGCTCGAGGAAGTAGCCGGTCGTGCGATAGAGGTTCGCGCCTGTCTCGTGGTCCTGCCCCGCCTCCTCGACCAGCCCGCGGGTCAGGAGCGTCCGCATGACCCCGTCCACGTTGACGCCACGGATCGCGGAGACCCGGGCCCGCGAGACGGGCTGCTTGTAGGCGACCACTGCGAGCGTCTCGAGCGCCGCCTGGGTCAGCCGGGCCTGCTGGCCCTCCAGCACGAAGCCCTCGACGACGGCGGCGTACTCCTCGCGGGTGTAGAAGCGCCAGCCGCCCGCCACGTTGCGCAGGTCGAACCCGCGGCCCTGCTCGGTGTACTCGGTGGCCAACGCCGCGAGCGCCGCCTCCACCTCGTCCCTCGGGTGGCCGACGGCGGTCGCGAGCGTCGCCACATCCAGCGGCTGGTCGGCCACCATCAGCACGGCCTCGAGGCTCGGCCTCAGCTCCGTCACCGCCACGGCGAGCATCTCCTCGCTCGCGGGCTCACTCATCGTCGCTCTCCTCGTCTCCTGCGGACGCCGCGTCCGCGTCCTGCCCGGTCGGCGGTGCGCCGTCGAACTCGTCCTGGATCATCCGGTCGACATCGGTGTCCTCGTCACCGGTCCACCGCACCGTCAGCTCGCCGAGGGCCGTCACCTGGTCGAACGCGACAGCTCCTTCGCGGAAGAGCTCGAGCAGCGACAGGAACCGCGCGACGGTGGTCATGGTGTCGGGAGAGTCGCCGCACAGCGCGCGGAAGGTGAGCGTGCCGCTGCGTCGCAACCGGTCCACGACGATGGCCGCCTGCTCGCGCACGCTCACCGCCGGAGCATGGATGTGGTGCAGGGTCAGCTCGGGCGGTCCTGGCTTCGGGGCGAGCGCCTTCGCCGCCAGCTCGGCGAACTGCTGCAGCCCGATGCCGATCAGCACCTCGGGCAGCAGGTTCGCGAAGCGATCCTCCAGGCCGACAGCGCGAGGGTGCCGCGTCGACTCCTCGCTCAGCCGACGCTCGAGCACTCCGGCGACCTGCTTGAACGCCTTGTACTGCAGCAGTCGCGCGAACAGCAGGTCGCGCGCCTCGAGGAGGGCGAGGTCCTCCTCGTCCTCGACGTCGCCGGCCGGCAGCAGCCGCGCCGCCTTCAGGTCCAGCAGCGTCGCGGCCACGAGCAGGAACGACGACGTCTGCTCGAGGTCCCACTCGGGACCACCTGCCTTGACGTGGGCGATGAACTCGTCGGTGACCTTGGCGAGTGCGACCTCGGTGATGTCGAGCTTGTGCTTGGAGATCAGGCTGAGGAGGAGGTCGAAGGGGCCCTCGAAGTTGTCGAGCCGGACGGCGAAGCCGTGCTCGCCCGCTCCGTCGGTCTCGACCGGGCCGTCCGTCTCGGTCGGTTCGGGCGCGCTCGTCGTGACCATCGCCGGCGTCAGTCCTGGCGCAGCCGCTGGACCAGCGCGCTGTCGTGGCCGTTGGCCTCGAGGTCGGCGAGCACGAGGGCCACGGCCTCGCGGACCAGGCGTCCGCGGTCGACGGCCAGGCCGTGGGACCGACGCAGCGAGAGCCGTGCATGCTCGAGGTCGAGCAGCTCTTCGGAGGTGATGTAGACCGTCATCTTCTCGTCGTGACGCACTCGCCCGCTCGAGCGCCGACGGCCGCTCGCGTCCTCGGCGACCGTCGGGTCCGCGTCCGGCTCGACGCTCTCCTGCCGCTTCTCGATGGTGGGGCGGAAGAGGTCGTCGGCCTTGGGCATGCTCACGCGGCGTGCCACCGGGCGAGCACCTCCCTCGCGAGCTGGCGGTAGGCGTCGGCGCCGGGCGAGGTGGAGGCGTAGGAGGTGATGGGCTCGCCGGCCACGGTCGAGTCCGAGAACTTCACGGTCCGCCGGATGACCGTGTGGAACACCGTCTCGCCCCACGCCTGGACGAGCCGCTCCATGACCTCCCGCGAGTGCAGGGTGCGGCCGTCGTACATCGTGCCGAGGAGGCCGTCGATGTGGAGCTTGGGGTTGAGTCGCTCCTGCACCTTGTCGATCGTGGACTTCAGCAGGGCGACGCCGCGCAAGGCGAAGTACTCGCACTCCAGCGGCACGATGACCCCGTCGGCCGTGGTGAGGGCGTTGACGGTCAGCAGTCCGAGGGAGGGCTGGCAGTCGATGAGGACGACGTCGTACTCCCCCAGCGCCGGTGCGAGGACCCGCGCCAGCGTCTGCTCCCGCCCGACCTCGTGGACCAGTTGGACCTCGGCGGCCGAGAGCTCGATGTTGGACGGCAGCAGGTCCATGCCTGGAACCCCGCTCGGGACGACGACGTCGCCGACCTTGACGTCCCGCTCCATCAGCAGGTTGTAGACCGTCAGGTCCATGTCGTGTGGGTTGAGCCCGAGCCCGACTGACAGCGACCCCTGCGGGTCGAAGTCGACGAGGAGGACGCGGCGGCCGTACTCCGCGAGCGCGGCACCCAGGTTGATCGCCGTCGTCGTCTTCCCGACGCCGCCCTTCTGGTTGCACATCGCCACCACGCGAGCCGGACCGTGCGAGGTCAGTGCGGTGGGCTCGGGGATGGTCGGCATGGTGCGTCCGGTGGGACCGAGCGCGCCGCCCGGGGCCTCGAAGGGCAGGGTGTCGGACAACGCGGTCCTCGCTTCCTGGCGAAATGTCGACAGGCCGACTTGTGGGCCGGCTCCGGGCGAGGTTATGACCGCCGTCGATCGCGCCACAACCCGGGGTCGCCAAACCCCCAGACCGGCCCTCAGCCCTGTGCACGGACGCTCGGTCAGACGCACAGGTTTTCCCTGCTTGTGGATTGATCTGTGGATCAGCTGGTGTGCAGGAGGTCCTGGTATTCGGGGTGCTTGTCGATCCAGCCCTTGATGAAGGGGCACTGCGGCACGACCTCGCGGTCGCCATGCGCACGGACGTCGTCCAGGGCACCACGCGCGAGCTCCGACCCCACGCCGCGCCCCTCGAACGCGTCGTCCACCTCCGTGTGGAGGAAGACGATGGTGTGGTCGGTCAGACGGTAGACCGCGATGCCGGCCAGCTCGTCCCCCAGCCAGGCCTCGTAGCGGTTCTCGGCTGGGTTGTCGCGGACCTCGACGTCGCTCATGCGGACAACCCTAGTGACGAGCCGGTGACGGCCCGGTCAGCCGCATGCCAGCCCGCCGCCCGCCGCCCGCCGCCGGTCGCCGGTCGCCGGTCGTCCGGGAGAATCCGCCTCATGACCAGCTGGATCCCAGGATGGGACGCGTTCCCGCCCGACCTGCTCGAGTTCTGGACGGAGCGCCACCTGTGCACCTTGGCCACCGTGCGCGCCGACGGCCGTCCCCACGTCGTCCCCGTCGGGGTCGTGCTCGACCACGAGGAGCAGTGTGCCTGGGTGATCACCTCCCGGACGTCGCAGAAGGCGCGGAGGATCGCGGCGGCGCCGGCCGACCTGCCCGTGGCGGCCTGTCAGGTGGACGGCCGGCGCTGGTCCACCCTGGAGGGCCGGGCTCGCGTGCTGACCGATCCTGACGCGGTGCGCCGTGCCGAGACCTGCTACGCCGGCCGCTACCGTCAGCCCCGTCCGAACCCCGCCCGCGTCGCGCTCCGGATCCACGTCGACCGGTTCCTGGTGTCGGCCGCGTTGGCCGGCTGAGTCGTTGCGCGCGCTCGGGATCGCATCGCGCTCGGTCGGCTGCGCTCGCGCCCCGCCCCATCAGCGCCCCGCCCCGTCAGCGCCCCGCCCCGTCAGCGCCCCGCCCCGTCAGCGCCCCGCCCCGGTCACCTTGCTCCCACCACTGTCAGGTCGCAGTCGATTGACTGTGACCTGGAAGTGCCCCGAAGTCGCTGCGGCGCCCCGGCGGCGTGCTGGGTGGTGCGCCTACGAGCCTGTCGTCCGGGAGACCGGTTTCGTCAGCGCGTTTCGTCAGCGCGCGCGAGGGACTCAGGCGCACCCTGAAGGCGATCCCGACCCCGGAGCGGCCCGGCCGACACCGAGGTCGGCGCGATGTCCCTCGGGCCGCAGGTCAGCCAGCTGCGCCCGCATCTCACAGTGGGCCCATGCGCGTCACGGTCAGGGCGAGCTCGCCGAGCGCGTCCGACGCGTCGAGATCGACCTGCGCCTCGATCA
This sequence comes from Nocardioides sp. AN3, assembly GCF_054653495.1. Classification (NCBI taxonomy): domain Bacteria; kingdom Bacillati; phylum Actinomycetota; class Actinomycetes; order Propionibacteriales; family Nocardioidaceae; genus Nocardioides; species Nocardioides sp. AN3. Next base: position 43,908 of record NZ_BAAIGC010000032.1, read on the forward strand.
CCCAGTCCCGGTCCCCCGCAGGGTCGGCCAGTGTCTGCCGCACGTGCCGCACGCGACGCCCGTCGACGACGCCGTCGCTCACCGCGAGGTACGACGGCCCTCGGGCGCCCGCGTCGAGCAGCACCTCGTCGTGGTCGGCGTAGTAGTCCTCCAGCGCGGCGTCCCAGGCCGCGGCGTCCATCGCCGGCTCGCGGGGCGGGTCGAAGCGTGCGGCGTCGGTGCGGTCCAGCGCAGCCAGCCCTCGGACGTCGTCGTGGGCGACCAGCTCGACGCGGCGCCACATCGCGTTGCGCACCATGACGGCGAACGCGCGCGTCTGCTGGCTGATGGGCCTGGGCGGCGGAGGCGGCTCGTGGTGCGCGACGTCGGCGCGGGCGTGGGCAGGATCGGCCAACGCCTCCCACTCGTCGAGGAGCGAGGAGTCGGTCTGGCGCACGGTCTCCCCGAGCCACTCGATCAGGTCGCCGAGCGCAGGGGTGCGATGCGCCTCGGGCACCGTGTGCAGGCACGTCTTGTACGCATCGGTGAGGTAGCGCAGCACGAGCCCCTCGGACCGCGCCAACTGGTAGCGGCCGACGAGGTCGGTGAAGGTCATGGCCTGCTCATACATCTCACGCACGATGGACTTGGGGTCGAGCGCGTCCTCGGGCAGCCACGGATGCGACTGCCGGTAGGTCTCATAGAGGCCCTCCAGCAGCTCGGCGAGCGGCCGCGGCCACGTGATCTCCTCGAGCAGCGCCATCCGCTCGTCGTAGTCGAGCCCGTCCGCCTTCATCTCCGCGATGGCCTCGCCGCGGGCCGCGTGCTGCTGGGCGAACAGGATCTGGCGCGGCGCCTCCAGCACCGACTCCACGACGGAGACCACCTCGACCGTGTGCTCGGCGCTCTCGTGGTCGAGCACGTCGAGCGCCGCGAGGGCGAAGTGCGCGAGCGGCTGGTTGAGCGCGAAGTCGGGCGGCAGGTCGTCGGTGAGGACGTAGCGCCGCCCGAAGGCGTCCGGCTCCTCGAGCCGCCTCAACACGCCGGAGGCCACCAGCGACCGCGCCAGCCGCAGCGCGCGACGCGCCAGCCTGACCTGACTGCGCCGGTCCTCGTGGTTGTCGGTGAGCAGTCTCCTCAGGACGCCGAAGGCATCCTGCTCACGAGCCACGACGTTGAGGATCATCGCGTTGTCGACCTTCATCCGCGAGCCGAGAGGCTCCGGCCGACCCTCGACGAGCTTCGCGAACGTCGCCTCGGTCCAGACGACGGTGCCCTCCGGCGGCTTCTTCAGCTGCGCCTTGGAGTTCTTCTTGCCCGCTGCCTGACGCTCGGCGGCCTTCGCCTTGGCCTTCTCGTTCTCGATGACGTGCTCGGGCGCCTGGACGACGACGTACCCCGCCGTGTCGTAGCCCGCGCGGCCGGCGCGGCCGGCGATCTGAAGGAACTCCCGGGTGCGCAGCACCCGCTGGCGCTGCCCGTCGAACTTGGCCAGGCCGGTGAACAGCACCGTGCGGATGGGCACGTTGATGCCCACCCCTAGCGTGTCGGTCCCGCAGATGACGCGGAGGAGCCCGGCCTGGGCGAGCTGCTCGACCAGCCGGCGGTAGCGGGGCAGCATCCCCGCATGGTGGACGCCGATGCCCTTGCGCAGCAGGCTGCCGAGCGTCTTGCCGAACCCGGCACCGAACCGTACGCCGGCCAGCCGCTCCTTCAGCTCGGCGGACGCTCCCCCGCCGACCCACCCCGCCTTGAGCAGCGTCGTCGCGTGCTCGACGGCGGCCGCCTGGGTGAAGTGAACGACGTAGACCGGCCCTTGCCCGGTCGTGACCAGCTCCTCCAGCGTCTCGTCGAGCGGTGTGAGGGACCACGTGAAGGTGAGGGGCACCGGTCTCTCGGCCCGGTCCACGATCGCGGTCTCCCGCCCGGTCCGCCGGGTGAGGTCCTCCGCGATCGAGGTCATGTCACCGAGGGTGGCCGACATCAGCAGGAACTGCGCCTGCGGCAGCTCCAGGAGCGGCACCTGCCACGCCCAGCCGCGGTCGGGCTCGGCGTAGTAGTGGAACTCGTCCATGACGACGAGGCCGATGTCGGCCGCGGCCCCCTCGCGCAGCGCGATGTTGGCGAGCACCTCGGCGGTGCAGCAGATCACCGGGGCGTCGGCGTTCACGGACGCGTCCCCGGTCAGCATCCCGACGTTGTCGGCGCCGAGCACCTCGCAGAGGTCGAAGAACTTCTCACTCACCAGCGCCTTGATGGGCGCGGTGTAGAACGAGACGCGGTCAGTCGCCAGGGCCGCCGCGTGCGCGCCCAGGGCGACGAGGGACTTGCCCGACCCGGTCGGCGTCGCGAGGACGACGTTGCTGCCGCCGAGCAGCTCGATGATCGCCTCGTCCTGATGTGGGTAGAGCGCGAGCCCGCGCGATGAGGCGTACGAGGACACGGCGTCGTAGACCTCGTCGGGCGTGGCTCCGGGGGCGGGCACCCAGGCGCCCGCCCCCGGAGAGAGAACAGAGGTGGTGGAGGTCAGGCGAGAACCTCGTCGAGTGTGGTCGCCGGGATGCCGACCGCCGCACCGACGGGTGCGTTGGTGAGCTGGCCGGCGTGGGTGTTGAGACCCAGGGCGAGCGAGCGGTCGTCACGGCACGCCTGGGCCCAGCCCTTGTCGGCCACGGCGACGACGTAGGGCAGCGTCGCGTTGGTCAGGGCGTAGGTCGAGGTGTTCGGGACGGCGCCTGGCATGTTGGCCACACAGTAGAACGTCGAGTTGTGCACCTGGTACGTCGGGTCGTCGTGGGTGGTCGCGTGGGAGTCCTCGAAGCAGCCGCCCTGGTCGATCGCGATGTCGACGAGCACCGAGCCGGGCTTCATCCGCGAGACCAGGTCGTTGCTGACCAGCTTGGGCGCCGCGGCACCCGGGATCAGCACCGCGCCGATGACGAGGTCGGCCTCGAGCACCTGCTGCTCCAGGGCCAGCTTGGAGGAGGCCAGGCCGTGGACGCGGTTGTTGTAGCGCCAGAACGACATCCGCAGCTTGTCCAGGTCGGTGTCGAGCAGGGTCACGTCAGCACCCATGCCGAGCGCGATGTTCGCGGCGTTCTGACCCGACACGCCGGCGCCGATGATGACGACCTTGGCGTTCGCCACGCCGCCGACACCACCCATGAGGACGCCGCGCCCGCCCTGGGCCTTCATCAGGTTGTAGGCACCGACCTGCGGCGCGAGGCAGCCCGCGACCTCCGACATCGGGTAGAGCAGCGGCAGCCCGCCCGAGGGCAGCTGGACGGTCTCGTAGGCGATGCCGGTGACCTTCTTGGCCAGCAGCTCCTCGGTCAGCGGCTTGTCCGCGGCCAGGTGGAGGTAGGTGAAGAGGGTCAGGCCCTCGCGGAGGCGGTGGTACTCCGACTCGATCGGCTCCTTGACCTTCAAGACCGTGTCGGCGCTGCCCCACACCTCGTCGGCGGAGTCGAGGATCTTGGCCCCGGCCGCCTCGAACTCGGCGTCGGGGATCTGCGATCCCACGCCGGCCCCGCGCTCGATCACGACTTCGTGACCGTGCGCGACCAGCTCGTGCACGCCGATGGGCGTGATCGCCACACGGTACTCGTGGTTCTTGACTTCCTTGGGCACGCCGATCTTCGTCATGACCACGATTGTCGGCCGGATCTTCGATCACCCGCCAGGGTCATGAACAAGATTCGCTAGATTGGTCATATGCCTGCCGATCCTTCGTCCAGCGCTCCGCGGTCGAGTGCTCGCGCGAACGATGTTCGGGCTCCTGTCCTCGACCGCCCGGGGGTGGTGGCCCCGGTCCTCGACGACATCGACCGCATCCTGCTCGCCGAGCTCTCCGCCGACGCGAGGCAGCCGAACAACGCGCTGGCAGCGAAGGCCGGGATCGCGCCGTCCACGTGCCTCGGTCGGATCCGGGCGCTGCGCGAGTCGGGGGTGGTGCGCGGGTTCCACGCCGACATCGATCCGAGCCTCGCCGGCCGCCCGCTCCAGGCGATGATCGCGGTCAGGATGCACGGCCACGCGCGGGCACGGCTCGAGGCCTTCATGCGGCACCTCGCCGGCCTTCCTGGCGTGCTGAACGTCTTCCTGCTGGGCGGCGGCCATGACTTCTTCGTGCACGTGGCGGCCGCGGGCACGGACGGCCTCAACGCCTTCGTGATCGAGCACCTCTCGAGCAACCCCGACGTCGCCCTCACCGAGACCAACCTGATCTTCCAGCACGCACGGGCGGTGCGCTGGACCTGAGACCGCGCCCGCGGGCCCGACCCGCGCCCGGAGCCGCGTGGGGAGCCTCAGCGAGCTCGGGGATGGGCCGCGGCGAACACCTCACGCAGGTTGTCGACCGTGACGAGGGTGTAGATCTGGGTCGTGGTGACCGAGGCGTGGCCGAGGAGCTCTTGGACCACGCGCACGTCGGCACCGCCGTCGAGCAGGTGCGTCGCGAAGGAGTGCCTCAGGGTGTGGGGGGACACGTCCTGAGTGACCCCCGCTCGCTCGGCCGTCCGCACCAGCACCGTCCATGCCGACTGCCGCGAGAGCCGTCCGCCGCGCGAGTTGAGGAACAGCGCTCCGCCCGAGCCGCCTCCGGCGCTGGCGAGCTCCGGACGACCTCGCACGAGGTAGGCCTCCACCGCCGAGCGTGCGAAGGACCCGAGCGGCACCAGTCGCTCCTTGCCCCCCTTGCCGCGTAGGAGCACGGTGCCGTCGGCGCCCGTCGGGCCCCAGTCGACGTCGTCGACGTCGAGTCCCACCGCCTCGGAGATGCGCGCACCGGTCCCGTAGAGGACCTCGAGAAGGGCGCGATCGCGCAGCGCCAGCGTCGTGCCGGGCGCCCCCGCTGTCTCGAGGATCGCCTCGACGTCCGCGAGGGGCAGGGCCTTCGGCAGCCGCTTCGGAGGCCGAGGAGGACGTACGCCGGCAGCGGGGTCGGCCTGCGCGAGCCCGTCGGCTGCGGCGAACCGGTGGAAGCCACGCACGGCGACCACCGTCCGGGCGGCCGAGCTGGCACCCAGGGGCGGATGGTCCGGGTCACCCTCCCGAAGGGTGGCCAGGAACTGCGTCACCGTGCCCTCGGAGACCTCGTCGAGCCCGGTGACCCCCTGCGTCGCCAGGAACTGCTGGTAGCGGCGCAGGTCGCGACGGTAGGAGGCCAGCGTGTTCACCGCCGCGCCCCGCTCGACCGTCAGGTGGTCGAGGTAGGCGCGCACGGCGCGGCTGATCGGGCTCGCCTCGGTCACAGCCCCGGTCGCAGCGCCGGTCGCAGCGCCCACGGCCGCGCCACTCACCGCCTCGCTCATCGGCTCGTCATGACCTCGCGCCCACGAGGCCGCGCCCGTGTGCCATCAGGACGGCGACGATGACCGGCGTGTCGGTGACCCGCCCGGCGCGGACGGCCTCGAGCAGATCGGCGAACGGAACACGGAAGACCTCCATGTCCGCCTCCTCGTGCACCAGCTCGAACGCCCCTCGGTCCACCTCGCTCAACCCACGAGCGAGGTAGTAGTGGACCACCTCGGACGAGATCCCAGGCGAGGAGTACGCCGAGGTGAGGTGCGTCCACTCCTCGGCGCCCACCAGCGCCTCCTCGCGCAGCTCTCGCTTGGCGACCTCGAGGGGGTCCTCCCCGTCGGTGTCGCAGAGACCGGCGGGCAGCTCGACGAACCGACGCTGCCCCGCGTGGCGATACTGCGAGACGCACACGACCTGCTCGTCGTCGTCGACCGCCAGGACGACTGCGGCGCCCGGGTGCTCGAGCACCAGCCGGCGGAAGGGCTCACCGTCGGGATGGGTCGGCGACCTCACCAGGTCGGCGCGCAGGGCCAGGATCCAGTCGTCGCGGTGCAGATCCGTCGAGGCGACGACGGGCCAGGACTCCTCGACATCCTGGAGGCGGGTCACCTCACCCGTCACTCGACCACGGCATCGCGGCCGGGCTCGCGGTGCAGCTTCGACTCGTCGATCGGGAAGCGCTGCTCCTTCTGCCGCTTGATGGCTGCGCCGACAAGGCCACGGAACAGCGGGTGCGCCTTCGTGGGCCGCGACCGCAGCTCCGGGTGGGCCTGCGTCGCGACGTAGTAGGGGTGCACGTCGCGGGGCAGCTCGACGAACTCGACCAGGTTGTTGTCGGGCGAGGTGCCGGAGAACACCATGCCCGCCTCCTCCAGCTGCTCACGGTAGGCGTTGTTGACCTCGTAGCGGTGCCGGTGCCGCTCCTGGATCTCGGACGCCCCGTAGACCTCACGCGCGATCGAGCCGGGCTTGAGCTCCGCCGGGTAGAGGCCCAGTCGCATCGTCCCGCCCAGGTCGCCCGCGCCCTCGACGAAGGCGAGCTGCTCGGCGATCGTGGCGATCACCGGCTCGGGCGTGTCGGGATCGAACTCGGTCGAGCCGGCCTTCTCCAGGCCGAGCACCTGGCGGGAGTACTCGATCACCATGCACTGCAGCCCGAGGCAGATGCCCAGCGTCGGGATGCCGTGGGTGCGGGCGTAGGTCAGCGCCCCCAGCTTGCCCTCGAGACCGCGGATCCCGAAGCCGCCGGGCACCAGCACGGCGTCGACGTCGTGGAGGTGTCGCTGCGCGCCGGAGGGCGTCTCGCACTCATCCGACGCGATCCAGCGGATCTCGACCTTGGCCTCGTGCGCGAAGCCGCCCGCCCGCAGAGCCTCGGCGACCGAGAGGTAGGCGTCGGGCAGGTCGACGTACTTGCCGACGAGCGCGACCGTCACCTCCTCCTTGGGGTGGTGCACCCGGCGGAGCAGGTCGTCCCAGACCGTCCAGTCGACGTCACGGAACGGCAGGCCGAGCTTGCGCACGACGTAGGCGTCGAGGCCCTCGCGATGGAGCACCTTGGGGATGTCGTAGATGCTCGGCGCGTCCGCGGCCGTGACCACGGCCTCCTCGTCGACGTCGCACATCAGCGCGATCTTGGACTTGATGCTCTGCGGCAGCTCGCGGTCGGCCCGGCAGACCACCGCGTCGGGCTGGAGGCCGATCTGGCGCAGCGCGGCGACGGAGTGCTGCGTCGGCTTCGTCTTGAGCTCCTTGGAGGGCCCGATGTAGGGCACGAGCGAGACGTGGACGAAGAAGACGTTGTCACGGCCGATCTTCTGTCGGACCTGGCGGGCAGCCTCGAGGAACGGCAGCGACTCGATGTCACCGACGGTGCCGCCGATCTCGGTGATGACCACGTCGACGCCGTCACCGTGCATCGCCAGGATCCGGTCGACGATCTCGTTGGTGATGTGCGGGATGACCTGGACCGTCTCACCCAGGTAGTCGCCGCGCCGCTCCTTGGCGATGACGTTGGAGTAGACCTGCCCGGTGGTGACGTTGGCGCTGCCGCCCAGGTCGGTGTCGAGGAACCGCTCGTAGTGGCCGACGTCCAGATCGGTCTCGGCGCCGTCATTGGTGACGAAGACCTCGCCGTGCTGGAACGGGTTCATCGTGCCCGGGTCGACGTTGAGATAGGGGTCGAGCTTCTGCATCGTCACGGTGAGCCCGCGGGAGCGGAGCAGCCGACCGAGGCTGGAGGCCGTCAAGCCCTTCCCGAGGGAGGAGGCGACGCCTCCGGTGACGAAAACATGCTTGGTCTGGGCGCCCGACTTCATGGACCTCGATCCTATCCCAGCGGAAGGGGACCATCGATTCCGGACGCGCCGAAGCTCCCGCCGCCGCCCGTGACCTGATGGATGATGGCCAGCACGGTGGCGACCCGACCCGCTGCCGTCTCGACCCCGTCGACGGTCGCGACGGGCGCCTTGCGATCGCGCAGGGAGGCGAGGTCCTCGCTGCGGGTGCGTCCCGCCACGACGACGCCGTGCGCCTGGCCCGCGATGCCCTGCGCGAGGCCGTTCATGATCGCGTCGTCGAGGTTGTTGCCCGCGACGATCAGGACCAGGGGCGCCAGGGGGGCGTCAGCGGTGGCGCCGCCGAGGCCGCGCGTCAGCCTGGCCGCCTTGAGACTCTCGCGCACCGTGCTCGCCGGCGCACCGGCAGCCACGGGCGGGCCGTTGGTGGCCACCGCCAGGCCGAGGAGGCGGCCCATGCGAGGGTACGTCGACACCGACGGATCGGCCAGCGCGGGCAGCTGCTTCTGGAGCTGCGCCGCGAGCTGGCTGCCCATGGTGTCGACGAGCGTCTTCTGGCCGGGGGCGGTCAGCGCGTCGGTCACCTCGGTGCGGGTCGTCACGGCGCCGCCCGCTGCGACGATCTGGTCGACGAGGGCCTTGACGATGGCCGGCGCGGCACCGGGCATCGTCACCACGGCCACGCTCTGCTTGGCGAGTCGCTGCGCGTAGAGCGTGGGCGCCACCGTGCCCGCGAAGGTCTCGTCGAAGGCGGGAGGCCTCCGGGCGGACGCGCCCTTGCTCGGCGCGGCGTCGCCGCGGTTGTCGTCGAGCGGACCGGCGCCGAGCGCGACGCCGGCGGCCAGCGCGAAGAGCACGCACAGCAGCGGGACGAGGCGCCTCATCGCAGGAGCCCCTGCAACTGCTGGACCCAGTCCTGGCCGACGGCCGTCGTCGCGATCGAGGCGCCCACCGCCGCCAGGCCGAGCAGGACCGACATGCCGACATGCCAGGGCCGCACGCGCCCGGTGTAGAGCACCGGAAGCGCCTCGGCGTCGACCAGCCGGGGCCCGAGCACGAGCCTGGTGAGGTAGCTGCCGGCCAGCCCGGAGCGACGCCGGTCGAGGAAGTCCTCGAGGGTGGCCGTGAGGCCGACCCCGACGACCAGGCTCGGCCGTCCGGAGTTGGTCACCAGCAGCGCCGCATCCTCGGTCGAGATCGTCGTGCCGACGACATGGGGGGCGATGCCCATCCGCGCGAGGCCTTCGGTGACGCCGGGGACGGCGTCGGCCCGCTGCACGACGACCACGTCGCGCGCGCCGCGCAGGACCTTGGCCTCGGGCAGCGACTCGGAGCCCGACAGCACCACGATCTCGGGCTTGATGCCGATCTTGCGGACCTTGGCGGCCGCCTCGTCGACGGCCACGACGACCGGGCGCCTCTCGCGCACGAAGCGCTTGATCCGGGCGAGGTCGCCCGGGCGCGCCTGGGCGACGACCACGACGGAGCGCTCGTCCAGGGGCGTGTGCAGCATGGGGATGCCGGACCCGTTGACCAGGACGTCGAGCTCGCGGCGCAGGAGCTCGGTGCTGTTGTGGGTGAAGGTCTCCAGCTGCGCCGCCAGTCCGGCGCGCGCCTCCGCCATCGCCAGGCGGACGTCGTCCAGCTCGAGGGCACGTCCCTGCACCACCAGGTGTCCGTCCTCGTAGAGACCCCCGTCGCGGATCGTGATCTCGTCGGTCTCGGCGAGCCGGGCGAACGCGGAGCCGCCGATGCCTTCGACGAGCACGATCCCTGCCTCGGCGAGGAGCTCCGGCCCGAGGTTGGCGTAGCGCCCGGAGATCATGGGCTGAGCGTTGACGACCGCCGCGACACGGGTGTCGACGAGTGCACGGGCGGTCGCCTGGTCGAGGTCGACGTGGTCGATGACGGCGATGTCACCCGGCTCGAGACGCGGGAGGAGGCTGCGCGTCGGTCGACCCGTGCGGACGGCGCCCCGCAGGCCGGTGTCGACGTCCGTGGCGGTGCTGGAGCGAATGGGAAGTCTCATGACCTCTTCATCCTCACATCCGGCGCAGGCCCGATCCGGCAGCCGCTCCTCGGCGTGTCAGCGGGCCGAGCGCGCCACCTCCAACAGCTCGCGGGCGTGGGCGAGAGCGGTGTCGGAGTCGCTCATGCCGGCGAGCATGCGGGAGAGCTCCCGTTCCCGCCCTGCGTCGTCGAGCAGCGTCAGCCCGGAGCTCGTGACGCTCCCGTCGCTGGACTTCTCGACGACGACGTGCTGGTCGGCGTACGCCGCCACCTGCGGCAGGTGCGTGACGACGAGGACCTGGGCGGAGCGCGCCAGCTGCGCGAGTCGCCGGCCGACCTCGACCGCGGCGGCGCCGCCGACGCCGGCGTCGACCTCATCGAAGACGAAGGTCGGCACGGGGCTCGTGCCGGCGAGGGCGACCTCGAGGGCGAGCATCACCCTGGAGAGCTCGCCGCCCGAGGCGCCCTTGTCGAGCGGGCGCGGGTCGGAGCCGGTGTTCGCCGCGAGGAGGAGCTCCACCTCGTCGACGCCCGAGCTGCCGAATCGCAGCCACCGTCCTCCGACATCGAGGGGCGCCCGTGGCTCGCTGGGGTCGGCCGCAGGCACCTCCAGCTGCCGGACGTCGACCGTCAGCCGTGCGTGCGGCATCGCCAGACGCGTCAGCTCGGCCGTGACCTCGGCGGCCAGACGCTCCGCTGCCTCGCCCCTGAGGCGGGACAGCTGGGCCGCGGAGCTCGCCAGCTGGTCGCGGAGGCTGAGGCGCTCGGCGCGCAGCTCCTCGATCCGCTCGTCGGTGCCGTCGAGCTCGAGGAGTCGGGTGGCCGAGGCAGCCGACCAGGCGAGCACCTCGTCGATGGTCTCGCCGTACTTCCTCGTCAATGCGGTCAGGGCGGCCCTCCGCTCGGAGACGCCGGCAAGGCGAGCGGGGTCGGTCTCGATGCGATCGGCATAGGACGCCACGTCGGCGGCCGCGTCGGAGAGCAGATAGCTGATCTCCGCGACGCGCTGGGCCAGCTCCGCCGCCTCGGCGTCGTGGTCGCGGACGCCGTCGAGCAGCGACCGAGCGGCGCTGACCGCGGCGAGTGCGTCCGGGGCGCCGTCCTCGCTGGAGAGCGCCTCACGGGCCTGCTCGGCGGCGCCACGCAGGGTGTCCGCGAACCCCAGCCGGGACTCCTCCGCGGCGAGGGCGTCGTCCTCCCCCGGCTGCGGGTCGACCGCCTCGATCTCGGCCAGCCCGAAGCGGAGGAGATCGGCCTCGCGCGCCCGCTCCCGCTGCGACGTGGTGACCTCGTCGAGCTCCGCCTCCACCTGCTGCAGCCGCCGGTGGAGCGTGCGGTAGCGCGTGAGCTCCTCCTCGACCGGCGCTCCGCCGAACCGGTCGAGGGCGTCGCGCTGGGCGCGCGGGCGCAGCAGCCGGTGCTGGTCGGACTGGCCGTGGACCGCAACGAGCGGCTCCGCCACCTCGGCCAGCGTCGTGATCGGGACGGCCGCCCCGCCGACGAACGCGCGAGACCGCCCCGGGCCCGACGACGTCGGTGCCGCGACGCTGCGCGCGATGACGACGCGACCGTCCTCGACCTCACCGCCCGCACCGTCGACCGCCCGGGCGAAGTCGGGCAGACCGCTCGCGTCCACGATGCCCTCGACGCGTGCGGCCCGCGCGCCGCTGCGCACCGACCCGGAGTCGGCGCGGCCACCGAGCAGAAGGCCCAGGGCGGTGACGATCATCGTCTTGCCAGCGCCGGTCTCTCCACTGATGACCGTGAGGCCGGGTCCGAGCTCGAGGGTGGAGTCCTCTATCACCCCCAGGGAGGAGATCCTGATCTCCTCAAGCATCGCCTCGCTCCCTCCGCAGCCTCTCCGCCGCACCGCGCCAGCCGTGGACGGGCAGGTCGAACTTGGCGACCAGCCGATCGGTGAAGGGTGCCTCGTGCAGTCGCACCAGTCGCACCGGCTTCTCGCCCCGCGTCACCTCGATCCGCGCACCCGGCGGCAGGTCGACGGCGCGCCGTCCGTCGCACCACAGCACCCCCGCGCCGTCCGTGCGCCGGATCACCTCGACCGCGAGCTCGGACGTCGGGGCGACGACCAGCGGGCGCGCGAAGAGTGCATGGGCACTGATCGGGACCATCAGGAGCGCCTCCACGCCGGGCCACACGATCGGGCCCCCGGCACTGAAGTTGTACGCCGTCGAGCCAGTCGGGGTCGCACAGACCACCCCGTCGCAGCCGAACCGGGACAGTGGCCGGTCATCGACCTCGATGATGACCTCGATCATGCGCTCGCGCGACGCCTTCTCGACGCTGGCCTCGTTGACGGCGAACGTGCGGAAGACCTCCTCGCCGTCGGTGTAGACCCGCACGTCGAGGGTCAGTCGGTCCTCGGCCACGTAGCGACGATGGACCACGGCGTCGATGGTCGACTCGACGTCGTCATGCTCGGCCTCCGCGAGGAACCCCACGTGTCCGAGGTTGACACCCAGCACGGGCGTCCCGCTCGCGTGCGTCACCTCGGCCGCGCGCAGGATCGTGCCGTCGCCACCGATCACCAGGACGAGCTCGCAGCCCTCGGTCGGATCGCCGTCCGGCGGCGCCAGCTCCACTCCCTCGGTGATCGACGCATGGACCCCCAGCTCCGCTGCCTCGTCCGGTGGCAGCCGCACGATGAGTCCATGACTCACGAGCGCCTTGCAGAACGCGGTTGCGACGTCTCGCGCCTCGGCCCGACCGGTGTGGGTGAGCATCAAGATGCGGCGCACCTCGGGCGGAGGCGTCGGGTCGGTCACGGCTCCAGCCTCTCATCTCCGGCCGACGCGTCGAAGGAGGCGGTGGCGCTCGCGTCGCTCAGCCCCACCTTGTCGTGCACGGCCTGCGCGATCGCGTCTGCGTCGATCGTGGGCTCGCCGCGACGCAGCCACAGGAAGAACTCCACGTTGCCGGACGGCCCCGGCAGCGGCGAGGTGGTGACGGCTCGGGCACCCCAGCCGCGGGCCGCGGCTGCGGCCGCCACCGTGTTGACGGCCTCGGCGCGCAGGGCGGAGTCCCGCACCACGCCGCCCTTGCCGACGCGGTCCTTGCCCACCTCGAACTGGGGCTTGACCATCAGGGCCAGGTCGCCGTCGGGAGCCGTGACCCGCAGCAGCGGCTCGAGGACGAGCGTGAGCGAGATGAAGGAGAGGTCGCCGACCACCACGTCGACCGGGCCACCGATGAGGTCGGGCTCCAGGTCGCGCACGTTGGTGCGGTCGTGCACGTGGACGCGGTCGTCCTGCTGGAGCTTCCACGCCAGCTGGCCGTACCCGACGTCGACCGCCACGACCTCGGCGGCACCCCGGCGCAGCAGGACATCGGTGAAGCCGCCGGTCGAGGCGCCGGCATCGAGGCAGCGCCTGCCGGCGACCGAGAGGCCGAGGGGAGCGAAGGCGGCGAGAGCGCCGGCGAGCTTGTGCGCCCCACGCGAGACGTAGTCGGGCGTCAGGGGGTCGTCCTTGACGACGATCGGCACATCCGTGGTCACGCCGGTCGCGGGCTTCGTCGCGACGGCACCGCTGACCCTCACGCGACCCGCGGCGATGAGCTCGCTGGCCTGCTCCCGTGAGCGTGCGAGGTGTCGCCGGACGAGCTCGGCGTCGAGTCGGAGGCGACGCGGTGGCACAGCTCGTCCCCCGTCAGAAGGACTCGGGGGAGTCGTCGGCCTGGTGGTCGAGGGCGCGACGGAGCTCCTCGTGGGCACGCTCGAAGACAGCGACATGCTCCTCGACCGGCAGCTCCGCGACGCGATCGACCTCGTCGACGACGGCGTCGACAGCGGGGACGCCGGTGCGGTCCGACGCGGAGCCCTCGTAGGTCTGGTCCTCGCTCATGCGTGACAGGCTAGCGGGGAGGGGTCAGGTCGCTGACGACCGCAGGCGACCCCGACGTGTCGAGCCACGACCACGCGGCGACGGCGACGGCGCGCCACCAGTCGTCGGTCGCACCACTTCCGGACACTGTCACGACTCCCCCGTCATCTGTCACGGCGTCCCAGCCGCCGACCGAGCTCGTGCCGCCTTGGTCGAGGGCGACCGACGGGTGCGGTTCGAGGAGCCCCCGGAGATCCGCGGAGAGGTACGTCGGGCGCAGGTCCGGCGATGCCTCCACCAGCTCCGCGAGCCCCGTGACGCCGGTCAGCACGAGCAGGGAGTCGACACCGGCGTTGTGGGCGCCGGCGATGTCCGTGTCGAGCCGGTCGCCGACCATGAGCGGACGGTCGCCGCCGACGCGGCGTGCCGTCTCGTCCAGCAGCGGCCGTGCCGGCTTGCCGGCGATCACCGGCTCGACCTGCGTGAACCGGCGGAGCATGTCGACGAGCACGCCGTGGCCGGGGGCCGTGCCGTACGGCGTGGGGATCGTCATGTCGCTGTTGCTCGCCACCCACCACAGGCCGTCACGGATCCGGACGGCGAGGCGCATGATCTGGTGCCACGACACGTCCGGGCCGTAGCCGGTCGCCGCCGCGTCGGCCTCCTCCTCGACCCCGACCGGCGCGAGGTCCTCCGCGCTCAGGGCCTCGAGGAGCCCGGCGCCGCCCAAGGCGGCGACCCTCGCGCCCGGACCGAGCTTGTCGCGCAGGACCCGCGCCGCGGCCTGCGCGGAGGTGACCACGTCGGCCGACCGCGCAGGCACACCGAGCTCCGTCAGATGAGCCGCGACCGAGGCGGGTGGGCGCGAGGCGTTGTTGGTGATGAAGGCCAGGCGGATACCCTTCTCACGGACCTGCGCGAGGTGCTCGGCCGCGCCGGGCACGGCATGGCCACCCACGTAGACGACGCCGTCGAGGTCCAGCATGGCGAGGTCGTAGCCCTCGGACAGCGGCCGGTCGGATGTGCCCAACATGCCCGCCACACTAGTGTGCCGACGTTCGCGCTCACGGCGTCACTAGCATGACGGGATGGATGCCGGCGACGTGGTCTCTCCGCCGTACGTCGCCCGTCCACTGAGGCTCCGGCCCTTTCGGGCCCAGCTGCTGCAGCCCTCACGCATCGGCGACCCGGCCTCGGGACGCCTCTTCGCGAGGCCCTTCCGCTCGGTGGCAGCACGCCTGCAGCAATGGGAGCAACGGGGACGGATCCACACCGACTCCCACACCGCGCTGTATCTCCACGAGTACACCTCCGGCACCCAGACCGTGCGTGGCCTCGTCGGCGCGCTCGAGCTCGCCCGACGCGCGACGAGCCGGGCCGACAGTGTCGTGCTCCCCCATGAGGGCATCCACCCCGCTCAGGCCGACGAGCTCGCCGACCGGATGGAGGAGATGCGGCTCAACCCCGCCCCCATCCTCCTCGTCCACCGCGGCACACCGGCCCTGCGGACGCAGCTGACGGCGCTGGCGCAGACAGCGCCGGTGCGACAGTTCGAGGACGCCGGCGGGCAGCGCCACCGGCTCTGGGCCATGCGGACGGCGGAGGAGATCACGACCATCCAGGAGGCGCTGGCCGGCACCCAGGCGCTCATCGCCGACGGGCACCACCGGTACGCCGCCTACCTGCGCATGCAGGCGCGGTGCCCGGGGACCCCGGCTGATGCCGGGCTCGCCATGCTCGTCGACCACGGAGACACGCCCCTCCGCCTGCACGCGATCCACCGAGCGCTCGCCGGAGTCCGACTCGATGACGCCCTCGTGGCCCTGCGCGCGCTCGCACTTCCGGTCGAGTTCCGACCGGCCGCGACGACCGCCGATCTGGACCCGACGACCATCGCCCTCAGCGACGGACGACGGTGGGCCCTCACCCACGTGCCGAGTCCGCCGAGCACCATCGTGGAGCTCGTCCACGACGTGCTCCTGCCCTCCCTGCCCCGCGGTCCCCGCAGCGTTAGCCACCACCCGGACCCCGACGATGCCGTCGCCACCGCACGACGGCGCGGGGGCACCGCTCTTCTGCTGCCACCGCCGACCTTCGAGCAGGTCCTGCGCGCCGCGCGCGCGGGGCGACTCCTCCCCGAGAAGGCGACATCGTTCCAGCCGAAGCCGCATGTCGGCGTCGTGATGCGATCGCTCGACAACGAATGAGCACACACGGAGATAGATGGCCCACAAATAGCAGCAGGGCCATCCCTTACGGGATGGCCCTG